>NZ_VLLC01000033.1 GCF_007830435.1 Desulfobotulus alkaliphilus | reverse complement strand
ATTCTTTGGTTGCATTCCCCGCAGAAAATACAACATCATCCGGTATTAGCACCGCTTTCGCGATGTTATTCCGAATTCAAGGGCAGATTATCCACGCGTTACTCACCCGTGCGCCACTTTACTTATCCCCCGAAGGGAACTTTCTCGTTCGACTTGCATGTGTTAAGCACGCCGCCAGCGTTCATTCTGAGCCAGGATCAAACTCTCCGTTGAATCTCTGGTACTACCCCCACCTTAAAAAGGCGGGATACTAAAGGGGCATGTTACTTTATCTTTCACTATCTGATTTTCAAAGATCGACTTTTGCGATCCGCCGCTCCGTGAGCAACGAAAGGCAAGATAAACGAATCCGCACATCAAAGTCAATCACTTTTTTAACCAAAAGCAAACAAAATCATAACACACTGAAATCAATAGACCTCGGAAGGGGCCAGAAGCTACTGACTCCTGCATTCCTTAAAAGACCAATGCCCTTTTCCATAAAATTACCCACCTGAGAGACGCCATGGGAATCATCACCGGGTACCAGCGCAATTCCCATTTCCACAGCCTGACGCAAAATCTGATCCGAAACATAGGGTTCCGGCCCACCTTTATATAAAGCTCTCAGGTTGAAGTCGAGGATAAGATCGTAACGGGCCACAGCCTCAAGGTTTCTGGTAATCCGCTTTGCAATTTCCGGTTTGTGCATGCGGGCCCTATAATCTTCATCAAAAATACGTATCAGATCAAAGTGGCCCACCACAGAAGGTCTGAGCGTTTCAATCATTTCAAGCTGCAGATCAAAGTATCTGCAATACATGGCATCCATACCACCGACGGCATCTGCCGTTTCCCTGTACTGTTCTGCAGAATAATCAAAACCCATATCGGATACATGATGAACAGAACCGACAATATAATCGGGCCTGAACCTCAGCATCAGCTCCTTCATAAATTTTTCATAGCCGGAATAACTTTCGCTTTCCATGGCGACCAGCACCTTCAGGCGTGGCGCCAAAGCCTTTTGCAGCTCCCGGCAACGGGCGACGTACCGGACAAACCGGTCATACAGGAACTCCGGTGTCAAACCGGCTGCTACCTGATCCGGGTAACGAAATTCAGGGGCAGGGGCTGGCACATGCTCGGAAATGCCAACCCACGAAAATCCCAGCTCCGCATATCTTTCAAGAACAGCTTCAAGGGTATCTGTTGCATGGTGACAAAACTCTCCGGAATGCCCCCCATGTACAGAAACCCAGCCTGCCCTTTCTTCTTCGGCACACATACTTCCTCCCTGACCTGAAAACAAAAATGCCCGTCAGGTTCTTAACCGAAAAAGCTCCCGCTTTCCACTCCTGTATGCATATTTTTTCTGATTGGCACCGAAAGCCCGCCTGCACCCGCCGAAAAAAATGCACACAGACCTCCCGAAAGCAGAAAAAGCCTGCAGGGCATTCCATGGCCCGGCAACAGAAAACCCTTCACAGATGCCCGGGACAAGGGACATGACCTGCCCATGCCATGTCCATGTTCAAATATCTGCAGGCAAAAGGACATGGCAGCCATTTTTTCTGCCTGCAGAATTAACGCACATACTCCTCCATGGCACGGGCTGCCTTTAATAAATTTTCCCGCCAGTTCTCCGCCAGAGGATCAAGGGTAACAACCTTTGCCTGTACGGATTCCGCTATAATTCTCGCCGCCCTGTCAGAAAACTGCGGCTGAATAAAAACCACTGAAGCGTTTTTATCCCTTGCCATGCGGATCATTCTGGCCAGCTCACCCGGGGTCGGCTCTCTGCCGCCGACCTCCACAGGAATCTGCTCCAGACCATAATCATGGGCAAAATAGCCCCATGAGGGATGAAAAACAAAAAAACTTCCCCCATCCCTGCCTGCAAGAATGCTCCGGATCTCCCTGTCGGTATCCCGGACTTCCTGCACAAAGGCCCCGTATCCCTCATCAAAATCCTTGGCAAAAGCAGGAAATTTTTCTTTCAGCACCCCATGAATCACATGAATCTGATGCAGAACAAGTTCAGGAGACAGCCACACATGGGGGTCGGGAAACCCGGCGTCATGCTTATGTTTTTTACCATGACCATGGCCATCATGATGGTGATGATGCCCTGCAATGGGCCTTTTCTCCAGCCCCTCATCCGTTGCTACCACCTGAAGGCCGGGGTAGGTTCTGGCAAGCTGGGGCAGCCAGGCCTTTTCAAAGGGAACGCCGATGGAAAAATATACCTGCGAACGGGCAAGCTGCAATATCTGTGAAGGATCCGGCTCATAGGTTGCAGGGCTGGCCCCCGGTGCAACCATCACATGCACCTCCAGAAGATCCCCTGCAATTTTTTCCACAAAGTGCTTCTGCGGAAGAATACTCACCGTAACAATGGGTTTCTCCACTGCCGCAGAAAGGGACGGAACTGCAAAAAACATAAAAATTATGATCATTCGCTTTAAATCAAACACCTTACCCTCCCTCAATAAACATTGAACATCTGGCAGGTTAAAAGATCAGCCCACAGGATCAAACACCTTCGGGCCTTCTGGCGAAGGAATCCATCGGATACCCGGATGATCCAGATCCCTTCCACAGCGCATAAGCCGGTCAAAAACCGAAAACCAGGCATCAAAAAAAGATTTCCGGCCAAAGGCCTGGGCCGCATAGGAAGAACAGGTAGGCTGCATACCACACTTTCCACTCCGTACGGCATGGAGATGGTCCAGAGGCCCCTGATATAAAGCCAGTACGGGATTCAGAGAAAGCTTCTCCCCAGAAACACCGGTACCACTGGCAGCACAGCCGTTCAACAGAAGCAATACAAAACACAGACAGGTCAACCCGAACCAACCGAACCCTTTCTGATCCAACACCATGGAAGACTCCTCTCCTGATCCGCCCTGCCATACTTCAGAGTATTTTCTTCCGCTTATTTTTCAGGATAGCGACGCATAAAAAGACTCTCTGCCTCGGCAGTTCCCATGAGAATAAGCTCGGTTCCTCTTTCTATGATTTTCATGGGATCCGGATTGATATCCATCAAATCCCCCTGAACCATGGCGATAACGCTGCATCCTGTGTCCTTGCGGATCTCACTTTGAATAAGGCTTTTACCCCAGAGCTTTTTCTGGCTGCAGACCCTGAAAATATTGAGCCCCTCCGTCAGCATCTGCACCTTGCCCGGGCTTAAAAGATTAAAAAGCGTGTTGCTGGCAAGGGCCGCATAGGACATTACAAGATCAGCACCCGCCGTATGGAGAATACCGATATTTCTGTCCAGGGTTGCACGGCTGATGATCTGAATATCCGGCCGGAGCTTTCTGCAGTACAGGGTCAGATAAATATTCACATCATCGCTGTGGGTGGTGATAAAAACCGAAGGGGCCTTACGTATCCCCGCCTCCTCAAGAACTTCCAGATCCGCAGCATTGCCAATCACCACATTTTTTTTCCTGCCAGCCACCTTCGTATTTTTTTCCACAATGGAATATTGAATTCCCCGGGCTTCAAGGGTGGCTGCCGCAGCCTGCCCAACCCTACCTCCCCCCAGAATCAGCACAGCATCCGGAGACGCAGGCTGTTTTCCTACAAAATCCTCATAGGCCATGACCTGCTCCATGGAGCCTACCAGAACGAGGACGGTTTCAGACTGAATCAGACTCCCGGGACTGGGCATATTAAAAACCCCCCGCTCCCAGAGACCAACAACATTTAACCCTGTTTCCTGACGGATACCACAATCCAGAATGGTCTTGCCCACAAGATGGGTGCGCATGGCAGGGGCTTCCACAATCACCAGCTTTTCAAATCTTCCAATGACAGCAGACTGCAGGCCCGGACCGAGAATCCGCCGGGCAAGAAAACCACCCAGCATTTTTCTGAACTGAAAAACCTGCGTGGCACCTGCCAGCCGCAGAATATCTACGGACGCATCATTTTCTGCATTCACAACAATGGGAATGGTCTTTGAAAGCTCGCGCACGGTAAAAGCCACGTTGGTATTTTTCATATCATCGGTCAGGGCGAGAACCATGCAGGCCTTATCAATTTTCAGCCTGCGGTAGGTTTCAGGATCATCTGGGTCTCCCGCCAGAGCCTTATATCCCTGATCCCTGAGGGCCAGCGCCTGATTCACATCGGAAAGCAGAAGAACATAGGCCCTGCCGTACTTCACAAGCCTTTCAATAAAACTGGTGGCAACGGGCTCAAAGCCCACAATAATCACATGGTCTTCTATCTCATCGGGCAGTTTCTGCATGGCACGGGACTGGGTCTGGGCTTCCAGCCATGGCGCATAAAAAAACTGGATAAAGGTAAAGGGAAGCATGACCAGAAGAAAAACGATCCCGGAGATAAGAACCACAATGGAAAATATCCGCCCGATATCCCCATGAAAGATGATGTCACCAAAACCAAGGGTGGACATCACCGTGAGCGTCCAGTAAACGCCCGTGGCCCAGGAATGGTCCTGCCCCTCCATCTGCATAAAAAAATGAAACAGCACACTGTAAAGGGCAATTACACCAAGAAGGATAAAGACAAAACGGGACAGGAGGCGAATATTACGCCGGGCCCTCCGGTCCTGAAGGAGATACATGAGCTGGGAAGGAAGAAATTTCATATGACCACCTTATTATGAAGCAACAATTCATCTTTCAAAAAACAGGCTGCGGTCCGGGCAGTCTATCAGATTCGCTAAGGGTGGCAAACAGACAAAAGAAAAATCCCCCCCCTACAGGCGGCCTTCCCCCCTCCCCTCAGCACTGCCAAGGGCAGGATCGACCCATCCGCCAGCCCGGGAGGGCAGCCATTCAGGCCTTGAGTCAAAAAAAGCCTGAACCTCCTTTTGAAAAAGATCCAGCCTCTGAAGCTTTCTTATTTTTTTAAACAAAAGATCTCCGCCTTCAAAGCTTCCATAAAAACAGTCCCACCAGCCCTTCATACGCGCCAGAAGATGGGACGGCCCGGAAAGTTTCTTCTGATACGCCGCTTCAAGATCATTGTAGAACAGAATAAAGCGGTTCAGCTCGTCTTTGTTTTTTTCCCCAAAGCCCCCCCGGATTCGTTCCGGTAAAAAAGGATCTGCCAGAAGCCCCCTTCCCAGCATCCACGAGCCAAGCGAAGGAAAACAGGATGACAGGGCGTAAAAATCGTCCCGGCTCCAGATATCTCCATTGTACACAAGCGGATGGCGCGCACCATGCAAAAAATCCTGAAAGGCTTTCAAATCCGGCCTCCCCTCATACATCTGCACACCAATTCTAGGATGCAGAATAACCCGGTGCAGGGGATACCTGTTCAGGACAGACAGCACAGCCCCCATCTCATCTTTGCTGTGGCGGCCAAGCCGTATTTTGACAGAAACCCTGAGGGGCGAAAGCGAGCAGACTTCTTCCAGAAAGGCATCAATCCGGTCCGGAAAACAGAGCAGGCCGGATCCCTTGGCTTTTTTTGCCACCATGGGAAAGGGGCAGCCCAGATTCCAGTTCAGTTCACTGAAACCCATATCTTCGAGGCGACAGGCCAGAGAAACAAAAGCGGCAGGATGGTTGCCGAGAATCTGAGGAATCACAGGGATGCTTCCTGCCTCTTTTTTTGCCAGATCCCCCAGAATTTTAAGGGAAAGATCCTTGGCCTGCTGCAGGGAAATAAATGGTGCAACAGCCTCATCAATTCCTGAAAAATGCCTGCTCCAGACTTCCCGGAACACCCTGTCCGTATACCCCCGCATGGGTGCCATTATCATCATAACTGAATCCATCTCCACCTTCGGAATCCCTGCCCCCACAGAAAAAGGGAAAAAAATGTAACACACAATTCGACATAAACAAACACACAAAAGATAAAGAGACAGACAAACCCCACAAAGCACCCGACAAGGGCCTTTTTTTCTCCATTCTTTAAATATTCTTTTTTTTTAAAAAAAACTATGCGAAAGCCCATTGCGGGAACCTGATGCGAGTGCTATCACAAAGGGGATGATTTATAAATGGGAATGACTGGCACACGGATTCTGAAAAATTCATCCCTTACCTTGAAAGACCACACACGCAGATGCCAGCCCTCCTAAAGGTCAACAATACACCAATCCACAGGGCGCAGATACTGGCTGACTGAAAACCTTAAGGCAGCACAGACCGCATACAAAAGCTGTATCCAAAAACGATGACAAAGCCGTCTCCCCGGAACGCCATATCGCCTCCGGGAAATGGCAAACAACACCATAAAGCATATCACAAGGAGGCACCATGGTTCTTTTTAATCCCAAACAGTACAAAGACCGCAATTATCCGGATGAACGCTCTGCGGAAATCATGAAGAAAACCATTGAGTTCTTTGAAAACAAAGGCCTTGCCAAGCTCAAGGAAGATTTTCACAGCCGGGAATTCACCTATGATTTTGCAGAATTTGTAAAAAAAGAAAGAATTTTTGAAACCCTCTTCCTGCCCAAGGGTTACGGCGAAGATCCCAACCAGTATTACTCCACCTACCGCATGTTTGAATTTTCAGAAATTCTGGGCTTCTATGGATCTGCCTACTGGTACATGTTTCATGTTTCCACCCTTGGCCTTGACCCCGTGCTGCTGGGAGACAATGAGGAAGCCAAGCATAAGGCTGCAGCCAAGCTCAAGGAAAACCCCCTGTGTGCCTTTGGCCTTTCCGAACGTGCCCACGGTGCGGACATCTACTCCAGTGAAGTGAAGCTCTACCCCCAGGCCGATGGTACCTATCTGGCCCAGGGCTCCAAATACTATATCGGAAACGGTAACCTTGCCGGTACGGTTACGGTGTTTGGTAAGATGGCGGATACGGATGAGTACGTTTTCTTTGTGGTGGATTCCAGCCATGAAAAATACGAATGCATCCAGAATGTCATCGCCCAGAACCAGATGTATGTGGCTGAATTTGCCCTCCATGATTATCCGATTACAGAAGCTGAAATCCTTTCCCGTGGCAAAAAAGCATGGGATGACATGCTGAACACCATTAATATCTGCAAATTCAACATCGGTTCTGCTTCCATTGGTATTTGCGAGCACTCCCTCTATGAAACCCTGAACCATGCAGCCAAGCGCAATCTCTTTGGAAAATATGTGACGGAGTTCGCCCACATCCAGCAGCTCTTCTTTGACTCCTGGTGCCGCATCATCGGCATGAAACTCTTTGGCCTGCGCGCTACGGATTACCTGCGGGCTGCCAACCCCGAAGACCGCCGCTACCTCCTGTTCAACCCCCTCATGAAGATGAAGGTGGCCATTCAGGGAGAGCAGGTTATGGAGCTGCTCTGGGATATCCTCGCTGCAAGGGGCTTTGAAAAGGACATGTATTTCGAGCAGGCTGCCGTAGAAATCAAGGGTATGCCCAAGCTTGAGGGTACCAAGCATGTAAACATGGCCCTCATTGCCAAGCTCATCCCCAACTATATCTTCAACCCCAAGGAATACCCCGAAGTTCCCCGCATGAATGGCGGTCAGAACGACGACTTCCTCTTCAATCAGGGCCCCACCAAGGGATATGGCAAAATCCAGTTCCACGATTACATGCCCACCTTCAAGGCCCTTTCCCATCTGCCCAATGTTGTGGTCTTCATGGAGCAGATTGAAGCCTTCAAGGAATTCCTCATGGGTTCCGGCATGGATCTCATGGAGCAGATGAAAAATTTCGATTTCCTCTATGCTCTGGGTGAATGCTTTGCCATGGTGCCCTATGCCCAGCTCATCTGCGAATCGGCAAAAATGGAAGGCATTTCCGATGACATCATGGATTCCCTCTTTGATGTCTTTGTAAGGGATATGTCCCGCTACGCCATGGATCTGGCCATGAAGCAGGCCACCAATGAAAAACAGCAGGAACTCTGCACCAAAATGTACAGAAAACCTGTGGTCAATCTGGAACGCTACAACCGTATCATTAAAGATGAAATCTACAGCCTTGTGGATGCCTACCACATGAATCCCTGATATCAGGACCCTTCATCTGAATACTTGAACGGCTGCAACCGAAGCTCCCCGGACACGGGGAGCTTTTTTTGCTTCCACCTTGGGGACGGAGCTGCTAAAAGATCCCCATTCTGCCTGAGGACAGAAAAGACACATAAAAACTTCAAGGAGAAAAAAATGTTAAAAAAATCAGACCACAAAGAAGAGGTGAACGGAATTTCCGCCCTCTTTGAAACCAGCATGGGAAATTTTGAAATTGATCTTTTTGTCAAGGAAGTCCCTGAAACCGTATGGAACTTTGTCAATCTGGCAGAAGGGCGGCAGCGCACCCTCCGTCAGGGCAACTTCTACGATGGCCTTACCTTCCACAGGGTAATTGACGGCTTCATGATCCAGGGCGGCTGCCCCATGGGAACAGGTACAGGAGAACCCGGTTACCGCTTCAAGGACGAGTTCCACAAAGATCTGAAGCACAATGCCGCAGGCATTCTTTCCATGGCCAATGCCGGTCCCGGCACCAATGGCAGCCAGTTCTTCATCACCCTGGCCCCCACCCCCCACCTGAACAACAGACACTCGGTTTTCGGAATGGTCACCAAAGGCCTTGACGTTGTCATGAATATCGGCAAAACCCCCGTAGACGGACAGGACAAACCCCTTGAGCCTGTGGTCATACAAAAGGTGACCATTCAGCGCAGCTGATCCCCGCCGCCACCTAAAAGGCGTAGCGGAGCCAATGCACCGTGCATCAAGTGATCCTGAAACAAAAAAACAGGGGCGCCCCCTCAACGGGATACCGCCCCTTCATATCTCAAAATCCTGTTTTTCAAAACTTACTTACTTCTATTCCAGCTCCCGCTGCACCAGTATCTGGGCAATATTGAAGGCGTTGTCCCCTACCTTTTCCAGCTTGTTGAGTATATCCACAAAAAGAATTCCCATGGCAACACTGCAGACACCGGAACTGAGTCTGTCCATATGGTTGTTTTTGAATTGAATTTTCATCTGGTCAATGAGGTTTTCATCGGCCGTATCCACCCATATACCAAATCTTCCCGTATTGTATCCCTCAAAAACATGGGTACAGAAGCGGATGGCCACATCAAAAATGTCTGCCATCTCATCCCTTGCGGCATCGGAAAAATCCATTTTCTCCTGAATCATTTTCTCGGCATACCGGGCAATGGACTCGCTGTAATCACCTATTTTTTCGATATCATGGATTACATGCATCATACTGTTGATATAAAGGGAGTTTCTTTCCGTCATGGGCGTCTGGTAAAGTCTGACAAGGTAACTGCCAATCTCCTTTTCCATACGGTCCACACTGGCTTCAAGCTCATAGATACGGTTGATCAGCCTTAAATCCCTGTCAAACAGGGCCTTTCTCGCCATGATCAGCATTTCAAGGGCATAACCACTCATACGCTGCACTTCTTTGCGTGCCTGACGCACGGCCATATCCGGGGTGTCAATCAGGTTGTCATCCAGCAGGGTGGCATTGGCATCCGGTATGTCCTTGCCCGGAATAATCTTCTCACAAAGAAGGGCCAGAAAACCGATTAAGGGCAGAAAAACAATAATATTGATGAGATTAAAAAGGGTATGAATATTGGCAATATGCCGGGCCACATAGGGGTGGAAACCTTCGGCATTTACAAAGTTGGCGTCTCCCGGCGTGATCCTGTCCACAAACTCCGTAAAAAAGGTCAGTAAAATAAGCATATAGATCACGCCGATGGCATTAAAAAGAAAGTGCCCCAGAGCGGCCCTTTTGGCGGTTTTATTGGCGCCTATGGCAGCAATATTGGCTGTTACCGTAGTCCCTATATTTTCTCCCAGAACAAAGGCCGCTGCCGCATAAAAATCTATCAGCCCTGTACTGGCCAGAGCAATGGTGATGCCCATGGTTGCGGAACTGCTCTGAACAATCATGGTCAGCAAGGCTCCGGCGAGAACGGCTGCCAGAGGGTTAATGGAAAAATAAATGAAGGCTTCCCGGAAAAGATCACTCTGACGTACAGGAACAAAACTCTGGGTCATGACCTGAAGGCCAAGGAACAAAAGACCAAAGCCGATCAGCACCTCTCCCCAGTACTGGAATCTGGGCACCTTGGAAAAAAGGCGTAAAAAAACTCCCACGCCAATGGCCGGGAGTGCAACGCTGGTTATTTTAAAGGCGATGAGCTGGGCTGTAACCGTTGTACCCACATTGGCTCCCAGCACAACACTGAGCGCCTGGGTAAGATTGAGAAGCCCCGCATTCACAAAACCCACCACCATGACGGTGGTGGCGGAACTGCTCTGGAGCATGGCTGTAACAACAACACCGACAAAGGCACCGATAACCCGGTTGGATGTCAGTTTTTCCAGTATGCTGCGCAGAGAGTCCCCTGCGGATTTCTGCAGACCATCGGACATCATCCGCATACCAAAAAGAAAAAGCCCCAGACCACCCAGCAACTGACAGGCAAAATTCACCCAGTTGATCTCATGCATCCTTATTTCTCCCCATCCGTACCACCCCCCCGGTTCGGACGCACATCCGCCTATCCAGACATAACGTCAGGCTGTTTTCACAAACACCCGGATCGTCCCAGACACCAAAAAAACAAAACCATCTTTTCCAGATCTCTTCCATGGTTTTGCAGTTAATCATGGGGTTTTATACACCACATGACTCCTCTGTCAATGTGAATCCTGTTGCCTGCTCCAGCAAAGCATACTTGATTCCCCATGGTCATTGGTGATATGCCCTGAAAACGGAAAAAAATGCCTTTTCACCTTTTTTCCCTTTTGCACTCTCAAAAAACCCAGGAAAAGCGAAAAAGCCATGCGTTTACCCGGAGCCACACTGTTTATTGAAAATCCCTTTCTTCAGACACGGGTTCTGACCCGGCATCTCAAAGAATGCGCCTTTGCCTTTCAGCAGGCCATGGAATGTATTATTTCCAGAAAAAAAGACATGGCGCTTCCCTTTAAAGAAGATGTTTTCCGCCTGCGCAAAGAGATTCAGCAACTGGAGTGTGACGGAATTCTCACCTCCCGTTTTTTCCGAAAACTTCCCATACCCCCAAGCCTCTGTTACAGGTATATCCGTGCCCATGGACGCATCGCCCTGCATATGGAAAAGGTGCTTGAGTGGATTCTCGTACGGGAAGAACCCGTAGCAGATCCCCTTGAAACGGAACTGTTTCTGCTTGCTGATGCGGCGGGGGAAACGGTGGAGGAGCTGGAAAAACTTTCCATAGCCGCAGGCTACTGGCTCCAGAAGAAGCATGGCAAAAATCAGAAAAAAGTCATGGCTGCCGCACAGGAGATTCTCGACAAAACCGATAATACCCAGATCATCGCCCGCCGTACAAAAAGAAAAATACTGGAAAGCAGCGCCAGCCCGGCCTCCATGACCCACCTGATGGAACTTGCCAGCCTGATTGAAAGGATCACGGATGATTCCGATGAGATTGCAAGAATTGTCTTTTTTGTACTGAGGTACCCATAATCAAAGGCAAGGAGCAGAAGCACAAAAGGAAACACCGGACTTAGTCCGGCGTTTCCTTAAAGGGGAGGTATTGCATAATGATGGAGGTATGATGTGTGCCGGGTATGAAAATTTGTTCCAAAAATCAGGGAATCCCTGTCGTGTCAGAGGGAATTTTCAGAACATCCACACCCTTTTTGTAATATAGTCTGGCTGAAATGAAAAAACAAATTGATAATTCTGGACAAAGAGACAAATTTTTCTTATTGTTTTTTTGTCTGAAAAAGCACCCTGTACCTGAAGTGGTCTGATTCCCTTGTCATATCCATGGTTGTTTGCAGGCAGCATTGCAAGCCCCTCGAATTCCGCTGCTCAGGCTGTAAATGTTTGCCATATTAAAAACGATTTTAAGCTTAGGCACCGAAATGATGGCAAAACGACAATCTGCCTGATCCATCACAGGCAAACCGTCCGGGTTCCATCCACCTGACTGACAGGCATACCCGTTACCAAACGAAATCCGTATGCAGTGATCCTATGGAGATCCCATGACTTTTCGTCAACTTGAACTATTTCTTGCACTGGCCCGCACACCCCACGTACGCAAGGTGGCCGAACAGCATTTTCTTACCCAGGCGGCTGTTTCCAGCGCATTAAAAGAACTTGAAAATGAAGTCGGTATTCCCCTTTTTGACCGCCTGAACCGCCGTCTTGTTCTTAATGAAAATGGTCGGGCACTTTCTGAGCGCCTTGGTCCCCTCATGCAGCAGTTCCATGATACCATCGGTCTGTTTAAAGGCGAGCGCATGAGCGGACACATGCATATTGGTGCATCCGCAACCATTGCTGACTATGTGCTTCCTCAGATTCTTTATCATTTCAGGGATCTTTATCCGGATGTGGCCATCACCACCACATCTGCCAATTCCAGTGAAATTACCCAGAGCGTGGAAAACGGCAAGCTGGATATGGGGTTTGTGGAAGGTGAAGTGCAGAGTACTGTCGTGATGTCTGCACCCATTGGAGAGGAAGAAATGGTCATTGTATCCTCGGATGCCGGCTTCGCCCGAAAAGGCCCCTATAAAATCGCCTCCCTGCTTTCCAAAAGATGGCTTTTGCGTGAACCCGGCTCCGGAACCAGGGATACCTTTCTTCAGGGACTTGGGGATCAGGCAGTCAACCTCAATGTTTTTCTGGAATTTGACCATACGGAATCCGTCAAACGGGTACTGCAGAATCCCGACACCTTAAGCTGCATGTCTCCCTACGCCATAGAGCCGGAACTCTTACAGAAAAAACTTTTTATCGTCAAAGTGAAGGATCTGCATTTCCCCAGAAAATTTTACCGCCTGCTGCACAGGGACAAATACGAAACCCGTCCCATGGAAACCTTTTCCCGGATGATTCAGGCCATATTGAACAAGTAAAAAAAGCCCATGGACAACCATGGGCCAAAGTTCACATGTGCCCTTTTGCTCTTTTTTTCACAGGAGCTCCCAGTGATTTTTGAAATTGAAAAAAACCTGTTCAGGATTCTTATCTCCTCCCCGATTCCCCTGCTGAAGCCGCCTGTCAACCTCTACTTTTTTGCAGGTCAGGACGGACTTTTATGGGATGCAGGCTATGGCAGCAGATCAGATATAAAAAAAGTCATGAAAGCCCTTGAAACCATCTCTCAGATCATGGATCGCAGGGGAGAATCCTGCAGGGTTTCAAGAATTCTTGTATCCCACGGCCATGGAGATCACTTTGCAGGGCTTTACCACCTTCGCCGCCTGACCGGGGCAAAGATACTGCTCACCTCTGCCATGGCAAAAAAAATACATTCCGCTGAGGCTTACAGAAAAGCATGGCAGAAAAGCACCGGCTTTCCCCAGCCCCGGCCGCCTGCACTGACAGGCCTTGTCTTCCCACTGATTGAATGGGTTCAGGAAAAAACCTTTGGCATGCACTGGATAAACAATCCCGATGAAATCATAGCTGAATCAGGGGTTTTGCAGGCGGGTAACAGACGGCTGAGCTGGTTTCCCATTCCCGGTCACTCCGATGATCATCTGGGCCTTTATGACGGGACATCGGGTTTTCTTTTTTCAGGAGATCAGGTACTGAGAACCATCACCCCATGGCTGGGACCTCCGGGGGGAAGCATCAAAGCCTACGAAACCAGCCTGAAAAAACTTGGCAGGCTTAAAAACCTGAAAAAAATTTTCCCGGCCCATGGCTCTCCCATCGAAGAGCCCCAAAAGCACCTGAATCAGGCCCTTGCCCACTCCCGCAAACGCACCCGGAAAGTCTCACAGGAAATTCTGAATGCAGGAAACCATGGTATCTCCTTTTACCGCCTTCTGAAAAAACTCTACCCAAAGACCTCTGCTGTCACCCGTATCAGTGCAGAAGGCTGGGTTCTTCTGACCCTCCACATGCTTATGGAGGAAAAAAAAATCAGAGCTGAAAAGAATAAGGGAAAGTGGCAGTTCTTCACTATGGAGAAGGATTTTTAAAGGAATCCGGGCAACAGATTTCCCTGTGAATCAGGGCATCTTTTCGCATGATAAAGCTGTTTCTGACGTAAAGAAGAAGGTCACAGAAAACCAGAGTGCCATTGAAAAAATACAGCCATATCACCGCATCATAATGATAGACCAGTTTATGCAGAACCCCTGCAACATAGCCCAGACATACAATCACCAGAAAAACCGGACTTTTTCCACCATTGGTTCTGGAATGCCAGGATTTCCATATGGAGACAGGCCAGGCAAGGCCAAAACAGATCAGCATCATAATTTCAAAAATACTTAAATCCATAGAACCCTCTGAGCATATGCAGTTTGATTTTCCGGGCAGGATTCAGCCGGAACCAGCTGTACCCTTTACCCCTTTCCACCGGATCCTTCAATACCATGATTTCCCAGGATACCTACAAAAGCGTCTTTGAAAACACCGGCACGGGCATGGTGATCATCGAAGAGGATAAAAGCATTTCCCTTGCCAACCTCACCTTCTGCAGACTGGTGGGATGCCCCCATCCTATGCATCCCTGCCACTGGACAGACTTTGTGGCTCCCGAAGACAGGGACCGCATGCTCCGGTATCATTATGCCCGGAGAAAAAACGACCAGGAGGCTCCCCAAAGCTATACCTGCCGTCTGGTGGGCACTGATGGCAAACGCATCCATGTGCGGGTGCGTGTTGCCATGATTCCCGGCTCTACCCGCAGTGTGGCCTCCTTTTCCGATATCACCGCTTTTTTAGAGGTCGAAGCGAAACTCAGGAAACAGGAAGCGCAGATGAAAGCCATGGTGGATCATTTCTCAGGCTACCTCTGCGTATTCAACCGCAATCTTATTGTGGAATTCATCAATCAGCCCCTGATGCGCCGCCTCCGCTGCGACGCCACAGGAATGGATGTCACACGGATCATTCCTTTGCCTGAACTGCGTACGGAAACCATGCGCAGGGAAGTTTTTGGCGGCAAAACCCTCAAGAGGCGGGTACACGACCCCGACGATGACCGCTGGTATGATACCGTTGCCACACCCATTTTTGATGCTTCCGGCATTGTCCAGCTGGTTCAGGTCATGATGACCGATGTGACGGAACAGCAGCGCGAGGCTGAAAAACTCAGGACCAAAGCCAGCCTGCTGCGCAGCGAGAACAGAAAACTCCGCTCGGATATGGGAGAAAGGTATCGTTTTGGTCATATTGTGGGTAAAAGCGCTGCCATGCAAAAAATCTATGAGCAGATTCTTCAGGCAGCCTCTTCAGGGGAACCCCTTCTCATCACAGGGGAATCCGGAACAGGAAAGGAGCTGGTGGCTCAGGCTGTGCAGGGAGCAGGAAGAAGAAAAAGCCGCCCCTTTGTTACGGTAAACTGCGGAGCCATTGCGCCGGGAATTCTGGAGAGTGAGTTTTTCGGTTATAAAAAAGGAGCCTTCAGCGGTGCCCATCAGGACAGGCGTGGTTACATGGCCATGGCCCACGGTGCCACCCTTTTTCTGGATGAAATCGGAGAACTGGGCAAAAACCTGCAGGTCAAACTGCTTCGGGCCCTTGAGCTGGGAGAATATTTTCCCTTAGGCGGCACCTCTGCCCACCGTTCGGACTTCAGGCTCATCTGCGCAACCAACAAGGATCTTGCAAAGGAAGTTGCCGAAGGACGCATGCGGGAAGACTTCTACTACCGGATCAACATCCTCACCATCCACCTGCCCCCCCTAAGGGAAAGGCGTGAAGACATTCCGCTGCTGGTGGATCATTTTACCCGGATGCAGGAAAAAAAAACGATTCCCATCCCCCCCGGCATGATGGAAAGGCTTCTTCAGCACGACTGGCCCGGAAACGTGAGGGAGCTGCAGAACACGCTCCAGCGTTTTTTTACCCTGAATCACACGGATCTGCCCGGCATGTCGCAGCAAAAAACGGCCCCTCCCTTTCCGGAAAGCAACATTCTGGGAGAGGCCGTTGCCGCCTTTGAACGGCAGCATATTCTGAAGGTACTGGAAGAAAACCACTGGCATAAAATCAAAACCGCTGAGGCTCTGGGTATCCACAGAAAAACCCTCTTTCTCAAGATGCGGGCCTATGGTCTGCTGGAAGGCTGAAGTTTCTTTCCTCCAGGCTGCCCCCCATTCCTTACCGGCCTGCCATGGCCTTGAGCCTTGCAATGCGCTCTTCCATGGGCGGATGGGTGGAAAAAAGCCTTGCCATGGAAGAGCCGCTCAGGGGGTTGACGATGAACATATGGGCCGTAGCGGGTCTGGCCTCCTCCATGGGCCTGCGGATACTGCCCTGCTGCAGCCTGTCCAAAGCCCTTGCAAGGGCCATGGGATTGCCACACAGGGATGCGCCTCTGGCATCGGCCAGATACTCTCTGGATCTGGAAACGGCCATCTGAATCAGACTGGCTGCCACGGGCGCAATGAAAGCCAGTATCAGACCACCGGCCACATTGCCCCTGTCACCATCTCCGCCACGGCCTCCGAAAATGGCTGCCCACTGCATCATGCTCCCGATCATGGCAATGGCTCCGGCAAAGGTGGCCGCAACGGTACCAATCAGCGTATCCCGGTTGGCCACGTGGGCCAGTTCATGGGCCATCACGCCCTCCAGTTCTTCATGGGAAAGAAGCGCCATGATACCTCTGGTGGCGGCAACGGCAGCATTTTCCGGATTCCTGCCCGTTGCAAAGGCATTGGGGCTGTCCGTTGGAATGATATATACCTTTGGCATGGGAAGTCCACCCTTATGGGCCAGCTTTTCCACCATCTTATAAAGGGGAGTGTCGGGCCCCGCTTCCTCGGCATTGTACATCTTCAAAATAATTTTATCGGAGTTCCAGTAGGCAAAAAAATTCATGCCTGCGGCAATAATAAATGCAATCATGGCACCGGAGCTGCCGCCAAGGGCACTGCCCATGCCCACCAGAAGCAGGGTCAGAAGGGTCAGTAAAAATCCGGTTTTCAGGGTGTTCATGGAAGACCTCCGTCAATAATATGGGCATATGGGTGATTGTTTGTTTCAGCAGCAGTCTTTTGCGCTGAACCGATACAAAAATAAGGGTGTTTCATACTTCGTCAAGATATGAACAAAGCTTCACCACCCTGACATTTGCTTTGACCGGCCCGCTGGGCTACAATGACATTCCATGCAGAATGCTCCACGGAAAGGCTGTGAGAATTCATGCATTTTAAAAAGAACAGAACATGAAAAAGGCAATCCATGCTCAAAACAGGTGAAATGAATGACCTTGTGGTTGAACGTCGTCTGGAATTCGGTTTTTACTTAAGCGACGGTGAAGAAGAGGTTCTGCTACCCGCAAAATATGCCCCTGCCGGACTGCGTCCCGGAGACCGCATACATGTTTTTGTCTATACGGATTCGGAAGACAGGCCCATTGCCACCACCCTTGTACCCAAAGCCATGGTGGGGGATTACGCCTTCCTTACCGTTAAAGATGTTACGGACTTCGGCACTTTTTTCGACTGGGGCCTGGAAAAGGACCTGCTGGTGCCCCTGAATCAGCAACGCCATCCCATGGCTCCGGGACAGCGTCATGTGGTGCATCTCTGTCTGGACGAAGTCACCCGCCGGGTGTACGGCAGCACCCGTATTTCCCGCTCCTGTGACAAAAACATTGAAAACCTGAAGCCCGGACAGGAAGTTCACCTTTTAATCTATAACATAACAAAACTGGGCTTTCAGGCTGTCATCAACCACCGTCATGACGGCATGATCCACAAAAACGAAACCTTTGAAAACCTTGCCATAGGCGATGAAAAAACCGGGTATATCTCAAAAATTCAGGCCGATGGTAAAATCGATCTTGTCCTTAAAAAACCCGGTTATGCTTCCATTTCCACATCCATGGAAAAGGTCATCCATATCCTTGAAACCGAAAGGGGTTTTATACCCTGCACAGACAAGACGGAACCCGAAAAGATTTATCGTTTTTTTTCCATGAGCAAGAAAGAATTCAAAAAAGCCATCGGCGGTCTGCTGAAAGCCGGGAAGGTGGAAATGGACCCGGAGGGTATCCGGCTGAAAACAGAAAACATCCCTGAAACCAAATAAAAAGCAGCACCATAAAAAATCCGGATGCAAAAAAGGGCGGCCCAGAAACCATCTTCTGAGCCGCCCTTTGAATATAAATACCGTATCCGTCAGTGGCCGGTACTGCAGGAACCTGAGCTGCATGAACCGCAGCCACCGGGACCGAAATCGATGCTTGAATCTATTTTAAATCCCATGGATGTGAAATCAATCTTTACAGGTGACGCCTGCTTAAGAAAATCCGCTTCTGCCACAAAGGTATGACCTCCGATGGTGAAAACCTCATCCTTGCTGTTTGGCTCATCCAGAGCCAGTGCCAGAGAAGGCCCGGCTCAGCCCCCGGAGTGCACAAACAGGCGCAGGGGCATCACTTCCCGCCCTTCAAAATACGCATTAATCTGCTCAATGGCAGCAGGGCTTACTTCAATCATTGGACCTCCTTTAAAAAACCGTCTTTAACGGCAATGATTTATCGGGAATTGCATCCTCAGCAATCCGGAAACTTTTTAAAAATTAAGCAGATCCATTTATAATGTCAATAGACCCCCGGATACAGATAGAAAAAATCCATACCGGACCATGCAAAGGGCCCGGGATTTAAAAGGAAATCCAGGGCCCGAAAAATCAGCGGTTACAGCTTGTTTTCACCAGATGAGGATCTTTCTGCAAGAAGGGTGTCGCAGATTTCCTTTTTCACAAAATAACGGCCCAGAACCAGAGCCAGTTCTTTCTGGCTCGGGGCAACCCCGGACAGGGTTTCCACAAAGGTGACAATGGCTTCCAGAGACTGTCTGAGTTCCGGATCAAGGGTCTTGAAATCACTCATGCCTGTGTCCTTTCAGGTAATATGTCAAAGATAAGGGAGGCATCCTTTTCGCCTTTGGCCACAGAAACCCTGATTTCGCTGCCATCGGGAATATCTCCCTTAAGAATCCTTAAGGCCAGAGGATTTTCCAGAAGCTGCTGTATCACCCGTTTCAGGGGCCTTGCACCATAAACAGGACTGTATCCCTTCTCCGCCAGCAGTGAGGAAGCGGCTTCATCCAGCACAAGGCGCATCTGCTTTTCACCCAGCCGCGCCTCCAGACGTTTCATCTGAATGGATACAATGCGCTGAATCTGATCGGGCTTTAAGGCTTCAAAAATGATGGTCTCATCGATTCGGTTAAGAAATTCCGGCTTGAAGGTCGCCCGCAGGGCAGCTTCTATGCCCGCCTCCACCTCAGACCGCTCCATGTTTTCCATTTCCTGAATCATCCGGCTGCCCACATTGGAGGTCATGATGATCAGGGTATTTCTGAAATCAACGGTTCTGCCATGGCCGTCGGTAAGGCGACCGTCATCCAGCATCTGTAAAAGCAGATTAAAAACATCGGGATGGGCCTTTTCAATCTCATCAAAAAGAATCACGCTGTAGGGCCGTCTCCGTACCGCTTCGGTCAGATACCCCCCCTCGTCGTATCCCACATAACCCGGAGGCGCACCAATGAGCCTTGCCACGGAATGTTTTTCCATGAACTCGCTCATGTCAATGCGGACCATGGCCTGCTCCGTATCAAAAAGAAAGGTCGCCAGAGCTTTGGCCAGTTCCGTCTTGCCCACACCCGTCGGTCCCATGAAGATAAAGCTGCCCATGGGCCGGTCCGGATCCTGAAGACCGGAACGGGATCTGCGAACGGCATTGGCCACAGCCACCACGGCATCGTGCTGACCAATGACACGCTGCCCCAGCACCTCCTCCATGCGTAAAAGCTTTTCCCTTTCCCCTTCCATCATCCGGGCCACAGGAATGCCTGTCCAGCGGGAAACCACCTCCGCAATGTCCTCGGCATCCACCTCCTCCCGGAGCATGCGGTTTTCTCCCTGCAGTTCCGAAAGGGAAGTTTTGGCTGCTTCCAGCTCTTTTCCCGTTTCCAGCATCAGGCCATAACGGATTTCCGCCACACGTGCCAGATCTCCCCTGCGCTGGGCCTGCTCTTCTTCTATGCCCAGCTGCTCCATTCTTTCCTTGATTCCACGGATACGGGCAATGGTATCCTTTTCGTTCTGCCAGCGCCCCCGCTGCTCCTGCACTTCATCCCTCAGCCCTGCAAGCTCCGCCTCCAGCTTTTCAAGCCGCTGGGCAGAAGCCGCATCACTTTCCTTGCGCAAAGCTTCCCGCTCAATTTCAAGCTGGGTCATGCGGCGCTGCAATTCATCTATGGTGGCGGGCATGGAATCAAGCTCCATACGGATCTTGGAAGCGCACTCATCCATAAGATCAATGGCCTTATCCGGCAGAAAACGATCGGAAATGTAGCGATCCGACAGCATGGCCGCAGCCACAAGGGCAGAATCCTTGATGCGTACCCCATGGTGCACCTCATATTTTTCCTTCAGCCCCCGAAGAATGGAAACCGTGTCCTCCACACTGGGCTCCTGGGCAAGAACGGGCTGGAAACGACGCTCCAGAGCCGCATCCTTTTCTATGTACTTTCTGTACTCATTCAGGGTGGTGGCTCCCACACAGCGAAGAAGGCCACGGGCCAGGGCAGGTTTCAGCATGTTGGATGCATCCATGGAGCCTTCGGCAGCACCAGCCCCCACAAGGGTGTGAAGCTCGTCGATGAAGAGAATGATACCGCCTTCGGCATTTTCCACTTCCTTTAATACGGCCTTCAGCCTGTCCTCAAACTCACCCCGGTATTTGGCTCCGGCAATGAGTGATCCCATATCCAGCGTCAGAAGACGCTTGTCTTTCAGGGATTCCGCCACATCTCCTTCCACAATGCGACGGGCAAGGCCTTCCACAATGGCTGTTTTTCCCACCCCCGGCTCACCAATGAGAACGGGATTGTTTTTGGTTCTCCGGGAAAGCACCTGCACCACCCGCCGGATTTCCTCATCCCGGCCAATCACGGGATCAAGCTTGCCTGTCCGGGCCAGCTCCGTTAAATCCCTGGCATACTTTTCCAGCGCCTGATATTTGTCTTCGGGATTGGGGTCCGTTACCTTGCCGTTTCCCCTTATGCCCTGAAGGGTCTCCAGAATGGCCTGTCTGGAAATCCCGCAACGGGAAAAAACAGCTGCAATACCCTCTTTGTCCACGCTAAGGCCAAGGAGCAGATGCTCCACACTTAAGTACTGATCCTTCATGGCGTCGGCTTCTTTAAATGCCGCTTCCAGTACCTGATGGAGATTCCTTGACAGCGTTCTTTCGGCTGTACCGCCTGTGACCTTCGGATACTTTTTCAGAAGTTCCGACACCTCCTGCTGGAGCTTTTGGAGTGGCACCCCGATTTTCCTGAAAATGGCCATGGCAATGCCGGATTCATCCAGAAGCATGGCTTCAAGGAGATGGCCCGGCTCCACCTGGGGATGGGTATGTTTTTCTGCCCTGTTCAGGGCTTCCTGTAAAAGTTCCTGACTTTTCAAAGTGAATTTATCAAAACGCATGGCGTCTCCTTATTTATAATGAAAAAAGTCCATATCAAAGCATGCTTTTTCCAAAGAATCATAAGCATCGGCCCTAAACTGTCAAATAACGGTCTGGAATTTGCATTCACTTTTTGCTATGCTCCCATCCATAAAAAAAGGGGCCTTAAGCCCCTCTTTGCCTGTCACATCCATTTGTTTTTTAATTTTATGACCGTAAGGGCAGGCACAAGGCCTGCCCCTGTGAATGTTTTTTACGGCCCTGCAACTCCCATATCAGGAGATCCTATGCTCAGTGATTTCATGGACACCATTGTTTCAAGGGGGGCCGAAGCCCTTCTTCCCCACAATCTCCCAGACATCTGGCTGGATCCCGTATTCCGGGCCGCCACCCGTTTTCTCCGGCATGCATCGGGCAACAGCCCTGCCGAAGCCGGAGAAAATCCCATGGACCTTTTTGAGGACATGGATGGCAGCCTTTTTCTGGCGGCCATCACGGAAATCATCCAGTCCCGCTATGATTATCCCGCACACTTTCAGATGGAAACCCTTCCCGAAGAAATTCTGTCTGAAAGCATTGCCTGCTACGCCATGTATGCCGCACTGGAAAAAATCCACAGACAGCATGGCATAGGCTACCCCCATCCGGATCCGGACACCCTGCTTGAGCCGGAAACCATCCGAGAGATAGAAGAAGGCAATCCAAAGCTTTCGGAGCTTCTGCATGATACCTTCAGCATGGCGGAAGAAAAATAATCCGAACAGTGCCCTGAATTACGGACGAATCCCGATTCCCAGCCGATCCAGAAGCCCTGCCTTTGGAATACCGCTGCCATCATATCCCCTTAAGGCATAGTAACGGTCCAGCATCTTCTTTAAGGGCACGGTGCGCTCTTTTTTATCCCCCCTGCGGCTTTCCTTGAGGAGACGGTCTGGCAGGGTATCGTCCTTGCGGGAGATACCCATGCGGGTATTCATGTAGCGTTCCAAAACATGGATGCGCTCCCCGGACTTTAAAATATCGGAGGAAGAGAGTTTTTCTCCTGTAATGGAAGTCCAGAGATGGGTATAGGCACTGAAATCCATGAGGGCGATGGCGAGTTTGGGCACAAAGCGCATGAGGATGGCCAGCATGAAATCCGGGGTATATTTGGAAAGGGGCGGTTCCAGGGTATAGGCAAACATGGTAAACTGACAGCTTTGCAGGGCATTAATGACACAGGTGAGGTTTTCAAAGAAAATGACAAACTCCGCTTTGGCCTGGGTGGAGTGGCGGTCAAGAAGACCAAAATACACCTCAAGGGCCACAAGATAGGCGGAAAGGTGGCAGGCTCCCCGATTGGCCACGGCATAGGCCAGTCCCTGCCCCGTACTGCCCCTTGGATCGTAGGCAGCCATCTCAAGGCCCTTCACCTGCATGGCAAAATCCTCCCCGCCGTAACGACTGGCAAGATAGCGGCAGCCTTTGGCCATTTCCGCACCTAAACCTTCATTTTTTGCCATGGAAATCAGGGCCTCACTCACTCCTTCAGGAGAGCCAAAACGCAGAGGGCTATCCACAAGACCCCTTTCCGAAGCCTCCATTACCCAGGCAAGCGTACCGCCAGCGCTGATGGTATCCATGCCCAGATCAGAACAGATCCGGTTCCATTCCGCATTCATTTCGCGATCAAAAATGCCGAGATTGGTACCGAGAAGGACGGTGGTTTCAAATTCGGGCACAGGCATCCGTTTTCCACCATAGGTGCCCGAATGGCCACAGAGGATGGTGCAGGGCTTGCAGGTATGAAAACGGGTATCGTGCAGATCCTTTGTCATTTCCCCGGACATCTCAAAGGCCCTGTCATGGCGGCCTGCCCGAAAATTTTCCACTGGCAGAATGTTGGCTTCGTTGTTGGGATTGAGATTCATGTTGGTGCCGTAATTACGAAGCCCCACGGAGCTGGTCTCATTGCGCTGGATATAGGCGTTGCCCCGCTTTTTCGCCCTTTCAAAGGCCTTGGCATTTTTGGGGATCATTTTATACGCCCCGCCTTTGGCCACAATGGCCTTGACCTTTTTGGCACCCAAAACAGCTCCCATGCCGCCCCTGCCCAGAAAACGATGCCCCGAAGCCACATTGGCAAAGGCCACAAGGTTTTCCCCTGCAGGCCCGATGACCAGTGCCGCCTCCTTGCCCTTGGCAAGGACCTTCTGGCTTTCCTGGGTATCCAGACCCCAGAAAGACTGGCCGTCCTCAAAAACCACCCCTTCCTCGTCCAGCCGGAGAATGACGGGAGTCGGGGAAGCCCCTTTAAGAATCAGTCCGTCCCAGCCTGCGGTTTTAAGCTGCATGCCAAAGGGCCCGCCACAGGAGGAGCTGGTCATGATGCCCGTCAGGGGGGAACGGGTCACGGCATGGAACCTTCCCGAACAGGGTGCTCCCGTCCCCATGAGAACACCGGGCATGAGGGCAATGATATTCTCCGGCCCAAAAGGATCGGCATTGAGGGGCATGCGGTCATACACCAGCTTCAGCCCTAAACCCTTGGCTCCCAGCCATTGCCTGCGTTCTTCCTTTGAAACCGTATAGACGGAAAAGCTGCGGGTGGTGAGATCCACCTCCAGCACCCGGTTGGATGTTCCCGAAATTTCCTTCATATCCTTCACTTTCCCCTTCAATTTTGACGTTACAACACGAATAAATCCGGTGAAACAGAGCTTTCTTGGCCATCAGAAGGCATTCTTCAAAACTGCCTTGGCGTCTTCAATATCCATTTCCCTGGGATTCATCATCAAGGCACCGTCATTGATGGCCTTCAATGCAATTTCCCCCAGCTGATCTTCACGGGCTCCGGCGTCCTTTAATCGCATGGGCAGTCCCGCCTTGCTTTCCAAAGCCTTTTGCAGGCTGCTGAGGGACTCAAGAAGACGTTCCGGTCTGGATTTGGGCGGGGTGGCCGCATAGATCTCCGCACCTCTTAGAGGCAGAAGCAGCTCGCCGATAATCTCTGCCCTTTCGGGAAGATTATAGGCCAGTCCGTGGGGCAGAAAGATACCCATGGCAACGCCATGGGGAATATGGCAGACCGCACCCGTTGCGTGCCCCAGGGCATGGACCATGCCCACCATGGAATTGGAAAAGGCCGCACCTGCCATACAGGAAGCATTGGCCAGGGCCAAACGTGCGGTGGCGTTTTTGCGGTCTTCCACGGCAAGGGGCAGATAGCGGCTGATGAGGGAGATGGCCGCCGTGGCATGGGCGTCGCTTAAGGGGTTTTTCTGCAGACAGGTGTAGGCTTCCATGGCATGGCTCAAGGCGTCCATACCCGTGGCCGCCGTGATTTTTGCGGGCATGGTGAGGGTCATGCGGGGGTCGATGAGGGCAAGGTCGGGCAGAAGATGGCGGGAAACAAAAGCCATCTTCACATTTTTTCGGGTATCCGCAATGACCGCCACCAGGGTCACTTCCGAGCCTGTCCCTGCCGTGGTGGGTACTACCACAAGGGGCTTTAAGGGCCCGGTGAGGCGGTCTGCACCCATGTAATCCTTCAGCTCTCCCTTGTCGTGGGAGACCACAATATTCACGCCCTTGGCGGTATCAATGGGAGAGCCCCCGCCCACGGCCACAAGACCATCGCATCCGTTGGCACGATAGACGTCGGCAATGGCATTCACTACATCCACGGAGGAATCCGGAGGCACATCATCATAGATGGCACCGATGGTCATGCCGGAACTGCCAAAGGCTTCCTGTACAATCTGAATGAGGCCTGCACCCACAACCCCTTTATCTGTGACAATGAGGGGGCGGGCAACACCCATCTGGGAAAGTTCATAGGGAAGATTATCCAGGGCCTTGTGGCCGGAAACGATTTTTACGGGATTATAAAATTCAAAATAGGAAGGCAGCATGGGAGGACTCCTTAAAAATATGGAAAGAATCAAAAATGCTAGAGGCCAAAGGGAATGCCTAAGGTATAGATATAAAGTCTCCGCCTTATGGGCCGCAGCACAGGAGGCATACGTTTGACCAGAGGGCGGCAGATAAAGGCGGGGTAAAGATAGGCCAGCAGACGGTCGAGACAGCGCACAAAGGACATGGACCTTGCCACATCCCCCACAAGACTGAGGCGATTTTCCGCAAAGGCCCGGGCAGACCCCATCTGCGGGGTCAGAACGAGAAAGGCACTTTCAATATTTTTAAAGCGGATGATGAGATCGGCATCTTCCTTTGCCCATCCCGCATAGCGGATGCGCCCGTCCACCTTCTTAAGCAGCATGGAAGGCCCCTTGGGCAGGATGCACATGGCAAGGGTAAACCCCTCCTCCCATTCCGCCACCTCCCTGCGGATGCCCGCATCCAGCTTTGCTGCGGACTGAAATGCCCTGCCCAGTACAAAAAAGACCACATGGGCCACCAGTTCCTTGAACCATTTCCGGCCCGGCTTTAAAGGTTCATACACTTTTTTCATCGCAGGCTCCTTTATCATGACGTTTTAAAAGACTGATCCATGGAAATAACAGTCAAAATATTTAAATCTTTCAATCCTGTGGAAACAGCCCTTAAGACAGATCAGCAAACACAAAAACCACTTGTTACTTCTTAAACCATCAACTTACCCCATCCTGTTTATCTGAAAAAAAGGCATTCAATGCCATCAAAGCCTCAACCAGAGGGGTAAAATCCACCTCCTCTTTGCGGACAAGGTCCTGAATAATGAAGCCATCTATAATGGCAATGATCAGCTGCGCTGCAAAAGCAGGCGCCCTGTGCCCTGGAAACAGCTGGCACAGGGAATCCTGGAGTAAACCTTCCCATCCTTTATAGCTTCCGGCAATTTTGCTCCGAAGCTCAGGATTACCCGCAACAGCCTCCCGGACAAGGTGCAGGTGAAGCCGCCCCCTGCCCTTTGCCTCCAGCAATGAACTCATGAGAACAGAGAACAGACGATCAGGACATTTTTTCATACGGTTCAAAAGACTCAGAAGTTCATCCGTTATGGCTTTCATATGCGTTTCTGTGATGTGAAAGATCAGATCATTCTTCGATGCAAAATGATAATGCAAGGTTCCTTTACTCACTCCAGCCGCAGCTGCAATGTCCGATAAAGATGCCTTGTCTATGCCTTTATCCAGAAAAAGGCGGGTCGCTGAATCAAGAATATTCTCCCGGGCCAGTCCACGGGGCTTATCTACCGAAGCCATATTTTCCTCCTATCGACCGGCCAACCGACCGAAACAGTGTTCCAAATTAATGCACGAATAATTTATTCCTGTCAAGCATTCTATTCATAAAAAAAAGCCACAAAAATCTGTGGCTTTTTAAAATTACAACGGGCTCTTTAAATACGGGTTTAACGCACACAGGCGCACAGATATTAAAAACAGATTACAGGGATTTAAGTTCCAGGCGCAGAGGTATCTCATGACAATCCCGACTCACTTCACGGGTCGGGCCGATTTCCCACTTCTGGCAATCCACATCATCCCCCATAATTGCCAGCAACTCCGCAACCAGACCCTTCACATTGATAACCGGATGGCGCATAAAAACATCCGGCAGGCCATAGGTCAAACTGCAAACCAGACACTTTCCCGGCCTCTGTTCCAGAACAAAGGCAAAGTCGAGAAGATTTTCACGGGGCTCTCCACGGAAAGCCAGGCCAATATCGTAGGCTCCTTCTTCTGCATCACCAAAAAGGGCATCAAAAAAAGCATCCGATTTTTCCCTAGGAAACAATTCTTTAAGTTTTTCAGGCGTTAAAATGGTGTTCCAATCTTTTAATCCCATTGATTCTCCCCTGACAAAATCTTTCCCCATTACCAGACTCATTTCTGGCGGCAATCCGAGAGAACTCCATAAGACAATGTAAAACGCTGCACCCTTAAAAAGACGTTTTCTCAAGTCCAAAGAATTATTATTGTGATCCAGATTTCCCTCGTAATGAAAAGATTCTCCCATCTTCCTTTACAGTAAAATCATATTCTGCCTCAACAAAGCAGCTCCCAATGCTGCCTACCTTATCCTAAGGTCAAAGCATCGTCAAGAAAACACCAAGCAACACTTGTCGGCCAGAAAACAGAAATAAATACCAAGGGGCCAGCCCTGTTTAAAAAAACAATTATCATTTGATAATGTAACTTTTTCCCAAATAAAAAACGCCCTGTCTTCGAGGTGAAATCACCTTAAAGACAGGGCGTTAAAAGAATCCGGCGGCGTCCTACTCTCCCACACAGTCACCC
>NZ_VLLC01000032.1 GCF_007830435.1 Desulfobotulus alkaliphilus | reverse complement strand
GCCTTAATTCTTGCCTCTTCTTCAGCTTTTTTCTTTGCTTCCTCTTCGGCCTTGATTCTTGCCTCTTCCTCGGCTTTTTTCTTTGCTTCCTCTTCGGCCTTGATCCTTGCTTCTTCCTTGGCTTTGAACCGGGCTTCCTGCTCGGCTTTCTTTTCAGGGGAGAGGATAAAGTCCTGTGCAGAGAAGGGCTTCACAAGAAGGGCAGAAATGCGTTTTGCTTCTTCGGGATCGGAAGTGCTGAAAAAAGGAGGAGAGGAGGGAACCTTTTTTGCAGCGGATACCGGCTGGAAGGGGGCTGCAGGTTTCCAGTCATTAAACTTTCTGAAAAGAACAGGCTTTTTTTCAGAAGATGCACTGCTTTTGGCTGTGCTGGATTTTGCTGTTGTTGTGGCTTTGGTAGCCGCAGTGTTTTTTTTCGCAGCGCTGGTTTTTTTAGCCGTACTGGTTTTTTTCTTTGCACTGTCTTCGCTTGCCGGGCTTGTCGTGGTTTTTTTCTTTACTGGTTTTTTTGCCATGATAACCCCTTTGTGTCATCGGTCTTTTCCGGACCGTTATGGATTTCCATATTATTCACATCGCAATTTAAATTGCTTCCTTATAGGATTAAAGCTTTTTTGTAAACAGGCTTGTATGGAATCTTTTAAAATATATCCTTATGGCGCAGGGCTGCTGCCTGTTTTTTAGCAGGGGGGAGCCTTTCTGTGCATGGGGAACAGGGGGGGATTGTATAAAAAAAGACTTGACTGGAACATGAAAATGATAGATTATAGTTTATGTGTCCCCCCCATATCCTGGGGTTCGGTGATTTTTTCCGTACTTCAAGGTCCTTTGGTTTATTCTATGGTTTTTCTGGGTAGTGGCGTTTTTACACCTGTTTTTCAGGATGAGCCTGTAGCTTTTGTGGCCATTATGGATGGTAGAAAAAAAACACCTTAGGTGCAGGCCTTTTGCAGGCCCTGCATGATCGGGTTCCGGTGGTTTCTGTAGAAGATCCGGGCCTGTAACGCTTTCTGAATCTGGAGGTGTATTATGTTAAATGTAAATCTTGAGTATAAAAAAGTTCTTATGGATGGGCTGAACGCCATGCGTCATACAGAATCGATCCGCCATTATCAGGAGCGGGGTTGGACGCTTTTTGGTGTAACACCCAATACCAAGGATATGAAAATGGAGTACCGCTTTAAGAAACCCAAATGATACAGTCTCCGGGGGGAGCACATATTTTATTGAAGAAACCGGCTTCCTGGCCGGTTTCTTGCGTTTGGGCCCGTGTGTATGGGCTCTGCCCCATGCATCTGTCCGACAGGTATGATGCTTAAAAAAGGACGTTTTTTAGTCGGCAAAAGAATAGTGCAGCTTATCCGGCTGAAAGTTTTCTGTATTGTCAGAGCAGGGCCAGCTGTCTTTGGAGGATGTCAGACGGATCGGGTCCGCAGGACGCTGCTGGCAGGCCGTGACAAGTTTGGCCCTGCTGTTTTTCAGGGCTTCCGCTACCACGGCACCTGCTTTTTCAGGGGTGTTGTTTTTTTCACTGATATGGGCAATGACAACGGAGGACAGCGCCGGATGGATAATTTCTCCGAGGAGATCCCTGGCATCCCCATTGGAAAGATGACCTGTCCGCCCCTTAACCCTTTGTTTGAGGCTCCATGGATAGGGGCCGTTTTCAAGCATGACAGGACAGTGATTGGCTTCCAGAACCAGCGCGTGACACCCCTTGAGGTGATTTTTAACAAGAGTTGTGGCAATCCCCAGATCCGTTGCAATGCCAATCTTAAGCCCGCCTGAGCTGACGGTGAAGCCCGCAGGATCGGATGCATCATGGGAAATGGAAAAGGGATGGATGAGAAGATCGCCCACGGCAAAGGGAACGCCACAGGTGATGTCTTTTCGGCGGTGGAGAACGCCGGTTTTGTTTTTTGCCGCATCCAGGGTGCCGGAGGTACCATATACGGGGAGGTGAAGCTTGCGGGACAGCACACCCGCGCCCGTTACGTGGTCACTGTGTTCATGGGAAAGGACAAGGGCGGAGAGCTTTTCCGGCAAAAGACCTTTCATGTCCATGCGCCGCAGGAGTTCTTTGCATGAAAACCCCGCATCCACCAGTATGGCGGTCTCTTCACTCTCAATGTAGATGCAGTTACCCCTGCTGCCGCTGGCCAGCACCGTAAGGGAAAGGGAGGGGCAAGAGGGCAGGGCAAAGCCATCTTTCATGGCATTACACCGGAACCGGTATGGCCGAAGCCCCCGTCTCCCCTGTCTGTATCTTCAAGGCTTCCGGTTTCCTGCCATGAAATTCTGCAGACCGGCGCAATTACCATCTGGGCAATGCGGTCGCCCCTCTTGATCTCCACGCTTTTTTTGCCAAGATTGATAAGGCCGATTCTGATTTCTCCCCTGTAATCCGCATCAATGGTGCCGGGTGCGTTCACAACGGTGATGCCGTGGCGGATGGCAAGTCCGCTCCTCGGGCGGATCTGGGCCTCAAAGCCCTCTGGCAGGGCCATGGCAAACCCTGTGCTGACAAGGGCGATATCCCCGGGGTGAAGGACGCAGGCTTTAGCCGCAGGGATATCCATGCCAGCAGCAAGTTCCGTCATGTAGGCAGGCAAAGGCAGGCCTTCTCCATTTGGCATGCGGAGCAGGGGAATTCTCATTGCTTTTTTTCTCCTGCGGCTTCTTTTTTCTCAGAGATGCCGAATTTTTCTCCCAGAGCAGCCGTATTGTCCGAGGGGCCGAGTACGGAAACCAGAAAGTTGTTTTCTGAAAAGGCGTCACAGGCTAAGGTCAGAATACTTTCCCGACTGACTTCATCGACCTTGGCAAGGGTCTCTTCCACAGGGACATAGCGGCCGAAATGGATTTCATTCTGGGCCAGTTTGACCATGAGGTTTTCCGTATTTTCCATGGACAGCAGGATATTTCCCTTGGTGTAGGCCCGTGCCCCTTCCAGTTCTTCCTGGGTAACGGGTTCTGCGCAGAGTTCCCTCAGTTCCCTGTGGATCAGTTCCGCAGAAGTTTCCACCGTGCTTGGAGCGACGCCTGCATAGATTCCCATCATGCCCGTATCCATATGGCCTGCGGAAAAAGCGTAGACCGAATAGGCCAGCCCCCTTTTTTCCCTTATTTCCTGGAAAAGCCTTGAACTCATGTTGCCCCCGAGGATGGTTGTCAGCAGAGAGGCGGCAAAGCGGTCCTCGTGGGTGATGGAAAGCCCCGGAGCTCCGAGGCAGAGGTGGACCTGCTCAATGGGGCGGACAGTGGTCCGGACCCCCCTTTGCATAACCGGAGTATGGCGCATGGCTCTTCCGGGGCTTGGAAGAAGCTGTTCAAAGGCCGGAGCAAGAAGGTCCAGTACCTGATTATGTTCCAGATTGCCCGCAAGGGAGATGATTACCCTGGAGGGGCAGTAGTGCTTGCGGAAAAAAAGGGACAGGTTTTCCGATGAGAGGCTGAGGATATTTTTAGGTGTTCCCAGAATGGAGCGGCCAAGGGGGTGCTCTCCCCAGGCGTACTTTTCCAGAAGATGATGGGCAAACTCTTCAGGACAGTCTTCGAGCATACCGATTTCCTGCAGAATCACCGGTCGCTCGTTCTCGATTTCTTCGGGATCCAGACAGGAATTGAGGAACATGTCCGAGAGAATATCCACCATGGTGGGCAGGTGGGTATCCATGACACGGGCATGGTAGCAGGTGGTTTCCATTGTGGTAAAGGCATTGGACTGTCCGCCAATGGCATCAAAGGCCTTGGCCAGCTCATAGGCAGAGCGTCTTTTTGTTCCTTTGAACATCATGTGTTCCAGGAAGTGGGAATAGCCCGCTTCCTCTTCGGATTCATCCCTGGCACCCACATCTACCCAGATCCCCATGGCGACGGAGCGCACATGGGGCACCTGATGGGTCAGAATCCGGACACCGTTGGCCAGTGTGGTTTTTCGGGTCATCGGGTCCATATAAAAATATTGTTATCTCCGAGGGGGTCTGCTGCTGTTGGAATCATCCCTGCGGGGGCGCTCGCTGTTTCCGTTGCCGGAATCGGCCGGTGCGCCTGCGGGAGGTTCCAGAAGGGCCTTGTGGCTGAGACGGATTTTGCCGTCTCTCGATATTTCAAGAACCTTGACCTGAAGATCTTCTCCTTCATTGACCACATCCGTGACTTTTTTGACACGGTGGTGGGCCAGCTCAGAGATGTGTACCAGGCCATCGGTTCCGGGCTTTAACTGGACAAAGGCACCGAAATCCGTTGTCCGGACAACTTTGCCTGTGTAAATTTCACCCACTTCCGGCTCCATGCAGATTTCAAGCACCAGTTTTTTTGCGGCTTCTGCATCTTCCAGATTGGCTGCGGAAATTTTCACGGTTCCCGAGTCATCCACATTCAGGTCACAATGGGTATCCGCCTGAATGGCCCGGATCATTTTGCCTCCGGGACCGATGAGATCGCGGATTTTATCAGGATTGATCTTGATGGTAAAGACCTTGGGAGCATAGGGAGAGAGGGCATCACGGGTCTGGGGAATGGCAGCCAGCATTTCCTTGAGGATATGCTGGCGTCCTTCTTTGGCCTGTGCAAGGGCTTTTTCCATGATGTCCCTGGAAAGTTCCGTGATCTTGATGTCCATCTGGATGGAGGTGATCCCGGCTTCACCACCGGCCACCTTGAAGTCCATGTCTCCGGTGTGATCTTCGTCACCGAGAATATCAGAAAGAACCACCACCTGATCGCCTTCCTTCACAAGGCCCATGGCAATACCGGAAACGGGGGCCTTGATGGGAACACCCCCATCCATGAGGGCAAGGGTGCCGGCGCATACGGTACCCATGGAAGAGGAACCATTGGATTCGGTAACCTCGGAGACAAGGCGGATGGTGTACTCAAAATCTTCCGTATTGGGAAGAATGGGTTCAATGGCACGGGTGGCAAGGGCACCGTGTCCGAATTCCCTTCTGCTGGGAGAACCCACGCGCTTGACCTCGCCCACGCAGTAGGGGGGGAAGTTGTAGTGCAGCATGAAGGGTTTGGATTCGTCGCCGGAAAGGGTCTCGATGCGCTGCTCATCCCTTCCGGAACCCAGGGTAAGAACACCCAGCACCTGGGTTTCACCACGGGTAAAGAGGGCGGAACCATGGGGGCGGGGGAGGGTGCCGACCTCACAACGGATGGGCCGGACTTCATCAAAGGCCCTGCCATCCACACGGGTGCCTTCCTCAAGGACAATTTTCCGGCTGACCTTTTTCATGAGGCTGTCAAAAAGGGACATCACCTCATTTTTACGCTCTGCACCTTCTTCACCGAGGCTTTCCAGAAGCTGTTTTTTGACGGCACTGGCATTGGCCTTGCGGACCATTTTATCATCGACCTTCAGGGCTTCAGCCAGAGGGGCGGCAGCCAGTTCGTATATTCTGGCAGCCAGTTCTTCATCCACAACAGGAGGCGTGAAGCTGCGCTTGGCTTTGCCCGCAGCTTCCTGCAGCTGTTCCTGAATCCGGATCAGGGGCTGCATGGCCTCGTGTCCGGAAAAGATGGCATCCAGTACATCGGCTTCACTGACAAAGTCGGTTCCGCCCTCCACCATGACGATACCCGTTCTGGAGCCTGCCAGCACGATGTTCATATCACAGCCGGGGGTTTTAAGGTCCGAGAGGGTGGGGTTGAAGACAAATCTGTTGTTGATTCTTGCCACACGGATGCCGGCAATGGGGCCTTCAAAGGGAATATCGGAAATGGTCAGTGCCGCAGAGGTGCCGATGATGGCAAGGATATCCGGATCGTTTTCCTTGTCCATGGAAAGGACAGTGGCAATGATCTGGATTTCACTGCTGTAGCCCTTGGGAAAGAGGGGGCGGATGGGGCGGTCGATCAGACGGCAGGTGAGAATTTCCTTTTCACTGGGCCTGCCCATCTCTCTGCGGAAATAATTCCCCGGAATGCGGCCAGCCGCATAGATTTTTTCCTGATACTCAACGGTGAGGGGAAGAAAGTCGATGTCCCGTTCTTCGCTGGATGAAACCGCCGTAACCATGACAACGGTTTCGCCGCACTGAACAATGGCTGTACCGGATGCCTGCTTGGCAATTTTCCCGGTACTGATGGATATGGTTTTTCCGTCGATGTCTGCAGAAAAGGTGGATTGCATATAAAAACTCCTTGCTTACGAAGGCCCGTGTGCCGGAAATACGCTGGAACGGACTTACGCAGAAACATCTTGACGACTCGGATTTTCATATGTTTGCAGAGTCGTAAAGGTGTTTTTGCGGAAGTCCCTCGTATGGGCATGGGCGTTGGAATGGGGCAGGGCCTATTCCAGACAGAAGGAAACAGGCCCTGTGGATAAAACCGGGGAAAAAGGAAAAACCCTTTTTCCCCCTTGAAATCAGCGCCGCAGTCCGAGGGCTGCGATGATGTCTCTGTAACGCTGCATTTCCTTTTTTTTCAGGTAGTTCAGCAGGCGTCTGCGCTGGCCCACAAGAATCAGGAGCCCCCTGCGGGAGGCATGGTCTTTTTTATGAATCTTCAGATGCTCGGTCAGGTAGGAAATGCGGTGGGTCTGCAGGGCAATCTGGACTTCCGGAGAACCGGTGTCGGATTCATGGGTTTTGAATTTTTCAATAATTTCTTTTTTCTGCTCATTGGTAAATACCACGGTGTTTCTCCTTGTTTGGAATAATCATGTCTTCATCCCTATGCGTTTTCGATCCGATATTCCATTCAGACCGTAAGCACCAGCGCTTAAACAGTATGCATGGGGATATTCTAATAAAGGACAGCAGGCTGTTTTGAGACGGCATGTCTGTCCGGGCTTGCTTTATTTAAAGCTGCCCCCCTGGGGCAGTGCGGGGCAGCAGTACGGCATCATAAGAAAAAAGGCCCTGTCTGCTTTCATCCCTTCGAATCACAGCGGCAAGTCTGCCATCTTCCGTCAGCACCCGTATGGGACCCGGAACAGGAGCGCTGATCTCCTCTGTGTCAAGCACTTTGCCATGAAAGATCTTTTCCGTCAAAGTATTATTCACACGGATTTCAGGCAGAAAGCCAAGGGCTTCGGCCATGGGAATCAGGGAAGGCATGGGCTGTGACGTCTGCAGGCTGTTCAGGGTATCATCAAGGGAAGCTGCCTGCGCAAGGCTGAAGCCGCAGGTTTCCGTTCGTTTTAAAGCGACAAGGTGACCGGTGCTGCCCAGCGCTTCGGCCATATCAAGGGCAAGGGTACGGATATAGGTGCCCGAGGAACAGTGGACGCTGAACCGGATGTCCGGCAGCTGGATGCTTTCAGGCTGCAAACGGTGAATGACCACCTGTCTTGGGGGCTTCTGTACGGCTTTACCCTGACGGGCAAGGCGGTAAAGGGGAACCCCATTGTGTTTTAGGGCAGAATATACGGGCGGGCTCTGCAGTATGGGGCCGGAAAATTTTTCACATACCTTCAGGAGCTTTTTTTCATCCACCTCCGGTACGGGGAGGGTGGCTGTGATGGCGCCTTCGGGATCCTGGGTTTCCGTTGCCGTTCCGAGGCGCAGGGTGGCCTCATAGGATTTGTTTCCACCCAGAAAGTAACGGGAAATCCGGGTGGCCTTGCCAAGACAGACCACGAGAAGGCCTGTGGCAAAGGGATCAAGGGTACCGGCGTGGCCCACTTTTTTTATGCCGGAATATTTTTTTACCCGGGCCACCACGGCTGCGGAGCTGAGGCCGGGAGGTTTATCAATGAGGAGGATGCTGTCTTTGTGCATAAGGTTTTGTTTTTATAGCCTTTGAGATTGAATTTGATTTTCCAGCATATTCAGAATGGCATCCGGGGACAGGGCCGTGGAAAAACCAGCCGCTGCCCTGTGCCCGCCACCGCCGTGGGCCACGGCAATGGCAGAGGCATCAATGTCTTTGTCGGCCCTCATGCTGACCTTCCAGGGAAGGACGGCCTCCTCTTCTTTTTCCCGTATCAGGACAGCCATTTTCACGCCTGCAATGTAGCGGGCATAGTTGACAAGGCCGCTGGCTTCCTCTTCGCTGGCTCCGGTTTCCTCAAACATGGCGCGTGTGAGGGTCATGGTGGCAAGTTTTCCGTCGGCGCAGAGCCGGATGGAAGCCAGTGCTTTCTGAAGAAGGCGGATATAGGAGAAGGAATAGCTGCCGAGAATATTCGTGCCAACGGTTTCCGGATGCACGCCACAGGCTGTCATTTCCGCAGCAATGCTCAGGGCTTCCGTATTGGTGTTCCCAAAGCGAAATCCGCCCGTGTCCGTAAATATCCCCGTATAAATTCCCCATGCGGCATCCCCGGGAATGGTCCACTGCATCTCCTTTAAAAGACGCCATATCATCACCGTGGTGGAGGCGGCATCCGTATCAATGAGATTGTGTGTGCCAAATTCTGTGTTGCTGGGGTGGTGGTCGATGTTGAGGATGGCGGGGATTTTTTTCAGCTCCGCTGCCTTGTTGCCCATGCGCTCCGCATCACCGGAGTCCAGAACGATCAGGGTATCAAAGCGGCTGATATCCCCTGCATCCTGCACAATGAGATCTGCACCGGGAAGAAAGGCAAAGGATGCGGGAACCGGATCTTCATTGTACATGACAATGCTTTTTCCCTTTGCCCGAAGGCTGAGCCCCAGTCCCAGAAGGGAGCCGATGGCATCCCCGTCGGGCTGGACATGGGATACCAGCAGGATACGGCTGCTTTTTTCAAGAAGGTTCCGGGGCATCGTCGCTTTCTCCATGGTCGTCCTCTCTCTGGTCATCCGTGAGAACTTCTTTGAGCATTTTTTCCATGCGGGCACCATAGTCAAAGGAGTCGTCATGTCGGAAACGCAGGTCCGGCATATACCGGAGACCGAGATCCTTTGCTGCATTGCGTTTCAAAAATCCCTTGGCACTTTCAAAGCCCTTCAGGGCATCGGCCTGGGCATCGGGACCGCTGGCTGTGGTAAAAAAAACCGTGGCAATGCGCATATCCCGGCTGAGTTCCACGCCGGTTACCGTAACAAGGTGCAGACGCGGATCCTGTATGTTCCGGGTGAGATGACTGGCAATAACCTCACGGATTCGGCCTCGGATCCGGTCGGATCTGGGAGAGCCTTTCATGGTAAAACTCCTTTGGGCGTGGGCCTGGTCTCTGTGCAGACCTTAAGATAGTAAATAAAGCCGCCCGGTGGTGAATACGCTCACCGGGCGGCTTCGCTTTTTTGTCTCTGAACGGCGGAATCTTTCTCTGCCGTCCTTATTCCTTCAGGCTGGGCTTGATTTCAATGATTTCGTAGGATTCAATGATATCACCCGTTTTGAGGTCGTTGTAATTTTCTATGCCGATACCGCACTCATAGCCTTTGGCCACCTCTTTGGCATCATCCTTGAAACGCTTGAGGGAGGACATCTTTCCGTCATACATAATGACACCGTCCCTGAGAAGGCGGACCTTCTGGTTTCTGAAAACCGTGCCATCGGTGATGAAACATCCCGCAATGGTACCGATTTTGGGAATGAAGAAGGTCTGGCGGACTTCCGCACGGCCCAGAACCTTTTCCTCAAAGGTGGAAGCCATCATACCCACCATGGCATCCTGAATATCCTTCAGGGCATTGTAGATAATGTCATAGAAACGCATATCCACGTTTTCTTCCCTGGCCATGTCATGGACCTTGGCTCCGGGACGGACATTGAAACCGAGGATGATGGCGTTGGAAACCGCCGCAAGGGAGATGTCGGATTCCGTCACCGTACCCGTTGCCGCATGGATGATGTGAATTTTGACTTCCGGAGAAGACATTTTTTCAAGGGAGTCCCTTATGGCTTCAATGGAGCCCTGAACGTCGGCCTTGAGGATAAGATTCAGCTCCTTGACTTCGCCTTCTTCCATCTGCTCGAAGAGTTTTTCAAGGCTCATGCGGCTGGTTCTGGCAAGCTCCTTGGCCCTCTGCTTCTGGGATCTGTGCGTGGACACCTGTTTGGCATCCTTTTCATCCTTTAAGGCAAAGAGTTCATCACCGGCACCGGGTACACCGGAAAGGCCGAGGATTTCCACGGGTATTGAGGGGCCGGCCTCACCGATCTGGGTTCCCTTGTCATTGACCATGGCCCGGATTTTACCGTGGTGGATACCACAAACTACGGCATCTCCGGTTTTGAGGGTACCTTCCTGAATCAGCACCGTGGCCACCGGGCCCCTGCCCGTATCCAGCTTGGCTTCCACCACATGGCCCAGGGCCTTTTTGTCCGGGTTGGCTTTGAGGTCAAGAACCTCGGCCTGAAGCAGGACCATTTCCAGCAGGGTGTCAATGCCCGTATTCGCCTTGGCGGATACATGGGTGAAGATGGTGTCTCCCCCCCAGTCTTCGGCGACAACACCTTTTTCTGAAAGCTCCCTTTTGACCCTGTCCGGGTCAGCCCCGGGTTTGTCCATTTTGTTGACGGCCACAATGATGGGTACCTCGGCGGCCTTGGCATGGTTGATGGCTTCCACGGTCTGGGGCATGACCCCGTCGTCTGCCGCCACCACAAGGATGACGATATCCGTAACCTTGGCACCCCTGGAGCGCATGGCCGTAAAGGCTTCGTGGCCCGGAGTGTCGAGGAAGGTAATGCGTCCTCCGTCCGTCTCCACGGAGTAGGCACCGATGTGCTGGGTAATGCCGCCAGCCTCACCTGTCACCACACGGGTTTTACGGATGGTGTCCAGCAGAGAGGTTTTGCCGTGGTCAACATGGCCCATGACCGTGACAACGGGTGCCCGTGTGATCATTTCCTCGGGTCTGTCCTCGTGGGCCTGAAGAATGTTTTCTTCCTCAAAGGAGGCCTTTTCCACCTCAAAGCCGAATTCTCCGGCAACAATCACGGCAGTATCATAATCTATGGTCTGGTTCACCGTGGCCATGACATCCATCATCATCAGCTTCTGGATCATGAGGCTGGCCTTGATGCCCATGCGCTTGGCCAGCTCCGCCAGCACAATGGTATCATCCACCTTGATGCGGCGCTTGATGGCCTTGGGAACGGTGATCTGGGTTTTTTGATGCTGTTCCTGCTTTTTGCCCCGTTTGCCCTTTTTGCCCCGGTTATAAAGGGCATCTCCCTCCACAACGGACTTTTTGCGGCCCTTTTTCCTGCTTTTACGTTCACCGTCTTCAATGCGGGATTCAGCAAGATCCTTGGAAAGACTGTCCTTTCCTTTTTTCTTGCGGCTGCCGCTGGAAGGTGCGGTTTCCTGGGCAGGCGTTTCGTTTGCAATGAGCAGTTCCAGGGGGTCCGGTTCCGCAGGTTTTTCCACGGGAGCAGGACGGGCTGCGGGCTTGGACGGGTTCCGGTCCGATTTCATCTGGGCAAGAACGGCAGGATCAATGCGCTTGATGATTTTTGCAGCCGTATTTTTTTTCTTTTTACGGGCAGACTGGGCAGCCTCAGCCTCTTCTTTTTCCGCTGCACCTTCCCCTGCTTTTGCTCCCTCGGCTGTTTTTGGGGCGCTTTCTGGTGCTTTGGAGATTTCTGTCTGTGAAATTGCGGTGTCCTCCGTTTCAGGAAGGGCTTCTTTTACCGGAATATCAGGTGTCTCTGACGGTTTTTCGGAAACATCCGGCAGAGAGGGGGCAGGGGCTTCCTGCTGGGGAACGGTTTCTTCGGCTATTTCCGTTTTTTCTTCTGCTGCAGGTTCAGGCTGGCTTGCTTCAGGACGGAAAAGAACCTTGGCTGACGTTCCGCGCTTGTTTTTTTTCGGCGGTTTTGCCGCAGGTTTTGCCGTATTTTCTGGTTTTTCCTGGGAAGCTGCAGGCCTTTCTTCCCTGGTCTGGGCTTCTGCCTGCACGGCTTCCTTTTCCTGCGGATCTGCAGGAGCATCCGGTGCTTTTTCTGCATTGCCAGTGGAAGAAAGGGATTCCGGCTGCTGTGTACCGGAAGAGCCGGAACGGCCGGAACGGCGCTTGCGACGACGTACCACAGAGGGCTGGACCCTTTGATTTTCTTCTTCTTCCTTATCTTTTCCCATCACAAAGCGCTTGATGGTTTCAATTTCACCATCCTCCAGGGCACTCATGTGGCTGCGTACCTCGACGGCATCCATTTTGGCTATTTTGTCGAGGAGCGCCTTGTTGGTCATGTTCAGCTCCTTGGCCAGCTCATAGACTCGCATACGTCCCATCCATTCCCCCTTCATCACCGGTAGCAGGGGCTCTTACCCCTGAAGCTTCCGAATTACCGCGGTTTTCCCGGTCCGGAATTACTCGTTTTCCGATTCCGGTGTCGCCGCTTCATCTGCGGGGACCTGCCGGTTTTCATCTATTAAGGTTGTTTCCGAATCGTCTTTATGATCACTGCCTGTTTCTGCTTCAGGTGCGAATTCCGTATCCGTTTCGGCCTGCTGACGGTCTTTGTTCTTTTCACTGGCTACGGTCTGCAGGGCCGCCTGAATCATGTTCAGTGCCATGTCTTCATCCACGCCTTCCACCTGCAGCAGGTCTTCCACCACCGCATCCGCCACATCCTGCAGGGTGGTGAAGCCCTCGGCATAAAGGGCTTCCGCCAGGGTCATGCCGATGCCGGGAATCCCCATGAGTGCAGCATAGCCTTCCTTCATGGCCTGACTGTAGGATGCCTCGCTTTTAACATCCAGATGCCAGCCCGTCAGCCGGGATGCCAGCCGGACATTCTGACCTTTTTTGCCGATGGCAATGGACAGGAATTCATCGGGAACAATGACTTCCATGGCCCTGTTGTCTTCGTCAATGACCACACGCAGAATTTCTGCAGGTGCCAGCGCATTGCAGACAAAGCGGGCGGCATCGGGACTCCATGGGATGATGTCGATTTTCTCGCCCCTGAGTTCCTGCACCACGGCCTGAACCCTGGAACCCTTCATGCCCACACAGGCACCTACGGGATCCACGCCGGAATCCTGAGAAGATACGGCAATTTTTGCCCGCACACCGGGTTCACGGGATGCGGTTTCGATATTGACAACCCCTTCGGCCACTTCCGGAACCTCACTGCGGAAAAGGGCAATGAGAAACTGCGGATGGGTGCGGGAAAGGATGATCTGGGGTCCCCGGCTGTCCTGAAGTACCTTCATGATACTTGCACGGATACGGTCGCCCCTTCTGTAGGTTTCCCTTGGGATCTGTTCTCTGGCAGGGAGCAGGGCTTCGGTCTGGCCCAGATTGACCACAATATCTCCCCTGTCCACACGCTGGACAATGCCGTTGATGATTTCACCCTTTCTGTCAATGAAACCGTCGTATACGGCATTGCGTTCCGCATCCTTGACCTTCTGGATAATCACCTGCTTGGCAGACTGGGCTGCAATGCGTCCAAAGCTGGTCGTATCCAGCTTTGTTCCCAGGGAGTCACCGATCTCACAATCGGGATCCAGCTTGCGGCCATCCTTCAGGCTGAGCTGAAAGTCGGGGTTTGTTACTTCCTCAACGACTTCCCGGAACTGAAAAACTTCGATTTCTCCGGCATCCGGGTTGTACTGGGCTTCCACATCAATGTGGGAACCCAGTTTCTTTTTAGCTGCAGATTCCAGGGCTTCTTCCAGGGTGTGGATAAGGCTTTCCATGGGAATGCCCTTGTCCCGGCTGACCTGTTCTATTACCCTTTTTATATCGCTGAACAGCATGGTATGGTCTCCGTTAATCCCGGCAGAGCCGTGCCGAATGTATTTCCCCGTAGGGAATGGCAACGGTCTTTTCGGCAAGCTTGATGTTCACCTGGTCCTCGGTGATGCCCAGTAGTTCCCCCCTGAAGTTGCGCTGGCCGTCTCTGGCCGTATGGGTGCGCAGCCTGATGGTTTCTCCGGCAAAGCGTTCGAAATCCCGGGGCTGGACCAGAGGGCGGTTGATGCCCGGAGAAGATACCTCCAGGGTGTATTGCCCGGGTATGTTGATGTGGATATCCAGCAGGTAGCCGAATTCCTTGGCAAAACGGGCACAGTCATCAAGGGTGATCCCCCCTGGTTTGTCAAGGAGAAGGCGCAGAATGCGGCGACCGTCTTCCGTAACCAGGTCTGCCAGAACAAGTTCCAGTCCCTGGGATTCCAGAAGGGGCTGGGCAAGATCATGAATTCGATGGATCAGAGTTTTATTTTCCGTGTGCAACCGGGTGCCTCCAAAGCAAAAGGAAGACCGGAATTCCATAAAGAAAAAACGGGCAGCGGCCCGTTTTCCGTGGCGATTCCGGTACTGTTGGCATGAAAGGAAGTGTCTGCATCCTGTCTTTTGCAAAGGATCAGGGGCAGAGCACAGTGCATACCAATTGGAGTAAATATTATTTTTTTATGGGAATGTCAAGCCCGCTTTTTCGCAGGCAGAACCCGTGATAAGGCCCTTCTGCCCGTTTCGGCGGGCAGAAGGGCAGGTGCTCAGCCGGGCAGGGTGGCCTGAAAATGTGAAAGGAGATTCTGGGTTATTTTTTCCTGAATTTTGTTGACCTTTTTATCCGCAAGGGTTTCCGTGAGGGACCGGTAGACCATGCGCAGGGTCAGGCTTTTTTTGCCTGCAGGGATTCTGTCTCCCTGATAAAGGTCGTGGATGCTGACGGATTCGAGGATTTCCGGCTGGTTTTCACGGGAAATTTTCAGTACTTCTGCCGCAGGGATTTCTTTGTCAAGGATCAGGGTGACATCCCTTGTGGTGGCAGGATACCTTGGAATCTCCTTTGACAGGAAGAGATCCTTTTGCTTTTCCATGAGAAGGATGAGATCCATCTCTGCCATGAAAACGGGTTGCTTGATACCAAAAAAACGACGTGTTTCCGGATGCACCTCATAGATGTGGCCCAGTATGCTGCCTTCACACCGGATGCAGGCGCAGGCACCCTTTCTGACCCAGGGAAAGCTGTCCGGTGAATCCGGGGCGGCATAGTCGGCCCCGGGAATATTCATGGCCTCCAGCAGGCTTTCCACGGCGCCTTTGAGATCAAAAAAATCACATTCCGGTGCGTGTTCATACCAGCCGCCGGGGTGACGTTTTCCCGTCCAGGCCAGGGCCAGCACTTCCCTTTCCACGGGAAGATCCTCACCTGCAAGGGGGGTGAAGGTGCTGCCGGTTTCAAAAATTTTCAGGCTTTTTTCCTGCTGGGCAATGTTGCGGGCCAGAAGTCCCAGAAGGCCGGGGACCATGCTGGTGCGCATGATGGCCAGATCTTCGGATATGGGGTTTAAGAGGGCCACGGCAGGTCGCATGGGGTGGTCCCCGGGAAGGCGCAGGTGGTCGGCGCTTTCCTTGGCAACAAAGCTGTAGGAGATGACCTCGTGGAAACCGAGGCCGCACATCTGATCCTGCAGTCTTCGGCGGAAGGTAACCGATGGGGGATCCAGTCTTGTTTCCGCAGGCATTTCCGGAAAGGTGACGGGGATATTGTCATAGCCGTAGAGCCTTGCCACTTCTTCGGAAATATCTTCCCTGCGGGAAACATCCACCCGGAAGGAGGGGACGGTCACTTCAATGTCTTTGCCCTGCAGTCCCGCTGAAAAACCAACCTTTTCCAGCAGAAGGATCATCTGTTCTGCGGAAAGGTTCAGGCCGATGCGCTGGTTGATGAAATCCGGGCTGACGCCGATGGTACGGGGAGCAGGGGGAGTGGGATGTACATCAATACAGCCTTCCGCCATCCTTCCTCCGCCGGTTTCCAGCATCAGGGCCGCGGCTTTGTCCAGCGCATAAAGGGTGCCCAGAGGGTCTACGCCACGCTCAAAACGATAGGAAGAATCCGTGGAAAGCCCCAGTTTTTTTGCCGTTCTCCGTATGGAGGGGGCATCAAAGCAGGCGCTTTCGATGAGAACCCGCCGGGTGCTTTCCGTAACACCGGAGTGGAGGCCGCCCATGACACCGCCGATGGCCACGGGTTTTTCTCCGTCACAGATCATGACCATATCCCTGTCCAGCCTGCGTTCTTTTTCATCAAGGGTGATGAAGGTTTCCCCTTCCGAGGCTTTCCGGACCACAATGCGGCCTTGGGCAAGGGTGTCGAAGTCAAAGGCATGCAGGGGCTGACCCGTTTCCAGCATCACAAAGTTGGTGATGTCCACAATGTTGTTGATGGGTCTTAGGCCTGCGGCAATGAGGCGGTTTTTCAGCCATGCCGGAGACGGGCCCACGGTGATGTCCGCAAGCAGCCTTGCCGCATAGCGGGGGCAGCCTTCGCTGTCCTCCACGGTGACGCTGGTAAGGGTATCTATTTTACCCAGCGCAGGGTCCGCAGGCGGGAGGGAGACGGGTTCTGCCCTGAAGGAAGATTCTCCGAAGGCGGCCACTTCCCTTGCAAGGCCCATGACACTGGCGCAGTCCACCCGGTTGGGTGTCAGGCCTATGGTAAGCACGGTGTCATCCATTTCCATGGCTTCGCAGAAGGGGCTGCCGGGCGGGGTTTCCTGGGGCAGGGCAAGGATGCCGGAATGATCGTTGTCCAGATTCAGCTCTCTGGCGCTGCAAAGCATGCCTTCGGAAACTTCTCCCCGGATTTTACCCTTTTTAAGGACCGTGCCGTCGGGCATGGTTGTTCCTGCCGGAGCCAAAGGGGCCATCATGCCGTTTTCTATGTTGGGCGCACCGCAGACCACGCTGAATATGTCATTGCCGGTATCCACTTTGCAGGTCTGCAGTTTGTCCGCATTGGGATGGGGGGCAATGTCAAAAATACGTCCCGTCACAATGCCGTCAAGGTGGGCAAAGGGCCGTTCAACGGCTTCCACTTCGAGGCCTGCCATGGTCAGGGCGTGGGCCAGCTCCTCGGTGTTCATGGGGACGGGTATGAGGCTTTTAAGCCAGTTGAGACTGAGTTTCATGGCTAAAACTGCTCCAGGAATCGGATATCGTTTTCGAAGAACTTCCGGAGATCGTCGATGCCGTACTTGAGCATAGTCAGACGCTCCACACCCATGCCAAAGGCAAAGCCCCGGTAGCGCTCCGGATCAATGCCTGTGTTCTCAAAGAGAACGGGATGCACCATGCCGCAGCCAAGAACTTCCAGCCACCCGGTCTGGGAGCAGATGCGGCAGCCTTCGCCCCGGCACATGACACAGCGGATGTCCACCTCTGCGCTGGGCTCCGTAAAGGGAAAGAAGCTGGGGCGGAAACGTAAGCTGGTATCTTTGTCAAAGAGGGCATGGATAAAGGCGGTGAGTATGCCTTTGAGGTCGCCGAAGCTGGCCTTTTCATCCACAAGAAGCCCTTCAATCTGATGGAACATGGGGGTGTGGGTGATATCCGAATCACAGCGGTAAACCCGGCCCGGTGCGATGATGCGGATGGGCGGCTTGTGGTTTTCCATGAAGCGGATCTGTATGGGCGAGGTGTGGGTGCGCAGAACCACCCTGTCCGATACATAGAAGGTGTCCTGCATGTCCCTTGCCGGGTGATGGGGAGGGATGTTCAGTGCCTCAAAATTGTACCAGTCCAGCTCCACCTCGGGGCCTTCGGAGATTTCAAAGCCTAAGCGGCTGAAGATGTCGGATATTTCCCTGCGGATGCGGGTGAGGGGGTGCAGGGTTCCCTGGGAAGGTTTGCGGCCGGGAAGGGTGATGTCAATGTCTGTGGCCCGGTCGGCGGCTGCCGTTTCAAGGGCGGCCTTTTTTTCGCTGAAGGCCGTTTCAAGGGCCTCTTTGGCCGCATTGACCCGCTGGCCAAAGGCGGGGCGATCTTCCGGATCAAGGGTGGCCATGGTGCGCAGGTACTGGGTAAGGAGCCCTTTTTTCCCCAGATAGCGGACGGTGAGGGCCTGTATTTCTGCTGGATCCCCGGCGTTCCCAAGGGCGGCCAGGGCCTCTTCTTTGAGTTGTTCGATGCTGGTTTCCACGTCGTATGCCCTGTTTCGGTGGGGGGGTGAACGTTGCAATGGCGGTCAAAAAAAAGCCGGAACCCGAACCCGGAAAGGGGTGGAGGTTCCGGCTTTTCAGCATGACCCGTCATGGTGGTCAGAAGACAAGGAACAGCCTGTTTTTAAGGCCTTTATGTCTTTACGCCTGCAGCTTTTCGGAGGCGGTTTTAGCAATGATGGCAAAACCTTCGGGATCGGAAATGGCAAGCTCCGCCAGAACCTTGCGGTCCAGATCAATTTCGGCCAGTTTCAGGCCATGAACAAAACGGCTGTAGGAAAGGCCGTTCATACGGGCGGCAGCATTGATACGGGCAATCCAGAGACGGCGGAAATCCCGTTTTTTCTGACGACGGTCGCGGTAGGCATACATCAGGGCCTTGTCCACGGCATCCGCCGCTGTGCGGAAAAGTTTACTGCGGCCTCCACGGAAGCCTTTGGCAAGTTTCAATACCTTTTTACGTCTGTGTCTGGCTTTAAAGCCTCTTTTTACGCGCATGGGTGTGTCTCCTCAAAAAAACATGGTAATCATCCGGCTTTTCCCTTTTTCTCCGGATTCAGTGGCACCCCGGAGGACAGGGCCATGGCGACCCTTGTAATGACGAGGTTCGGAGAAAGCTGTTTTTGCAGCGGGGGCACCGGAGCTGTGGCCTTTATGCGTAGGGCATAAGACGCTTAAGCTGTGCTTCGTTGGTTTTGTCCGCCATCTGACCCTGACGCAGGTTCCGTTTTCTCTTGGTGGTTTTTTTGGTCAGAATGTGGCTTGCATTGGCCTTCCGGATTTTGAACTTACCGGAGCCAGTGCGGGTAAAACGCTTGGCTGCGGCCCGGTTGGTCTTCATTTTTGGCATGAACGCCTCCTTGTAAATACTGCCTTCGTGTGGTGAAGGCCTGTCGTTCGCCCTGGGATTGCGCTGCAAACAATTTCCAGGGGGTAAGGAACAAAAATTCTGGCGTATAAAGGCACACGCCAGAAAAGGGAACACAAAATATACGGGTATCCTGAACATAAGAAAAAATGTTGCTATGGACACCTTATGTTTCTGTCCGGCGATGGCCGGATGTATAAAACAAGGGGGCCGGTGCAGGGTTGAAATACTTTTCCGGATGCTTCCTGATACTGCCCGTATTCCCTTATTTTAAAAACTTTCAGGTTTTGGGCACAAGAATCATCATCATGGTGCGGCCTTCAAATTTGGGCGTGGATTCCACCACGGCAACATCTTCAACATCTGCGATGATGCTTTCAAGAACGCTGCGTCCGCGGTCACTCATGGTGATTTCTCTGCCCCTGAACATTACCGTAACCTTGACCTTGTTTCGTTTTTCTATAAACTTACGGATGTTCTTCAGCTTGGTTTCCAGATCATGATCCCCGGTTTTGGGCCTTACCTTGACCTCCTTCAGCTGGACAACGGTCTGTTTTTTTCTGGCCTCCTGCTGCTTTTTGGTCAGCTCATACTTGAACCTTCCATAGTCCATGATTTTGCATACAGGGGGTTTGGCCTGGGGGGACACTTCCACCAGATCAAGGGACAGACCTGCGGCAATGTCAAGGGCTTTGGGCACAGGCATGATGCCCAGCTGTTCTCCGTCGGGATCAATGACCCGGACTTCCTTGGCCCTGATGTTACGATTAATCCTTGTTCTGCTTTGTTGCAGAGCTTCCTGGCCCTGCTGGCGTCCGTTGCTAATTATACCGGACCTCCTCGTGGTGCGCGTTATCCGTTGAAATCACTCATGGGGTAAAAAGTGATCGGTTCATGTAGATCAGCATGTACGTATACCTCATGTTCTCAGGCTGTGCAAGAAATAAATATAAAGGCATTCCGGCTGCACCGCATGGAAGCTTCAGGCCCTTCAGATCCCTTGGCCCCGGATCTGTGGTCTGACGGCCTCTGGCAGGGATCTGCCACCGGCAAGGGTGTAGCGGGCAAGGAGGCTGTTTTTCCAGTAGGCGTTTTTGGGATTGCGGAAAAATTTCATGAACAGGGCAAGGCTTTCTTCCCGTCTGAGGGCGGGTCTTATGTCCGGCTGCCTTTCGCCGTAGAGGGGGGGCAGGGTGGAAAGGTCGCAGGCCGTACCGCCACCCATGGCATCTTCATAGGCCCATACCACCCGCCCGATGCCGGAAAGAAGGATGGCGGCATAGCACATGAGGCAGGGTTCCATGGTGGCATAGAGGGTTGCCTTATGGCGCATGGCTGCGGGGACAAGGCTTTCCAGCTCCCGGATGGCAAGGATTTCCGCATGGGTGATTTCGCTGGGAAGACTGCCGTTGGATGCTTTTCGTCTGGATTTTACCCGGATGCTTCCGTTAAGGGTGATGACACAACCGACGGGAAATTCTCCTTCTTTCAGGGCATTTTCTGCCAGTATCAGGGCTTCTCCCATGAATTCATGGTCTTTGTTCATTGTTCCTCCGTATCCAGATGGCAGACCGCATCATCGCAGGGGCAGGCATCATTGACTTCAAAGGCATAAAGAATGCGGTGGCAGCGCTCCTGCATGTCCGGGGTCAGGGGCTGTTCACAGGTATGGGCCGGTGGAAGGCTGTCCGGTGGTGGTATCTTGTCCAGGCCGAGGGAAAGGAGGGTGCCTGTCCGGGTTTCCAGAAGCTCGGCATCTTCCCCGTTGGTGGCCAGAAGGAGGGCGGCATCCATGAGAAGGGCGGCTGCCCGGCCCGGTGTGCGGCGGGTCACAATGGAGCCGGGACCATAACGGACAAGAAGGGCTGCTTTCCCATGGGGTTTTACCAGAAAATCCAGATGAATTCTTGCCCGTTTTTCATCGCACTTCAGAATCAGTGGAATGTTTGAGCGGATCTCCTGTCTTTTATATCCAGCCTCCAGAAGGCGTGCTGCCAGTTTCTGGCGGTAACGGTTGTCATGGTTGTCTTCTATGGTCTCTCCGCTCAGGATGTCCTGCATGCTGCCAAGGACGAGATGATGTTTGCCCATGCCTGTCCTTTCATGGCTGCCGTCCTTTTCCGGGCCGCCGTTTTTTTTGTCTGGGGCATCGCCCCTTTACAAGACCGGGACTCTTGTGCATAGGATAGTCCCCGTCCGGTATGGAGCCCGGCCTTAAAAGTTAACTCAATTCCAGCAGGCAGGCAAGCAATGACCATTAGGGAAGATTTTGAAAAGAGGGAGGCGGGGTTTATTGCTCCCTATGGCTGTTGTGCCGCAGCCTCCAGGGGGCGTCGCCGCAGGGAAGAACCATGTCCCATCCGCACACTTTTCCAGCAGGACAGGGACAGGATCGTTTTTTCAAGCGGCTTCAGAAGATTAAAGCACAAGACCCAGGTTTTTCTTTCTCCCCTGGGGGATCATTACAGAACCCGGCTGACCCATACCCTGGAAGTGGCGGAAGTTGCCAGAACCATTGCCAGAGCCCTGCGTCTCAATGAGGATCTTACGGAGGCCATTGCTTTGGGCCATGATCTTGGCCATACACCCTTTGGGCATTCCGGTGAAACGGCACTCAAGGAAATATACTCAGAGCATTTTTCCCATGCAGCCCAGAGTCTGCGTGTGGTGGATCGCCTTGAGAGGCGGGGGGAGGGGCTGAATCTCAGCCACGAGGTCAGGGATGGCATTTTAAAGCACTCCAAGGGTTTTGGAAATATTATTCCCACGGAACCCGGGGAAACGGCCCTGTCCATAGAGGGGCGGGTGGTCCGCATTGCAGATATCATTGCCTATCTGAACCATGATCTTGATGATGCGGTGCGCAGTGGTGTGATCGGCCGCCATCAGATTCCTGCATCCTGCATCAGGGTTCTGGGTGAAAGCCATTCGGTCCGTGGAACCTCCATGATCCGTGACATTATTTTTAACAGCAGCATGGAAAAAGATGGTTTCTGTCTGCGCATGAGTGATGAAGTTTACAAAACCATGGTGGAGCTGCGTCAGTTCCTTTTTGATAACGTGTACCGGTCTCCCAAGGTGCACAATGAGTTCGTAAAGGCCAAGAAAATTCTGATGGAGCTTTTTGCCTTTCTCATGGAAAATGAGGACGCACTGCAGGCAGAGCTCCGGCGGATGGAGCTTCCCGCCTTTGATCCTGCAGGGGAGGTGCGTGAAAAAGTGGTGTGTGATACCATTGCCAGTATGACGGATCGCTATGCCCTGAATCTGTATCATAAAATTTTTATGCCCTTTCCCCAGTTCTGAGGACGGGGAAAGATGCAAAGGGAGGATTGTTTTTCATGGATGCCTTTGAAACGGGGCTTGCACCGGAGGTGCTGGCTTCTTTTTTTTCCGGAATGGAAGCGCTTTATGCCCGGATGGATACGGCCTATGCCGATGTGGCGAAAAGTGCGGGGTTTTCCTGCACAGGATGCGTAGACAGCTGCTGCAACACCCGGTTTTATCACTATACCCTTGTGGAGGTTCTCTATCTTTTAAAGGGTTTTTCCATGCTTGGTGAAGGGGAGCGGTCTGCCATGGAAGAGAGGGCTTTGGCCCTGTGTGAGGCCATGAAGGCCCATGATGCCGGGGGAGAAGAGGGGCTTTTCCGGGGGCTTTGTCCTTTAAATGTGGATGGCCTGTGCCGTGTGTATGCCCACAGGCCCATGATCTGCCGTCTCCATGGTGTGCCATGGAAAATGATGGGGCGTGGTGGCGAGGTCAAGGGGCCGGGCTGTGAATTTTTTGGGGACGGGGAGGGGGTGCTTCTGGACCGGACGCCCCTTTACAGAAGCCTTGCCCTGCTGGAGCAGGATCTTCGTAAAAAATCGGGTTATGATGGCCGCATCCGTCTGAGCATTGCGGATATGCTCACCCTGCCCATGCCCGATGTGGGAGGGGAGGGGGAGGTATGAAGCATCTTGATGTGGAGGCTCTGGATACTTTGCCGGGAAAAAGAATTCTGCCGGGCCAGGGGTTTTCCTTTCGCTGCCATGAAGGGCTTTCCTGTTTCAATCTCTGTTGCCGCAACCTGAATCTCTACCTTTATCCCTATGATGTGCTCCGGCTGTGCAAGGCCCTTGATATGACATCTTCGGATTTTATGGATCGCCATACGGATGTGGTGATGCGTAAGGGGGAGTTTTTTCCCGAGGTGCTGCTGCGCATGGCGGAGAATGAGGAAAAGACCTGTCCCTTTCTTACGGATCAGGGATGCTCGGTTTATCTCCACAGGCCGGATACCTGCCGCACCTTTCCCGTGGAGCAGGGGACGGTATGGGGCCCCAATGGTTCCATCGTGGAAACCGTGGCTTTTTTCCGTCCGCCGGATTTTTGTATGGGCCAGAAAGAAGAGAAGGTCTGGACCCTTGAAAGCTGGGCCGAAGATCAGGATGCCCGGAGACATAACCGCATGACAAGGGAGTGGAGTGCGGTGCGTCTGTATTTTTCTGAAAACCCATGGGGAGCAGAGGGCTTTTATGGCAAAAAGGGAAAGATGGCCTTCATGGCTGTTTATCATCTGGATGCCTTCAGGGCCTTTTTGTTTGAGTCCAGTTTTTTCAAGCGTTACAAGGTGCATCCGGATCTGAAGCGGAAACTGAAAAAAGATGATGTTGCCCTTCTGCGCTTTGGCTTTGACTGGATTCGCCACAGTGTGTGGGGGATGAAGGTGGCCAGTATGCAGCCAAAAAAATAGGGGAGCGGGTAGGCATATCGGATCTGATTATTGCCCTGACCCAGCCACCGTTTGCAGGGCAGCATGTTGTCAGGCCCATGGTGAGAGCTTTCATACGGGCAGGCTTGAAGGGCTCCCCTGTGAATGGTTTTTGCGGCCCCGGTTTTGTAGGGGCACCCTTTACGGGTGCCTGCCAACAATCGTAAAATCTGGGTAATTATTCAGCAAAGTTTATTCTGAGCTGCTAATGCTGTAATTGCAGCAGCTTCATACTGTTGCAAGGCCCCGTGGCTATTTGCAAGTGACATTGCAATCGTTTCGGATCAGAGCTTTGCAGGCCTGTGCGAAAGAAGCGGCAAACTGTCTGAGCCGCCACAAAGGCAGCGTGCTTAAAGCCTGCCATGGTAATCAAAAAGCTTATCCTGCCTGTGGCGGGGAGTTTTTGCCGCTTCCGCACAGGGCAAGAAGCTCCCGAATCCGGCACTCAAGATCCTTGAAGCACTTTTGTTCCCGTAAAGGGCTTGAGCTTTTCAGCTTGAGTGCCGGATTGCGTCACGGGTAAAGAGCCTGGGGTCTGTGCATCTGTCTTGCAGCTATGGTACTTGGAAAACTGTGCTGAACAGCAGCTCACGCCCTGTTAGGGCATCTTGTCGTAGAGTAACTTGTGCCGGATTCAAACTCATTTAGATCAGTGATGGGTAATTGACCATTTTTTAAGTTTTTGAATTAAAAGAACTAAATTTAAGTTGCTCAGAAGCATTACTCCACACCCACGGGCATGGGCGGCACCCTGTCTCCGCCAAGGACATAGCCACCGTCAAGGCGCAGGACGCTGCCGGTCATGAAGGGGGCATCCAGAACAAGGAAGCGGACAGCCCGCACCACGTCTTCCGGCAGGCCGATGCGGCCCAGAAGGGTGTGGTCCGTGAGGGCCTTCTGCTGTTCGGAACTCATCAGGCCCCAGCCCCTTGTCCTGGGTCCGTGCCGGGTTTCCATAAGGCCCAGCATAAGCTCATTGACCCGTACCTCCGGCGCTCCCAGCCTGGCCCAGGTTTCCGTGAGTATGGAGATCCCTCGGTTTGCCGCAGCATAGCCTTCATTGAAAAGCAGGCCTGCCGGACCTGATCTTCCTGTGAGGGCGGCAATGGAAGAGATGTTGATCAGGCAGCCTTCTCCGGAAGCCTTGAGCAGGGGAAGGGCTGCCTCTGCCAGCCACTGCTTGGCCCGGAGGGTGGTTTCCTGTTCCAGATCCCACTGTGCTTCTGTATATTTCCCATGAACGACGGGCATGCCACCCCGTTCGATATTGTTGATGAGAATATCCAGTCTGCCAAAGTGGGCATGGATTTTGCCCATGAGGTCTGCGATGGCCCCGGTGTTGCGCAGGTCAATGTCGAAAATCCGAAAAGGAGTGCCTGTCCGGGTAAAGTCGGCTTCCATTTCATGGAAGTTTTCGGGCCAGTCAAAGCGGGTCAGTGCCAGTGAGGCACCTTCGGCGGCAAGGTCTAAGGCAATGGCCTTGCCGATTCCCCGTACAGATCCGGGAACCAGAGCAACTTTTCCTTTCAGTTTCATAGATTCAGCCTTTCATGTCTGTCCGCTTACAGGGCTGCGCCAAAGAGGCGGTGGCGGACCCAGTCCATGGCAAGCAGCAGGAGTTCCTCGTCGCTGTTTTCTGCGGCAGCCAGCCGCTGATCCGGAAAAATCCCCCGCAGCTCTCCGCTTTCATAGATCCTTGTGCGGAAATCATCGAGATTGTAGCAGCCCAGGATGAAAATATTTTTATGGTCCGGCTGGAGGGGGCCGGGCATCAGCCGGTTTTTGAGGCTGATCAGGGGCATCATGGCATCATTCATCAGGTCATAAATTGCCATGTCCTGACTTGCAATCCATTCTTTCAGTGTATTTGTTTTTTTGGATTCAAAGCCTTTGCACAGGGGGTCGGGAATGCGGGCATAGTGGGTCTGGAGGTTCCCTGTTGCCCTGTCCCGGACCAGTCCCCGGGCAAGGGGGAAAATCCTGCAGGATGCAGGGCGGTCTTCATATACCCGGCATCCCTCTTTTGTGAGGAAGGGGCAGGCCTGATGATTTGCCTTGTCCAGCCGGAAGGAGACCACGGGAAGGCCGCTGCCTTCCCCGTCATGGATGATGCAGTAGGCGGAAAGGAAATCTGAGGCCTTCATGCAAAGATTTTTTTTCAGGCGCAGAATGTCATAGGGGTAGAGAAGCTGGCAGATGTCATGGCAGCACTGATTGAAGCAGGGCAGCCCTTCGTGGCAGTCAAAGCAGAGGGGGTGGTCCGGGTTTATGGGTTGCAGGCAGTCGCTTGGATTTTCATTCATTTAAAAAGCCTTTGTATAAATGTAAAAAGTAAAATTAAAGTAATTATTCAGCACCGTTTATTCTGAACTGCCAATGCTGTAATTGCATCAGTTTTGTACTGTTGCAAGGCTCTGTGGCTATTTGCAAGGGACATTGCAAACGTTTCGGATTCCGGCACTCAAGCTAAAAAAACAAAGCCTACTATAAAAAGCAAGATAATTATTCAGCACTGCCAATGCTGTAATTGCATCAGTTTTGTACTGTTGCAAGGCTCCGTGGCTATTTGCAAGTGACATTGCAATCGTTTCGGATCAGAGCTTTGCAGGCCTGTGCGAAAGAAGCGGCAAACTGTCTGAGCCGCCACAAAGGCAGCGTGCTTAGGCCTGCCATGGTAATCAAAAAGCTTATCCTGCCTGTGGCGGGGAGTTTTTGCCGCTTCCGCACAGGGCAAGAAGCTCTAAGAATAAGATTGCGTCACGGGCAAATAGCCTGGGGCCTGTGCATCTGTCTTGCAGGTATGGTACTTGGAAAACTGTGTCGAACAGTTACAAATTAAAAGCTTTGTACGATGCTTAAATGGATTTCGCCATGACAAAAAAAATAGCATCTGGCGAATTTGGGGGCCACCAGCCCGATACGGATTTTCCGGCAGCCGCCTTTGATCCTGTGTTTGTCAGGGGAACAATGTTTCTTTTTTTTGCCGCAAAGATCTATATTTTGTATCGTTCTATTTTTTACTTGCTTTATATTGTGTTTTTGGTGGTTTTTTTTAGCTTTTTCCAGGTGTGAGGAAAGCCTCATGGAGAATTTGCTTGACAAATCTGCTTTGCAGGTGTTAACTTCGCATTTCAATTGGTCTTGGTGTATCTTACTGATATAAAAGCAAAAAGCATTTTCGGTCTTGTTTTTACAATGCTCTGCAGGAAATATGATTGCTTTCCGGTTTTTTATCGGAAAGGGTGTTCTTTCTGATGTGTGCTGATGTTCTGCTCATTGGTGGTTCCGGATGATAGTCGGATCTTTTCCGTATATTCCTGCCGGGCTGCTTCTGGGCTGCATAGGGTATTATAAAGGTTTTTTGGTCTCCGGTATGGTATGTGTGCCGGCCGGATTGTTTATCGTTAGGAGTTTGGTTCAACGTACAACTTAGGGAGGTATTGTAAATGCCAAGCTTTGTAATCGCAGAAAAATGTGACGGATGCAAAGGCGGAGAGAAAACTGCTTGCATGTACATCTGCCCCAACGACCTTATGGTGCTGGATCCCAACGCCATGAAGGCCTACAACCAGGAGCCGGATGCATGCTGGGAGTGCTTCTCCTGCATCAAAATCTGCCCGAACCAGGCCATTGGCGTTCGCGGCTACTCTGACTTCGTTCCCATGGGTTCCGATCTTGTTCCCATGATGGGTACCGAAGACATCATGTGGACCTGTAAGTTCCGGAATGGCGTTGTGAAGCGCTTCAAGTTCCCCATCCGGACCACTGCTGAAGGTACTGCCAATGCATACGAAGGTGCCAAGGGCAAGGACCTTGATTCTGAATTCCTGTTTACGGAAGAAGAGACCGGGTTCAAGCAGGCTGCTCCCGAAGCACCTCCTGTATGGAAATCCTGATCTTAAGAAGACTGGGGTTTATCGTATTTAAACATCATTCCTTAACTAGAATCGTTTAGGGAGGCTATACAATGGCATTGCCGAATCAGCCTGCGGGCGAACTGAAATGCGTTGAAAATCCTGAGATCATCGAGAAAGAAGTGGATATCCTTCTCGTTGGTGGCGGCATGGCTAACTGTGGCGCAGCTTTTGAGATCAAAAAGTGGGCCGATGACAACACCAAAATTCTTCTGGTGGACAAGGCTGCTCTTGAGCGCTCCGGTGCCGTAGCACAGGGTCTTTCCGCCATCAATACCTATATTGGTGACAACAAGGTGGACGACTATGTGCGCATGGTACGTAACGACCTTATGGGTATTGTTCGTGAAGACCTTATCTTCAACCTTGGCCGCCACGTGGATGACTCCGTTCATCTGTTCGAAGAGTGGGGTCTGCCCATCTGGAAAAAAGATGCCGAAAACAAGAACGTTGACGGTAAAAAAGGCCTGAAGCTTGGTCTTCTGAAGGACGGTGCCAAGCCCGTTCGTACCGGTAAGTGGCAGATCATGATCAACGGTGAATCCTATAAGCGCATCGTTGCAGAAGCTGCCAAAAAAGCCCTTGGTGAAGAAAACATTCTTGAGCGCGTATTCATCGTTGAGCTGCTCCGTGACAAGAATGAGCCCAACCGCATCGCCGGTGCCGTTGGTTTCTCCACCCGTGAGAACAAAGTATACTACATCAAGTGCAACACCATGCTGGTTGCCTGCGGTGGTGCTGTAAACATCTATCAGCCCCGCTCCGTTGGTGAAGGTAAAGGCCGTGCATGGTATCCCGTATGGAACGCCGGCTCCACCTACACCATGGCCCTTCGTGCCGGTGCTGAACTTTCCATGATGGAAAACCGCTTCACCCCTGCCCGTTTCAAAGACGGTTACGGTCCTGTTGGTGCATGGTTCCTTCTGTTCAAAGCCCATCTGGAAAACTCTCTGGGTGAAAACTATGCTGCTTCCCAGGATGCCAAGGATGAGCTGGCCAAGTACGCTCCTTACGGTACTGCACCCATCACCCCGACCTGTCTGCGTAACCACCTTCTGATGAACGAAGTGAAGCAGGGTCGTGGTCCCATCATGATGGTTACCTCCAAGGCTCTCCAGAAGCTGGGCGAGACCATGGACAAGAAGGAGCTCAAGCATCTGGAAGCAGAAGCATGGGAAGACTTCCTGGATATGACCTGTGGTCAGGCCAACCTGTGGTGTGCTACCAACACCGAGCCTGAGAAAAAAGATTCTGAAATTCTGCCCACAGAACCCTACCTGCTGGGTTCCCACTCCGGCTGCTGCGGTATCTGGGTTTCCGGTCCCAACGAAGACTGGGTTCCCGAAGATTACAAGTGGGGCGACAATGGTGTGGTCTACAACCAGATGACCACCGTTAAAGGTCTCTTCACCGCTGCGGACGGTATCGGCTGCTCCGGTCACAAGTTCTCCTCCGGTTCCCATGCCGAAGGCCGCATTGCTGCCAAGATGATGGTTAAATGGGTAAAAAATCATCCTGACTTTAAGCCTGAGCCTGAAATGAGCGCCCAGGAAGCAGCAGACCTTGTATGGAAGCCCGTTAAAACTTGGTTTGCCCACAAGGATTACTCCACAGACAAAGACGTCAACCCCAAATTCTGCAAGCCTGCGGGTATGACCATGCGTCTGATGAAGGCCACCAACGAGTACGGTGGTGGTGTGGGTTCCTACTACTGCACCAACCAGTCTGCCCTTGAGAACCTGATGGAACTCTTCCAGATGATGCACGAAGACTGTGAGCATCTGGCAGCAGGCGACCTGCACGAACTGATGCGCTGCTGGGAAATCTTCCACCGTATCTATACGGTAGAAGCCCACACCCGCCACATCATGTTCCGTAAGGAAAGCCGTTTCCCCGGCTTCTACTACAGAACAGACTTCATGGGCCAGGACGATGAGAACTGGTTCTGCTTTGTTAACTCCACTTACAACAAAGAAACCAAAGAGTGGAGCATGAAGAAAGTTCCTTATCACCGCATCATCCCGATGTAATCACGCTTGCGTGTGATGTAGTCGGATAGCACTTGCCTCCTGGTCTCCGGAATCCCGGGGCCAGGAGGTTTTTGTTAACATCCCCTTATAAGGGTTTTTGTGGCTTTTTTCGGGTATGTGCCCAATTATCCGAGGGCTTCACAGGATAAAAGAATGAAGCCCTGGGATATGTGGGCACGGAGCATGGCAGGCAGCCTGTTCGCCCGTGCCACTGTTAGAGATTATTTCTGGGATCGAATAAATCACGGAGGGAAAGCATGACGTTGGAACAATCAGCCCCTGCTGGCAGCATCCTGGTAGTCGGGGGGGGGATCAGCGGTCTTACCACGGCCCTCGAAGCCGCCGAAGTCGGCTATGACGTGTACATTGTGGAAAAAACCGCTTCACTGGGGGGACGTGTAGCCCAGCTGAATCAGTATTTTCCGAAACTCTGTCCACCGACCTGTGGCCTTGAAATCAACTACAAAAGAATTCGTGACAATGCCCGTATCAAGGTTCTCACCCTTGCTGAGGTGGAAAGTGTTACCGGTACTCCCGGTGCCTATTCCGTTCAGGTGAAGGTGAACCCCCGCTATGTCAATGAAAACTGTACCTGCTGCGGTGAATGCAGTGCCGCCTGCGCTACAGAAATTGACAATGCCTTTGATTTTGGCATGTCCAAAACCAAAGGGGCTTATCTGCCCCATGGCATGGCCTTTCCCCAGCGCTATGTCATCGCTCCTGAAATCATCGGAACCGATGATGCTGCCAAGGCAGCAGAAGCCTGTAAATATGGTGCCGTTGACCTTGCCATGCAGCCGAAAACCCTGAATCTCATGGTGGGTTCCGTTGTCTGGGCCACGGGCTGGCAGCCCTATGATGCGGCTAAAATTGATAACCTTGGTTTTGGCCGTTACCCCGACATCATCACCAACATGATGCTGGAGCGTATGGCGTCCAAAAACGGTCCCACGGAGGGCAAAATTGTCCGTCCTTCCGATGGCAAGGCCCCTGAGACCGTTGCCTTTGTTCAGTGTGCAGGCTCAAGGGATGAAAACCATCTGCCCTACTGCTCCTACATCTGCTGCATGGCTTCCCTCAAGCATGCCACCTATCTCCGCAGCCAGTATCCCGATGCGGAAGTCTACATCTATTATATAGACCTGCGGGCTCCCGGCTATCGTTATGAGAAGTTTTACAAGATGCTCAAGGACGATCCCAAGGTCTTTTTCATCAAGGGCAAGGTTGCGGAAGTGGCTGAAGAGGACGGTAAGATCCTTGTCACCGCTGAGAATGCCGTGTCCGGTGAAAAGAGCAGCCGCGCTGTGGATATGGCCGTACTTGCCACGGGCATGGAGCCCAGTCTGGCGGGTGCGAAACCCAGGGCGGATCTGGTATTCACCGAAGATGGCTTCATTGTGAATGATTATACCAGGGGTGGTCAGTTCGCCTGTGGCTGTGCCAACAAGCCGGCGGACGTGGTCTCCAGCAACCAGAATGCAACCGGTATGGCGCTCAAGGCGATTCAAACCCTGGTGAAGCGGTAGGAGGGAGACATCATGCAGAAGAAATATGGCGTATATATCTGTACCGGATGCGGTATCGGTGACATGCTGAATGTGGAAAAACTGGAGGCTGTTGCCGCAGAAAAACGCTTTGACTGTAAAAACCATCCTTGCCTCTGCGGCGAGGAAGGTCTGAATCTGATCAAGGCGGATATTGCTGAGGGTACCAATGCCCTGGCCATTGCCGCCTGCTCCCGCAGGGTCAATTTTGATATTTTCAAGTTTGACGGCTGTGTGGTGGACCGGGTGAATCTCCGGGAAGGCGTTGTCTGGAGCCATAAGAGGGAAGAGTTCCCCGGGCCTGTCACAGACGATGAAAAGGCCGATGAGTATTTTCTGGACCGTATTCAGCAGATGGCGGATGACTACATCCGTATGGGCATGGCCCGCATAGAAAAGATTGCCATTCCTGAGCCCTATCAGCTGGAAAACTTCTCCAAAAAGATTCTGGTCATCGGTGGTGGTGTTACGGGTATGGGGGCTGCCCTGGATGCGGCGGCGGCTGGTTATGAAGTGACCATTGTGGAAAAAGAGGACACTCTTGGTGGCTATGCGGCTAAAATGCGCAGGCAGATGCCCGTACAGATGCCCTTTGAATCCCTGATTCCGCCTGTGGCAAGTGATCAGATCAAAGCCGTGGAAGCCTCTTCCAAGATTGATGTGAAAACGGGAACCGTGGTTGCCCGTATTGCGGGTCAGCCCGGTGATTTTACCGTGACCTTCAAGAAGCCCGGTGAGAAAATTGAGTTTGACGTGCCTCTGGCTGTTCCCGAAGCCCAGCGTTACGATGAAAACGGCAAGGCCCTGGATGTGGATCAGATCCGTGAGATTTATGTAAAAATCAATGAGGGTCGTGCCGATGTTCTGCAGTTTGATCCCAATGGCAGCAAGTATGGTGCCGTGATCCTTGCTGCGGGCTGGCGTCCTGCGGAACTGGATGCCGAAGCCTTTGCCCATCTGGGTGTGGGAAATGCCGATGTCATCACCAACCATCAGTTTGAAATGATGGCCAAGGAGGGCAAGGTGGTTCGTCCTTCCGACGGGCGTCCGGCTAAAAACGTTGTCTTTGTCCAGAGCCCCGGCAAGGATGGGGATGATACGGACTTTGATTACTGTGGTTCCGTCACCTCCATGGTGGCCCTGAAGCAGGCCAAATATGTGCGGGAAGACTATGCCGATGGCAAGGCCTATGTGATCTATCAGCACATGCGCACCCCCGGTCTTCAGGAAAATTTCTATAAGTCCATGCAGCAGGATCCCGGTGTCTTTATGACCAAGGGGGAAGTGACTGCTGTGGAAAGTGCTGCCGAAGGCCTTGTGGTCACCGCCGCCAATACCCTTCTGGGTGAAGAAATTCAGATCAAAGCCGACCTTGTGGTCCTTGCTGCGGGTATGGTTCCTGCCACCAAAGATGATCCTGTGGTGAATCTTGCCTATCGTCAGGGCCCCGGCTTCCGGGAGATTAAATCCTTTGACGGATATGCGGACTCCAACTTTATCTGCTTTCCCTATGAAACCCAGCGTACCGGTGTGTATGCCGCTGGTGCCATCCGGAGAAGCCAGACCATTGAAGAGTCCATGGAAGACGCCACCGGTGCGGCCCTCAAGGCCATCCAGTGCGTGGAGTCTTCCAACCGCGGTGTGGCCGTCCATCCCCGTTCCGGTGACATGACCTTCCCTGACTTTTTCTTTCAGCGCTGTACCCAGTGCAAGCGTTGTACGGAAGAATGTCCCTTCGGTGCCTTGGATGATGATGAGCGTGGTACGCCCAAGCCCAATCCCACCCGCTGCCGCCGCTGTGGTACCTGTATGGGTGCCTGTCCTGAGCGCATCATTGGTTTTGCGGACTACTCCATTGATTCCGTGGGGTCCATGGTAAAAAGTGTCTGGGTTCCCTCGGATATGGATTTTGATGAGCCTCCCATGCGTATTCTTGGCTTTGTATGTGAGAATGATGCCTATCCTGCGCTGGATATGGCGGCCATGAACCGCATCTCCTATCATGCGGATGTGCGCATTATTCCCGTTCGCTGCCTGGGTTCCGTCAACGTTATCTGGATCAAGGATGCCCTTTCCCAGGGTATGGACGGCGTGTTCATGATGGGATGCAAGCACGGAGATGACTATCAATGCCACTTCATTAAGGGCTCTGAACTGATGGATGTGCGCTCCAGCAAGATGGGGGATACCCTCACAAGCCTTGGCCTTGAAGATGAGCGCATTGCCCAGTTTGAGATTGCCATTGATGAGTATGACAAGGCCCCTGAGCTGATCAACAAGTTTGTGGCAAGAATTGAAGAAATGGGTCCGAACCCCTTCAAGGGCTTCTGATACGTTAAACCAAATTGCCCAATCTTAATTTTGAGGAGGTAGGTCGATGACACAGAAATATGTGGTAGAGCCGGATATAGGCTTTATCAATGAGGTGGTGGGCCTCGGCGGGGATACCCTGAAAAAATGCTTTCAGTGTGCCACCTGCTCCGTAGCCTGCCCCATATCCCCCGAAGAAAAGCCCTTTCCCAGAAAGGAAATGATCGCTGCTTCCTGGGGGTTGAAGGATAAGCTTGTGGGCAGCTCGGACATCTGGCTCTGCCACCAGTGCGGTGACTGCAGCACCATGTGTCCGAGGGGAGCTGCACCTGGAGATGTGTTGGGAGCCATCCGTTCCTATGCCATTACCGAGTATGCCCAGCCCAAATTCCTTGGCAAGATGGTGAATGATCCGAGCAAGCTGGGCATTCTGACGGCGGTTCCTGCGGCCATTTTTGCTTTCTTTGCTTTTCTGACGGTATTCGGGCATGGGTTCTTTGCAAAGATTTTTGGCGGAGAAATGTGGTACCACACCCATGACGGTCTTCCCGTTCCGGGTATTGCCGCTTCCAACTTTATTTCCAGCTGGTTTGTGGATATTGTTTTTGTTCCTCTGGCTCTGGCCGTTGTGATTGTTTTTGGTCTGGGTTTAAAACGCTTTATTGCGGATATGCACGCCAACGCCATCCTTGAAGGAAAAACCAGAAGGACGGATCTGGACTGGGTGGAATATGCAAAAGCCATCTGGCAGGTGCTGCCTACCATAGGCAAGCACAAGAAGTTTTCCGAGTGCGGCGAAAACCGTGAACGGGCAACGGCCCATATGATGGTTCTTTTCTCCTTCATAGGCCTTGCCATTGTAACGGGTCTTGTTTTCATCGGTGTTTACTTCATGCATCAGGCAACACCCTACAGCCAGCTCAACCCCATCAAGTGGGTGGCCAACGTTTCCGGTGTGGCCCTGATCATTGGTATTGCACTGATGATGAAAAACCGTCTGGCCAGAAAAGATCAGAAGTCTGCCTATAAAGACTGGTATATTCTGGGCGTGATCATGGTCGTTGCGGTAACGGGGATGTTTACCCAGATGTTCCGTCTGGGGGGCGTGGCTTTCCTGAGCTACCTTTCCTACTACATCCACCTCATTGCCATCTTCCATCTCTTTGCCTATCTTCCCTTTTCCAAGATGGCCCATCTGGTTTACCGGACAGCAGCCATGGGATATCAGGCATACAGTGGACGGAAGTAAGCGCTGGAAAACCTCTCTTTTTTTAAAGAGAAGGCAGGTATAAAAAAGCGGTGGTCCGGTATATTCGGACCACCGTTTTTCTGTCAGGGAGCATTGTTTTCCAAGCACCATACCTGCAAGGCAGATGCACAGGCCCCAGGCTATTTGCCCGTGACGCAATCCGGCACTCAAGCTGAAAAGCTCAAGCCCTTTACGGGAGCAAAAATGCCTATAGATCTTGAGTGCCGGATTCGGGAGCCTCTTGCCCTGTGCGGAAGCGGCAAAAACTCCCCG
>NZ_VLLC01000031.1 GCF_007830435.1 Desulfobotulus alkaliphilus | reverse complement strand
TTTTGGCAGCATCAGTAAAGGCCATCACTGCCTGAGCACGGGTAAAGCCACCGGTTTCAAGCTGATTAACCCACCAGTTAAATCCACTATTATCCGGAAGACGATTAAAGAAGTTATCATAAAGACCGATAAGAAAATCTTCGTTACTCATGCCACCAAACCGGGCATCTTCACCATAATTAGAAAGGCCGTCACTAAGGCCGCCTACATTAAGCATGGCCTCTGCTACCTGAGGGCGGGTTGTAAGACCCTGATCACGCCACATCTGAAGCTCATCAAGCTCAGGGGCTCTTCCATAAATACCAGTAAACAACTCAATGTAATCTTTCGCTGCAAGACTCATAGTGAACCTCTCCATTTTTTTGTTTCAGATTCAGATTGATTATAGAAAAAAATTTCCGCTCCTGCTGGTTTAAGAATCCACCGTTGTTCTATGGCCACCTCCTGAGTACAAAGGGGTTAGCGGTCGCCATGATGAAACCCTCCTTTTTTTTGTTTGAGTTGCCTCACAATGATGCCCGTTGCCCCCTGAGTCAGGAGATACAAACGGAATCCTGCCCTGAACCATTGTTTGCATTTTTAAATCCTGAGAGCAAAGGTGTCAAGGTCTTTTCTTTTTTTTTGCATTGCCGCAAAAAAAAAGTTTGCGGCAGCAAAAAACAGTTCATGGTTAAAAAGCTCGCTTTTCCTTGATTTATCAAAGCACTATCCTTTGTCGGCCAGATTTTTTTCCTCCCGGTGCCGGAGTATGGGAGGGGGATTCCAGGGCCGGTCTCAGGTTCTGCTGCATCAGCCACCGGGCTTCGAGAACCTCAGCCACCGGGCTTCGAGAACCTCAGCCACCGGGCTTCGAGAGCCTCAGCCGCCGGGCTTCGAGGGCCTCAGCCACCGGGCTTCGAGGGCCTCTGCCACCGGGCTTCCGGGTACGGGCTTCGAGGGCCTCAGCCACCGGGCTTCGAGGGCCTCAGCCACCGGGCTTCGAGAACCTCAGCCGCCGGGCTTCCGGGTACGGGCTTCGAGAGCCTCAGCCACCGGGCTTCGAGAACCTCAGCCGCCGGGCTTCCGGGTACGGGCTTCGAGAGCCTCAGCCACCGCAGGGAAGGAGAGAAGAAAACATCACTCCTCCTTAAAGGAAACAAAGAGCCTTTCCCTGAAGGGATCAATGAGGTACTGCATGAGGGTACGCTCACCGGTTTTAATGACCACCTCCGCAGGCATACCCGGCAAGAGTTCCTTATCCCTGCCCAGCCGCTCCAGTTCCTCTAAAGGCACGGTAACACGGGCAAGGTAGTAGGGATAGCCCGTGCGTTCATCAATGAGGCGGTCTGCGGACACCGCCACCACATCCCCTTCCAGAACGGGCGTGTTGCGGGTATCAAAGGCACTGAAACGCAGATCCGCCTTCATGTTGCCGTGGACCCTGTCGATGTCCCTTGGCTGGATACGGGCTTCGATGATGAGGCTGGCATCGCTGGGAACAATTTCCATGATCTTCTGGCCGGGACTGATGACCCCGCCGATGGTGTGCACGCTCATGGCAAGGACCATGCCGTCCTCGGGGGAAAAAATCTCCGTGCGGTGCAACATATCAAGGGCTGCGGCATACTGATTTTTCAGGGAAGAAAGGCGGCTCTGGGCCTCACTGATGCGGTTTTCCACATCCTGTAAAAAATCCTGTTCCAGCTTGAGCAGTCGCAGCTTGAGTTCGGCGATCTGACCCTCGGTACGGGACACAAGGGAGAGATCTTCCGCATGGCGGGTGTTCACCTCTTCCAGTGCCCGTTCCAGACTTAACAGCCTGTTTCTGGGATAATGGCCCGCATCGGCCAGCGGCCGGAGATCCTCCAGCTCTTCCATGATGATGGCTGCCTGCTTTTTCCGGCCCTCCAGCACCTCCTGCATATTTTCTGTGTAGCGGGTCTGGGAGGCAAGGTTTTCCGAAAGGATTTCCCTTTCCTTCTGGAGCGATCCCATACGCCGCTCAAAAAGGGCCTGCTGGGTGGCAAGGATCTCCTTTACCTCGCTGTCCGTTTCTGCCAGAAGAATGTCAGGAAAAGCAACGGAAGAAGCCCCTGCCCTTTCGGCCCGAAGTCTTGCAAGGCGGGCCTTGGTGCTGAAGTATTCCATGCGCACCATGGCATATTCAGACCTTGGCCGCACGTCACTGAGGCGCATAAGAAGATCGCCCTTTTTAACAAATTCGTTTTCCCGCACCCGTATCTCATCCACAATACCTCCGTAAAGGTGCTGCACGGCCTTGCGGTGGGTTTCCACGGAAACCACACCCTCGCAGACAATGCCCTTACCGAGGGGGGCAGTGACGGCCCAGAAGACAAAGCCGAAGAAACCAAAAATAAGTATGGCAAAGCCGGTGATAATGGCCGGAGCAGAATTGGTGTCCGGTTTTGGCAGTTCAGGGTTCTGCATGGAAATCCTCTCAACACTCTTCGTAGCGTAAAAGGGGTCAGCCCCCTTTTAAAAAAAGGGACTGACCCCTTTTACTATTTTGCCTGTATTTCTTTTTGTCGCTGCTCCTGTATCCAGCGCAGCACATCATCTCTGGGACCAAAGGCCTGAATCTGGCCTGCGGAAAGCATCATGAGCTTATCCACCATGGTGAGCACACTGGTCTTGTGGGTAATGACAAAGATGGTGCGTTTTTCCTTTTTCATCCGGGCCAGTGCCTGAACAAGGGCCTCTTCTCCGGCATCATCCAGATTGGAGTTGGGCTCGTCCAGCACCAGAAGCACGGGGTGACCATATATGGCTCTGGCAAGGCCGATGCGCTGGCGCTGGCCGCCGGACAGCACGGTACCGCCTTCGCCGATATAGGTTTCATAGCCATCGGGAAACTGGAGAATCATTTCATGGACACCGGCAATCTGCGCCGCATCCACCACGGCGTCGGAATCAATCTTTCCGAAACGGGCAATGTTCTGGGCAACGCTGCCCTCCAGAAGCTCTATGTCCTGGGGAAGGTAGCCGATGTGGGGCCCAAGCTGCTCCTTATCCCAGGCATGGATTTCTCCCGCATCCAGACGGATGGCTCCGTGGGCAGGAAACCATGCGCCCACCAAAAGCCTTGCCAGGGTGGACTTGCCCGAAGCACTTGGCCCCACAATCCCCACCGTATCACCGGGATGGACCTCAAAGGAAAGGCCTTTAAGGATCTGGGTGCTGGTACCCGGTGCAACGGAAACAAGGCCTGCACAGGTAATATGTCCTTTGGGCGGGGGCAGCTTCATGCTTTTTTCCCTTTCGGGGAAGAGGGCAAAGTGCTCCTCCAGCCGCTGATAGGCCCCTCTGGCCCCCACAAAATGCTTCCATGTGCCAATGAGCAGTTCCACGGGAGCCAGCGCCCTTCCCATGAGAATGGAGCCTGCGATCATCATACCGGCTGTGATTTCATGGTGGATCACATAATAGGCACCAAGGCCCAGAATGAGGGACTGGGCACTTAAACGAATGAACTTGGTGAAGGCCTGTATGGTACCTGCCCGCTCGCTGGCGATGGCCTGCCATGAAATGTGGGCATCGTGCTTGGGCTTCCAGTGGCGACGGACATTGTCCAGCATGCCCATGGCCTGAATGACCTCGGCATTGCGGAAATTCATATTGGCAAAGGTGTTGGCCGAATTGTAGGCTTTGTTGGACTCCCCCAGAGGTGCGCGGCTGGCCCATTCCGTGACAAAGGCCAGAAAAATGAGAATGAGGGCAGCCACCGTTGAAAAAACACCAAGCATGGGGTGGAGCATGTAAATGATGAAAAGATAGATGGGTGCCCATGGGGCATCAAAAAAGGCAAAAAGGCCGTTACCCGTGAGGAACTGGCGCACATTGGTCATATCGCTGAAGGTCTGCCCGGCCCGGCCGGAAGCCCCCCTCAGGGCCTTTTCAAAGGCCGTGTCAAAGGTCCGGTGGTTGATCTGGGCATCCATTTTATTGCCCGCACGCACCATGACCCGGCTGCGGACCCCTTCCAGCGCCGCCAGAATCACATACATCAGCAGCACAACAAGGGTGAGCATAAGAAGGGTGGTCTGATTGGCACTCATGAGCACCCGGTCATAGATCTGGAGCATATATACCGCAGGCACGATCATGAGCATGTTAATGATGAAACTGAATATGCCCAGAGAAAAAAAGGTGGTTTTAAAGGTAAGGAGCAGGCTGGCAAGTTCACCCTTCTGCTCCTGTCCTGCCTTTGGATTCTTTTTATTCATCTGCTAAGTTTTCCCTCATTCTTTTATTGCGGGTGCAAGCATCCGGTTGAAGGTTTCAAGATCATCATCTCCCAGAACGCCGGCATGGAAAAGCAGGGCAAGGTGACTGACCACATAATCATAACGGGCCTTCAGCAGGCGGTTTCTTGTATCATAGATGCGCCGCTCCGCATCCAGCACATCCACAGGGGTTCTGATCCCGGCAGCTACCCCCCGGGCCACGGACTCCAGTGCCACCTCCGCAGCATGGAGAAACTCCGCCAGAGCCTTCATGCGGGCCACGGCCCCTTCTATGTTGGCATAGGCCTCACTGACCCTGTGCTCCGCCTCCCGCCTGGCTCCTTCCAGATCAGAAAGATACCTGTCGATCATGGCACGGGTTTCCTTCACCCTTGCCCGGGTGCTTCCACCGGAAAAAAGGGGCCAGTTCATCTGAACGGCGGCACTGGCTATGGTATCTTCGGCACCCCTGTAGTGGGTACTCTCATTGGTATCCCTGTACTGAAACACCGCCTCCACGGTGGGGCCGTAACGGGAGGCAGCCATGTTTCGGTCCTGCCTTGCCATATCCAGCTGAAATTCCCTGTAACGGATAGTAAGGTTGTGCTTCAGGGCCATATTCTTCCAGTCTTCCAGGGAAAGCTCCGGCAGATCAAAGAGCGCACTTTCACTCAGGGCATAGAGCCCGGAAACGGGAACACCGGTAATTTTGTGAAGGTTTCCTTCCCGGATGCGACGGGTACTGGCAGCCTCGGTGATACGGGAAAGGACATCCTGATATACGGCCATGGTTTCGTGCAGATCCGCAAGGTCCACAAGGCCTCCTGCCTGCATGGCACGGGCCTGTTCCAGCTGACGGGCAACGGCTCCCTTTTCCGCCAGAAGCAAAGCCTCCTGATCGGCTGCGGCCAGAAGGTCAAAATAGGCTTCCGCCACCCGGAGTTTCAGCTCTGCTGCGGAAATGGCAAAGGCCACACCACCCGCCTCCGCCTGAAACCCGGTCTTTTTGTAATGGAAATAACGCTCCGGATGAATCAGGGGCTGGCGCAGGGTAACCCCATAACTGCGGGTTTCATATTTATTAAAGCGGTCGGAATCCGAGTGGGTAAAACTCCCGTGGACGGAAAAATCCGGCAGGAGGCCTGCAAGACCCTGCGCCTTCAGGGTATCTGCCGCCCTTTTTTCATGGAGGTCTGACTGATAACGGGTATCGTTTTCAAGGGCAAGACGCCATGCCTCCACAAGATCAAGGGGCTGGGCATGGGCAGAAAGGGAGAATAAAATGAAAAGGGGAATAAAGAGAAATTGCAAGGGACTGTCCTTCGTGTGAAATGGGGTACCTCATAAGCCGCCATGTTCATAGACCCTTCAGAGGGCGGGTGTCAATCATAAAACCACCATGGTCATGGCCCCGAAAACCATCCCCCATAAAGGAAAGGCATAACTCCCGGGCAACTTCACAAGCTGTCCTCGCGTCATAAAAGCGCTGAGCAACGGACGGGCAGGCTCCATGCTTGACGGCTGACCTGACTTGGTATAAGCATCTGCTGCCTGTGACATACAGGACATACCCTATCCCTGCTACCCGAAAAAACCTTGTTTCACAAAGGAAATCATTATAATGGAAGCAGACCAACCCTTAGGCAGCTAAAACTGCGGGCTTTATTCAGGACCGACTTCATTATGCTTACTTTTTTTTACAGCATCTGGGCCTACCGGGGATTTATTTTTTCATCCATACGCAATGAGTTCGTTGCCCGTTTTGCCCGCAGCAAGCTGGGGGGGCTGTGGATGGTCATCAACCCACTTGCCCAGGTAGGCATTTATGCCATTATCCTGTCCAATGTACTGGCTGCCAAACTTCCGGGAATTGATAACCCATACGCATATGCGCTCTATCTCACGGCAGGTATCACCGCCTGGAGCCTGTTTACCGAAATCATCGGCCGTTGCCTCACCCTTTTTATAGATAATGGCAACCTTATGAAAAAAATACGTTTTCCCCGAATCACCATGCCGGTAATCGTTGCAGGCTCATGCCTGCTGAACTACACACTTCTGCTGGCAGCAGTGCTTGTCGTTTTTGCACTGCTGGGCCACGTACCCGGACCTGAAGTGCTGTGGCTCATCCCGCTCACAATGGTCAATGCTTCACTGGCACTGGGAGCAGGGTTGATTCTCGGCACTTTTAATGTGTTTGTACGGGATGTCGGCCAGATAACCCCCATCATTCTTCAGGCACTCTTCTGGTTTACTCCCATTGTTTATCCAATAGAAATTGTACCGGATACCCTGCAGGGCATTCTGGCATACAATCCCATGCTGCCGATCGTCAGTGCCTATCACAATGTTCTGGTTTATGGCACCCCCCCACCCATTCAGTCCATTGTCATCACCATGGGGGTTGCGGTCACGCTTCTTCTTCTCAGCCTCTTCATGTTCCGCCGTGCAGCCCCTGAAATGGTGGATGCGCTATGACACTGCTGAGCGTTCAAAATCTCGGAAAGGCCTACCGGACCTACCGCTCGGAATGGCGTCGCTTTGCAGGCTGGTTTGGCTTACCTGCAAGGCCTTCGGAAGAATGCTGGGTACTTCGCCATATCAGCTTTGATATCCGCCCCGGCGAAGCCATAGGCATCATGGGACAAAACGGTGCGGGCAAATCCACCCTCTTGAAAATGATCGCCGGTACCCTGCAGCCAACGGAAGGCACAGTTCATGTCAAGGGCCGTACGGCAGCTATTCTGGAGCTGGGCATGGGCTTCAACCCCGAACTCACCGGGCGGCAAAACGTCCTCCATTCCACCGGACTCATGGGCTATGGACACAAACAGATTATGGAAGCCATGCCGGACATTGAGGCCTTTGCAGAAATCGGCGAATACTTCGATCAGCCGGTGCGCACCTACTCCAGTGGTATGCAGGTGCGTGTGGCCTTTGCCGTAGCAACGGCCTTCCGTCCCGAAATTCTGATTGTGGACGAAGCCCTTTCCGTGGGAGACACCTATTTCCAGCATAAAAGCTTTGAACGCATCCGAAAATTTCAGAAACAGGGCACCACGCTGCTGATTGTGACCCATGACCCTTCATCCATACTGGCCTTGTGTACCCGCACCCTTCTTCTGGAAAACGGCACGGTTATCAAAGATGGTCCGCCGGAAGAAGTTATTGATCTGTACAATGCCATTATTGCCGAAAAAGAAAACAGCACGGTAGAGGTCCGCCGCCTTGATAACGGCAGCACCCAGACCAGCTCTGGAACGGGAGAGGCTAAAATTACTGAAATCAGCCTTCGTAATATCCACAATGAACCCATAGAATATGTTACCGTAGGCGAAGATATCTGCCTGTGCATCAAAGCAGAAATTCATCAGCCTGTACCTGAACTGGTGCTGGGCTATGTGATCAAAGACCGCCTCGGCCAGCAGATTTACGGAACCAACACCTTCTATCTTAACCAGACCCAGTACGATCTCCGGGCTGGGGAAAAACTTGAGTACCGTTTCCGTTTTCCTGCACGGCTTGGGCTGGGTTCCTACTCGGTGTCTGCCGCCCTGCACATTGCAGACACCCACCTTGAACGCAATTATCACTGGCTTGATATGGCCCTGATGTTCAATATTGTCAATACGTCACATCCAACCTTTGTGGGTGTCGCCTGGATGCCGCCACATGTGGAGTGCAGACGATGAGTTCTAATTTTTACCGCGCCTTTGAAAACCGCTACAGAGGTTCGCAGGAGCTGATCCTCGGACGCCTTGAAGCATACACCCCCTTTATCGAAAAGCTTAAGCTGCTGCATACCCCCTGCACAGCCCTTGATCTTGGCTGCGGACGGGGTGAGTGGCTGGTACTCATGAGACGCCTTGGGGTTCAGGCCTGTGGTGTAGATCTGGACAGCGGCATGCTCGAAGCCTGCCACCAGCTCAATCTCGACACAGTTCAATGGGATGCCATCGAAGCCCTGCAGACTCAGCCCGATAGCAGCCTGAGCGTAGTAACCGGTTTCCATATCATTGAGCACATAGATTTCAGCCGTGCGCAGACTCTGGTTGAAGAGGCTCTCCGGGTGCTGAGACCCGGTGGTCTCCTGATCCTTGAAACCCCCAATGCTGAAAATCTGGTGGTGGGTACCCACTATTTTTTCCTTGACCCTACGCATATCCGGCCGGTACCCTACACCCTGCTCTCCTTTGTCACCGAGCTGACCGGTTTTTTTCGCCATAAAATACTACGACTACAGGAAAACCCGACGCTCCACACCATGGAACGCCCCGGACTGCTCCATGTATTGAGCGGCGTAAGCCCCGACTATGCCATCGTGGCACAAAAACCAGCTACCCGTGAAATCACTGAATCCTTTGATTCCCTGTTTGAAACGGACTACGGTATTTCACTGAATCAGATTGCAGAACGCTATGATCAGGCTTTAGAAAAGGAATTAAAAGGGATAACACACCGCATGGAAGAACTCTCCCGACAGGAATACGAACTGCGCCATTCTCTCTCCCGAATCCTTGAGCAAGAGGGTGATACAAGAAAACTCCTTGAAGAACTTCACAAAGCGGAGGTGCGGGCAGCAAAAACCGAAACCCTTGCCGGGCAGCTGGACCAGCAGAGACTGCAGTGGACCCGGCGTGCTGAGGAGGAAGAAAACCGTGCCCGGCAGTCAGAAACAGAGCTTCGGCAGATCAGTATCCGTGCCGCAGAAATGGAAGTCCGCTATGAACTTACCCTAAAAGACAAAGAAGAGCTGGCCAGACAGGCTGAAAAACTCCGTGGGCAACAGATTGCGCTGACACAAAATGCTCAGGAACTGAAGCAACAGCTGGAAGGGAGCAGGCAGGAAGCCGGTGAACTGAAAATTCAGCTGGAGGAGCTGCGCCACCACAACGATATCCACAAGGCTGAAATTGAAACGCTGCGTACACAAACGGATGGCATCACCCGCCAGCTCAGTGAGTCTGTGGAGAATGCCCATCACTGGCACCTGCGCGCCACTTCTGCAGAACAGCGTGTCAGTGATCTTTTAAGCAGTTCTTCCTGGCGTCTTACGGCACCACTCCGTTGGCTGCGTCTGCTTGCAGGCTGGCTGCTGGCTCTTCCCTTCCGCATCATAAAAGCCTGTCTGCGACCGATACTTGCCGGACTGATGCGCTTTGCCCTGGGCAGACCCGGCCTCCGGTACTGGCTGACTGCCCGCCTCCGGAGATTTCCCGCCCTGCTTGCTCATTTGCGGCAGTTTGCCCTTATCAAAGGGCTGCTTACCTTTCATGGCACTGAGAGCAAGGAATCAGATCCCGAATCAAACAATCACCTTTTTAAAAAAAATCAAAGAAAATCCAATGAAAATTACAAGAACCAAAAAAGAATAGCCATTCTGACTCCGGTATCACCTGACGGAACGCAGGGAGGCGCTGAAAGACTCTATTCCGGGCTGGTAAAGGCACTGACGGATCTGGGCTGCGATGCTGAAATCCTTAGCCTTGAGTTTGATGAATCCAGCTTTGAAAGCATTCAAAAGGGTTATATAAAAACACAAGAGCTGGATCTCAGCTCCTATGATATGGTCATTTCCACAAAAGCCCCCACATTTGCAGTCCGTCACCACAACCATGTAATGTACCTTGTTCACACTATCCGCGTATTCTATGACATGTTTGATGCAACATTTCCCCAACAAGATACCCGGCTTGCTGAACAGCAAAAATGGATACACACAACGGATACCGAAGCATTATCAAAAATAAACATGCGTTTTGCAATCGGTCATGAAGTGGCTGAAAGACTCAGATACTGGAATGGTGTTGACGCTGAAATACTTCACCCCCCAATCGATTTAAAAGGCCTCTACAACGCTGAATACGGTGACTATTTTTTCATGCCGGGCCGTTTGCATGCATGGAAAAGGGTTGACCTCGCAATCAAGGCTGTTAAGGGCTCCTGCTTACCGATGCGTTTGGTCATTTCCGGTACGGGTGAAGCAGAACAGGGGTTGAAAGACCTTGCAGGCGGTGATCCAAGAATAGAATTTCTTGGTTATGTTAATGATGAAACATTAAAAAAACTCTATGCAAGTGCGCTGGCTGTCCCATTTATACCCATCCGTGAAGACTATGGCTACGTCACGCTGGAAGCTTTCGCCTCTGAAAAGCCAGTAATAACCTGCACGGATTCAGGAGAACCAAATCAGTTTGTTACCGATGGCCACACTGGCTTTGTGTGCGACCCTGACGAAAAATCCCTTCGTACTGCATTTGAAAAACTCTGGAACAACCGTGAACTGGCTAAAACACTAGGGAAAGCTGGTTATGCAAAAACTGCAAAAATTCAATGGCCTGAAGTGGCTTCCCGGCTACTCGAAGCGGGTGGTTTCAGCACCCGCTTTGGGCAAATAAAAAAAGACAACAAAAAATTAAAGGTTGCAATCTTAGACATGCAGCCAATCATTCCTGCAGTTGGTGGCGGGAGATTGCGCCTCCTGGGACTTTACCACGCCCTTGGCAATCATTTAGAAGCACGCTATATTGGTACATATGACTGGCAGGGTGAAAAATACAGGCGTCACCATATAACACCAACCCTTGAGGAAATTAACATCCCTTTAAGCAATAAACACCACGCTGCTGCTGCAAAAGCCTGTAAAAAAGCCGGTAACAGGATTGTGATTGATATGCTGTTTCCAAAACAGGCACACCTTTCTCCAGAGTACACAGAAGAAGTCATATCGACAGTTCGCTGGGCAGATATTGTTGTGTTCTCGCACCCGTGGGTAGCACCACTGGTGGAAGATAAAATATTGCAGGATAAGGTTGTTGTATACGATTCACATAACATCGAAAAAAGACTGAGGGCACAGATCCTTGATAAAAACGACCCTTTTCAACTTGAAATAATTGAAGAAGTAGCACGCACAGAGCAACTGGCCGGAGACAGGGCAGATTTAATCCTTGCATGCTCGGATGAAGACGTTCACGGCTTTATGGATGAGTACAACTGGAAAAAAACGCGTATCAAAGTTTTTCCCAATGGCGTTTTCACCGATAATATTATGCCTCCTTCGCCGGATCAAAAGAATAAAGCCCGAAAACAGCTGAACTTCAAAACGAAGCAATCATTGACAGCTTTCTTTATTGGAAGCAACTACGCCCCAAACCTGGAGGCTGCCAACACGATTCTGGATATCATAGCCCCGGAATGCCCGGATGTACATTTTGTCATCGCAGGCAGTGTCTGTAACGGAATAAAGTCCAGCCCGCCCGAAAATGTAAGCCTCGTTGGTTATGTCAGTGATGAGCAGCGGACCGACTGGCTTCACACAAGCGATTTTGCCATCAATCCAATGATCTCAGGCTCTGGAACAAACATAAAAATGTTTGACTTTATGGCTGCAGGACTTCCTGTTATTACAACGCCAACAGGAGCTCGCGGTATTACAACAAAGGATGTCGCAGGTATTTTGCTGGCAGAAATTGAGGACATGTCATCCCTTATAAAAGGCATGCATGGACAATCAAAAAAACTGGATGAACTCGGCTCTCAAAACCGGCTGTTAGTTGAGGAGCTGTACTCATGGGAAAAAATATCACCAAGGCTGGGACGTGAGTTCCGCAAGCTGTGGATCAGCAAAAGCAGGACTCTTACCTTAGACAAAAAGAAAAAAACATATAAAATTGCACACCTGTCCACCACAGGCCTAAAATGCGGCATCGGAGAATATGCAAAAAAAATAGCGGAAACGCTATATGATCATGGGTGCAGCAATCTCATACTGACCTGTGTCTCGGCACTTGAGAAAAAAAACCCCCTCGAAAATACGCCTGATCACATTATTTCATGGTATCTGGATAATAAAAAGTGGACAGGAACTTTTTTTAAAGATGACATCTTTGACCAACTGACCTCTTGGGGTAGTGAGGCAATCATCATTCAATATCATCCGGCATTTTTTTCAGAAAAAATGCTGCTTTCCCTTACCGGAAAATGCGTAAGACATCGAATAAAACCCCTTATTATCGTTCACAATTACACAAGCACCAGCGCAGATGCCTTTTCTACATTGAACCAGCTTGGCATTGTACTCTTCTCACATCGCAAATCAGAAATTATCGAAGCAGAAAAAGATGGTGTTCTTCTGGATTTCCTCCCTCTGGGTATTGATCATCAGGAACCGCTGAAAACAAAAAATATATACGACAGAGATATGTCAAAAACGCCTCCTGTAATCGTAACCAATGGATTTTTAAGAAAGCATAAAGGTGTCCGCACCCTGATTTCTGCAATGAAAAAGGTGCTTTCTGAATTTCCCGGTACAAAACTTAAAATCCAGTGCGCATTATACCCCAGTGAAGACTCCAGAGAAGAACTGCTGGCTTGTAAAAAAATGGTTCACACTCTTGGTCTGGAACATGCCGTCAACTTTGATACCCGCTTTCTGGAAAAAAAAGAAGTTCTTGAAAAACTTTCCAATTGTGATCTGGCCGTACTTCCATACCTGTCAAGCGATGAAGGCGGAAGCGCCTCAGCAAGTGACTGCTTTGCAGTGGGGCTCCCCGTAATTGTATCTACAGCTAAAATTTTTGATGAAATAAGGGATGCAGCCTTCACTGTTGAGCCAGACGCAGACAGGATTGCAGAAGCTATTCTTAAAATTCTAAACTCACCTGATAAATATCACGCACTGTCCTGTGCATCTGTTGGGTATGCGTCGGAAAACTCGTGGAAAAACGTTACAGCCAGCTGCCTTATGGCAATGGAGCAGTCCTGATTTAAACCAGATGGAAAGGGCGAAGGCTCTCAGAAAACCACTGATCATTTTTGCAGCTCCTGAGCAAATCAAACCTAACCCTTCAAATTCAAAAACTAAAAAGATAATTTTGATCATAATATTACAATGAATTTGAATCCCACAACAGTTCGTCTATGACAGGAAGCCGTAACAGGGCGTTGGCTGCTTCTGGTATGGAGAGGTATTCGCCGGGTGCCTTAACCACACAAATCCGCCTTCAAAATATGCCGTATGCAGCATTCTTTGATATTCAGGCCAGCAGCCCCAACTCCGTTTAAAAAAACAGACGGATTACTAAAAACCAGAGGTCAATGATGCTAACCTTTTTAAAAAATCATATCCGGATATACCTACTCCTTCCAATACTTCTTTTTTTCTGTACCCCGTTCCTTACGGGTCTTCAGACTTATTTTACAAATATTCAGGAGTTCTCAGCACCCCTCACCTTTATTTTTACGCTATGGCTGCCACTGCTTGGACTGCTCATCTTCTGCCTTTTTTTTCTGATGCACTTTCTCAGTGACAAGCTGCGCACATACGCCATTGCCCTTATCACCGGAATCGCAACCCTCTGGTGGATACAGGCCAGTCTTATCAACTGGGACTACGGTGTTTTGACGGGGGTTCCCATACCCTGGGAAGCCTATCGGATACGTCTGATACTGGACACTCTGCTGTGGACTGGTGGTATTCTCTTTTTTCTGCGCTCTGCGCATATCATAAGAAAAAACCTTGCTTTTATCTGCCTCACCCTTCTCTCTGCCCAGCTTATCATGCTGCTTCCCCATTACCTTGAAGCCAGAAAATTCCCTCCTTCCTTTCAGAATTTTTCTCTCTCCGAAGAGGGGAAAATGGATTTCAACCCCAAAAAAAATATTGTCATTATCATGCTGGACGCCTTTCAGGCGGATATTTTTCAGGAAATCATGGACCGCCACCCGGAATACAGGGACTACTTTGAGGGCTTCACCTGGTTTCGTAACACCACGTCCCAGTACTCCAAAACCTACGGAGCTGTTCCGGCACTTCTTACAGGACTCTGGTATGAAAATCATATGCCTGTACAGAATTTTCTTCAGGAATCTTTTAAGAACAGCCTGTCCACCAGACTCACCAGAGAGGGCTGGATGACCCACCTTTACCCCGTTGCTCCACGTATTATCGGATATGATACCGCCTTTGCATCCAACATAATAATGAATACAAACCCGGAAAGAAATGCAAGGGATGCCGGCAAAATGATGGATATCGCCCTGTTCAGAAGTTCTCCTCAGTTTCTTAAACCCTTCTGGCTCAATGACATGCGCTGGCGTATCCAGAACCATATGGGCGCAGCCTTTATCAGGGAATCATCTGAAGAACCCGCCCATGAAAAAATTCACTACTTCCACCCTGTTCTTCAATTTACCGCAGAAAGTCAGTCCATACTGAATGCAGGAAGCAAAAAACCCACTTTCAAATTTTTCCATTTCAATATTCCCCACGAGCCCTTTGTTCTGAACCCTGCACTGCAGCAGGAAAGACAGCCTGGAAACAGGGAAGGCTTTCTCACCTATTCCATGGCTGCTCTGGAAGCCGTTCACATATTCATTGAAGGTTTAAAAAGAACAGAAATTTTCGATGAAACCCTGCTTTTCATCCTCAGCGATCATGGTGGCGGAGAATATAACCCCGGCGTAGGCCCGGCCCCGGGGCTTCCCCATAAAAAGGGAGATATCCGCCCAAAGCACCATGCCAGCGGCCTTCCCCTGCTGATGGCCAAAGAGTTCGGAGCCACTGGCCCCATGCAGACCTCCGATGCACCAGCCTCTCTGGGAGACGTGCCACCAACCATTGCCGCAAAGCTCTGGCCGGACAGAAAAAATCCCTATGAAGGGAAAAACCTCTTTGAACTTAATGAAGACGAGGAACGGACAAGGCGCTACCTCTATTATGAATTTTCAGGGTGGGAGCAGCATTATCTGCCAGAGATGAAGGAATACAGCATTGAAGGCCATGCTTTTTCTCCCGCATCATGGAAAGCAACGGGAAGGACTTTTCCTCCGGCCTATACAGGAAAAACATTCAAAAGCAATGGGGCTTCACTGCCGGAAGAAATACTGGAAACCTATTGTTTCAAAAACACACATCCTGAAGGTATTCTGCTTGAAGGCTGGTCCGGTCCGGAACCCCACGGAACCTGGTCAGAAAGAAAAAAAGTCCGCATCCGTATTCCAGCAGAAACAGATGAAACCCTTAAAATTCGCATGCAACTGGCTCCATACACCTGTGGGGGCACCCTTGAAAGCCAGAGGATCATTCTCAGAGAAGGCCAGAATATTCTCAGAAAATGGTTCGTTGACAAAAAGGAAGAATATATTTTCACTACGGCAGGGATGAAGCCCGGCCCGGAAAAGGAGATTATCCTTGAGCTTGAGCTGCCGGATGCCGTTTCCCCGTCTGCATGCGGATCGGGAAAAGACGGACGACTGCTGGGCGTTAACATCTCAAAACTGTGTATCGAAAAAATCACTGCTGAAGTGGAACCAGGAACCTCCCTTACGTTCGGCTACGGTCAGGCCGCCGAAGCCATTAGCGGTATGGGCTGGCATCATCCGGAAGCAAAACACCGCTGGACCGGAGGCCAGGCCAGCCTCATCTTTTCGCTTGCCGAAAAAAGGAAACGGGATCTCAGACTGACGCTCATGGCCCACCCTTTTTTATATACAGATATCACTGAACAAAGCGTTCTTGTTCATGTAAATGGCGTTGAAACTGCTGAGTGGAAAATGGCTCAAACAGGCTGGTACGAAGCCACCATTCCATCTGATCTGGCAGAAGATACCATGGAAATCCTTTTTTCCATCAGTCACCCGGCAAGTCCTGCGGATATTGGCGTCTCTCTGGATCCAAGAAAGCTGGGCATGGCGGTGTATGAAATGCGGCTTGAGTACGAAGACTGAGTATGTTTTTCCATATCCGGCTTTTTACATTTTTTACACACACTTGTTTTTCAATAAAAAAACAGGACAGTGAAGGAGAATGAACCATGTCAGAAAAAAAAATCGTTTATGTCGGTATGAGTGCCGACCTTGTTCACCCCGGTCACATGAACATCATCAGGCATGCCAGTGAGCTGGGGGAGCTTGTTGTGGGACTTCTGACGGATGAGGCCATTGCCAGCTACAAGCGCATTCCCTTCATGAGTTTTGAACAGCGCAGGATCGTGATTGAAAACATCAAAGGGGTCAGCCGGGTGATTCCCCAGAGTACCCTCGATTATGTACCCAACCTTGAAGCCCTGAAGCCGGACTACGTGGTACATGGTGATGACTGGGTGGAAGGGGTCCAGAAAAAAACCCGCCAGAGGGTCATTGAGGCCCTTGCCGGATGGGGCGGTAAGCTGGTGGAAGTTCCCTACACCAAAGGCATTTCATCCACACAGCTACAGGGAGCTGCCAAGGAGATCGGCACCACACCGGAAATCCGCCTGAAATCCCTTTCAAGGATGCTGCAGGTAAAACCCCTTCTCCGCTTCATTGAGGTTCACAACGGCCTGACAGGTCTCATTGTGGAAAATGTTTCCGTGAACACGGAAAAAGGGGTAAGGGAATTTGACGGCATGTGGGGGAGCAGCCTTACGGATTCCACAGCCAAGGGCAAACCCGATATCGAGGCCGTGGATGTCAGTTCAAGGATCAGCACCCTTAATGAGGTTCTGGAGGTCACCACCAAGCCCATCATTTATGATGCGGATACGGGCGGACAGCCGGAGCACTTTGTCTTTACCGTAAAAACCCTTGAAAGGCTGGGCATCTCCGCAGCCATCATAGAAGACAAGACCGGTCTTAAAAAAAATTCCCTCTTCGGAACCGATGTGGAGCAGACCCAGGATTCCATAGAAAATTTCTGCCATAAGATCCGGGTAGGGAGGGCTGCCAGGGCAACCCGGGATTTCATGATCATTGCCCGCATTGAAAGCCTGATCCTCAAAAAGGGCATGGATGATGCCCTGACCAGAGCCAGGGCCTATCTGGAAGCCGGAGCAGACGGCATCATGATACATAGTAAAGAAAAAACCCCTGATGAAGTTTTTGCCTTCTGCAAAGAATACAATAAGCTGCCGGAGAGAAAACCCCTTGTGGTTGTCCCTTCCACCTATAATCAGGTAAGGGAAGATGCGTTCATGGAGCATGGCATCAATGTGGTCATCTACGGGAACCAGCTTTTGCGCAGTGCCTACCCTGCCATGGTAAAAACCGCAAAAATGATCCTTGAACACCAGAGATCCCATGAAGCATCAGAAATGATGCTGCCCATAAAAGAAATCCTTGAACTGATACCGGGGGGCAAATAAGCATGATTGAACCTTCATTTTTTTATGAACTTATCCGGCAAAAGGGAACGGACTTTTTTGCCGGTGTCCCGGACTCTCTGCTGAAACATTTCTGCGCCTTTGTGGATGACCGCTGCAGCCCTAAAGAGCACATCATCACGGCCAATGAGGGCAATGCCATTGCCATGGCTGCGGGGTATCACATGGCAACGGGAAAAACCGGGGCCGTTTACATGCAGAACTCAGGACTCGGGAACTGCGTCAACCCCCTCACGTCCCTGACGGACCCGGAAGTTTATGGCATTCCCATGCTGCTTGTCATCGGCTGGCGGGGGGAGCCGGGGGTCAAGGATGAGCCACAGCACATCAAACAGGGCAGAATTACCCGCCAGCAGCTGGATATACTGGAAATCCCCCATGCCATACTCGGACCGGACACAGACCCTGCGCCCCTTCTGGATGGTCTCTTCGCCCATATGGAAAAACAGAAAAGCCCTGCTGCCGTGCTTGTAAAAAAAAATACCTTTGCGCCGTACAAGGCAAAGGCTGTACCTGCCCCTGATACCCGCCTGATGCGGGAAGAGGCCCTCTCCATACTGCTGGGTCTTGCGGATGCCAGTGACCTCATTGTCTCCACCACGGGTAAAACCTCCAGAGAACTCTTTGAAGTCCGGCAGCTCCGGGGAGAAAAACAGCGGGATTTTCTCACCGTAGGCTCCATGGGTCACACCGCCTCCATTGCCATGGGAGTTGCAGCAGGCAGACCCGAAAAACGGGTTCTCTGTCTGGACGGGGACGGCTCCCTGCTCATGCACATGGGTTCCATGGCCATCATCGGCAGCCTGAAGCCGGATAACTTTGTCCATATTCTCCTGAACAACGCAGCCCACGAGTCCGTGGGAGGCCAGCCCACCGTTGCCGGAAAAATAGATTTTAAGGCCATGGCAAGGGCCTGCGGGTACAGAAACTGGCTGCTGGCTTCGGACGCCGAAAGCCTTAAAGGGGCATGGGAGGAAATATGCCGGAGCAAAGGGCCGCAGATGCTTGAAATTAAAATCCTTCCCGGCTCAAGGGATAATCTGGGACGCCCCACATCCACACCGGAGCAGAACAGGCAGGCCTTCATGGCTGCATGCTGTGACATCCCTCAGCCCCGGTATTAAGGACATATTATGAATCATGATTCAAAGTGGGAATTTCATGCCCCTGTCCGCATATACAGCCGCCTTGAATTCCCAGAAGATCTGAAGGGGCATCTTAAACCCTGCCCTACCCTTTTCATCACAACTCCCGGAAGCACGCAAAGGGGCATTACCCGGAGCGTGGAAAATCTTTTTTCAGAAAATAAAATTCCATATATGCTGCTGGATACGGCTGCAAGCAATCCATCATTCACGGATCTGAAGGAAATATGTGAAGGTATAAGGGATTTCAGACCGGGACATATCCTTGCCCTTGGGGGCGGCAGTGCCATGGATCTTGGAAAGATCCTCTCATGGCTGCTGGCTGAGACTGCCCCATCCCCCGGCGAAACCCTTGAAATGCTCTCCACGGGAACAAAGCTGCCGGAGCTCTCCCCCATCCCCCTGACAGCCTGCCCTACAACCGCAGGAACAGGCAGCGAGGTCACACCCTTTGCCACCCTATGGGATATGGACAGGAAAAAAAAATATTCCCTCGCCTCGGACAATCTGCACCCCGAAAAGGCCCTGCTCTTTCCCGGCCTCAGCTGCTCCCTGCCATGGAAAACCACCCTGTCCACAGGGCTGGATGCCCTTTCCCAGTGCCTTGAATCCGTATGGAACGTCCACTGCTCCACCGTAAGTCTGGCCCTGGCAGCCGAAGGCATCAGCCTTGTGCTGGAATCCCTTCCCCCTTTAAAAAACGATCCCGGCAATACCCTCCTGCGCACAAAAATGCTGGAAGCCAGCCTGCTTTCCGGCCTTTGCATCGCCAGTACACGGACGGCCATGGCCCATGCCATTTCCTATCCCCTCACCGCCCACCTTGGAACACCCCATGGCATTGCATGCAGCTTTACCCTGCCGGAACTTTGGGCGTTCAACCTTGGGGCCGATGATGGCCGCATGGCTGACCTTGCCCGGAGGCTGGGGGAAGAGCCTGACGTTTTTTCTGAAAAAATCTTCCTCTTTATGGAAGGGCTTGGGTTCAGGGATCATTTCCGTGAAACGGTTTCTGACATTTCCCAGATCCTTGACCTTGCCCATGAGATGCATACTCCGGGGCGTTCGGATAACAACCTTCGTCAGCCTGAGGGCAGCGAACATGAAACACTGCTGAAAAAAGCAGCCCTGCGATGGATGTGAATCATGCTTAAAAAAATCAATAATTTCAGAAAAGAATGGCAGCAGTGGCAGGCATTCAGAAAACTGCCTGAATCCCGGAGAAGGCTGGTAATTTATTCCGAAGGCCCCCAGGACTGGCCCCACATGGGTCCTGTGGCTGAAAAATTCCTGGAAAAATACCCGGAGGAAAGCATAAGCTACCTCTCATCGGAAAAAAACGATCCCGGCATGGACTTTGTCCATGAAAAGTTTTCTGCCTTCCATATCGGCTCAGGCACGGTGCGCACCCTTTTTTTCCAGTTCCTGAAATGCAGGCTGCTGCTCATGACCCTCCCGGACCTTGAAGTCTATCACCTGAAACGCAGCAGGGTGCATCCTGTTCACTATGTTTACTGTTTCCATTCCATCAACAGCACCCACACCGTTTACCGGCCCAAGGCCTTTGCCTTCTATGACACCATCCTCTGCGTCGGCCCCCATCATATCCGGGAGCTGCGCAGGGAAGAAGAACTGGGGCTTGCGGAAAAACGGGAGTTGCTGGAGCATGGCAGCGTCAAGCTGGATACGGTCATGGGCCTCTATGCAAAGATGAAAGAAAACCGGCAGCACAGGGAAAAACCCCTGATTCTGCTGGCTCCCTCATGGGGAAGGGGTTCCTTTGCCGAAGAACCGCTGCTTATCCGCGCCATGATCCGTCATATTATCGGGGAAAACTGGGAGTGCCGTTTACGGCTCCATCCCATGACCCTGCGCCACCATGGGCAAGAAATTGCTGCCTTAAAAAAAGAATTTTCAGGGGAGATTGAAAAAAAATCCTTTTTCATTGAAGACAACCTGAATGACAACAGCTCCTTAAGGGATGCCGCCGTTATGGTAAGCGACTGGTCCGGTGCAGCCACAGAATTTGCCTTCGGCCTTGAACGTCCTGTTCTTTTTATGGATACGCCGCAGAAAATAAACAATCCGGACTGGGAAAACTATGGTTTTTCAGGCCTTGAAGACCATATCCGAAAGGAAATCGGCCAGATTCTTCACCCGGAAAAGGTTCAGCAAATCGGCCCGGTTCTCAGGCAGCTCATGGAGGCCTCGGAGACCTTTGCTGAAAAAATCAGAAATATCCGAAAGACAAGCATTTTCAACACAGGGAAAAGCGCAGAAGCCGGGGCGGATCATCTCATGGATCTGCTTAAAAAAGAAAAAGGGATTTCCTGATTTCCCTGAATGCCGGTTTATGATAAGACTGCTGCCCAAAGGAAGAGAAGATAAGATCCCTTCCGGGTATGTGCTATTATTTATACTGATTACAAGGAGAGTCCGGCGTGAAATTAAAATTTTTCCTGTTTTTTTCAGTGCTGCTTGCCCCTGCATCCGCCCTTGCCTATCTGGATCCGGGAACAGGCAGCGCCATTCTGCAGGGGATCATCGGTGCCCTGGCCGCCTGCGCCATCGCAGCCAAACTCTACTGGCATAAACTTCTAAGACTTTTAGGCATCCGCAAGGGCATTGAAAATATCAATGATGAAGAGGATTTAAAGGCAGACCCTGAAAAGGAAAAGAACTGATTCCATGGTTTTTTCTTTCAGAAAATGGATATTTTTCCTTGTTTTCTGCTGTATCCTTCCGGTATCGTCCGGATACACAACAGAGACCGCACCTTCCTTTCCAGCCATTAAAACTCCGTCTGTTCATCTCATTCTGGATGCCCTTTCGGGGCAGGCCGTATCGTGGACGGTGCCTGCGGAAATACCGGAAAATCTGGTATCTCCTGCGGGAAATCAGATGGTGACAGGCGGTTTCATCGCCGGGAAAAAACTGAAAGAATGGGCAGATAAAGCAGGAGGATGGAAAGCGCCTGCTTCTTCAGAAAATGAAGTGCTGCTGCGCCTTGGGGGCGATGGCATACCCTTTGTTCTGGAGCAGCTCTGGAGGGCCGGAGACCATGCCGGCTCCCTGAAGCTTGAGATCCGGCTGCAATCCCTTGCAAGCATAGGAAAACCGGATCTTTTTCTGGTCATGGGACCGGGCATAGGCAGCCGCCCCGTTTCCGGCCTTGGCATGGCAGACGGTCTTTATTCCTACACCGAAGCCATATTCAAAAACAAAAGGGGTATCCACACCCTGAGGGCCGAAAACAGCGGAGAGCGCCACAGCCTTGATCTTCCGGAAGAAATTGTCTGGGCAGGCCTGCATTCCCGCTACTTTGCCATGATCGTAAAACCCCAAAGCCCTTTTGCGGAATACAGAATTGAAACACCGGAAAGCCCCCTTTTCTTTCCCGATGCCCCCTCCTTTGAGAGCAAACTGTATCTTTCCCTTCCCTTTTCATCCATGGAAGAAAATGAAAGCCGGACCTTTACCCTTGAAATTTTCAGCGGCGGAAAATCCTGGAATCTGCTGAAGGAGAATCAGCTTCAGGACATTCTCTTTTCCTCCCTGTGGCAGTGGATGCGCCTGCTTGTTCTGGGCATGATGCACCTGCTCTATGCCATACATGGACTTGTCATGAACTGGGGAGTTTCCATCCTTATTCTGGCCCTTCTGGTCCGGCTTGCCATCCATCCCGTGGCAAAGAAAGCCATGGAATCCCAACGCCGCTTTGCGGAGCTGCAAAAGGAAATGAAGCCACGTATCCGGGCCATCAAAGAAAAGTACAGGGGGGGGGAGCAGAGCGAGCGCATTCTCCATGTGTATGAACGCTATGGTGTCAGCCCCCTTGCAGGGCTGAAACCCCTTGTCATCGTCGGCATTCAGATTCCTGTGTTCATCGCCCTCTTTCACCTTCTGGGACAGGCCTTTGAACTCAGGAGTGCTGGTTTCCTATGGATAACAAGCCTTTCCGAGCCGGACAGGCTCTTTTCCTTTGGCAGGGATCTGCCTTTTTTCGGGACCTGTTTCAACCTTCTTCCCCTGCTCATGTCCCTTACCAACCTTTTAAGCATAAAATTTTCTCCGGCTCCCGCAGATACGGAAAAAAGTACATGGAAGAACAAGGCAGGACTCATACTTCTAGCCTTAGGTTTTTTTCTTCTGTTCTATTCTTTCCCATCGGGCATGGTCCTGTACTGGACCATGGCCAATCTTCTGCATCTGGCACACACCCTCTGGATCAGGAAAACGGTATGAGACAAAAAAAAAACTGCATATCGCACTGGGAGCCGATGCCCTGAAAGCTCCCCTCACGGGTATCGGCTACTACACCCTGCATCTGGCAAAAAATCTGATATCCTGTCAGGATGTACGCATCAGCGGTGTTATGAACGGAGCTGTCCTTGGACAGGACGACTTTTACGAATATCTGAAAACCCTTGAAAAGGGATTTCCTGAACACTCTGAAAACAGACCTTTCATTTTGAGCCAAAAAGAAAAAATAAAAGGATACATCCGGGATATTCCGGGATTATACACCCCTTATAAAAACTGGCAGAACCTTAGAACAGGAAAGTGCTTAGCCCGCCTCCGGGCAGACATTTACCATGAGCCCAGCTTCATTTCCGTCCCCTTCAAAGGAAACAGTATCCTTACCATCCATGATCTTTCCCATATCCGCTATCCGGAAACCCATCCGGCAGCCCGTGTCCGCTGGCTGAATAAAAAGCTCAGCCAGTGTATTGCAAAAGCCTCAGCGGTTTTAACCATCAGTGAATGTATAAGAAAGGAACTGCTGCTATCGGGGCTTGTATCCAAAGAAAGTCTTGTTCATGTAACACCGCTGGGGTATGATACGGGCTTTTGTCCCCGGAGTGAGGGCGAGACAAAAGAATGCCTTGAAAATCTGGGACTTTCATGGCGACAGTTTATACTTTCCGTTGCTACCCTTGAACCCAGAAAAAATCTTGACAGACTGCTGGAGGCCTATCTCAGTCTGCCGGAAAAAACCGTAAAGGAGCTGCCCCTGGTACTGGCAGGAGCTCATGGCTGGAAAAACAGGGGGCTCATTCAAAAAACAGAGCAGGTAAAAAAACCCTGGCGGGTTATCGTAACAGGCTATCTGTCAGCTCCTGAAATAAAAAATCTCATGGCTTCTGCTGCCGTATTTGCCTATCCTTCCCTTTACGAAGGGTTCGGCCTGCCCGTTCTGGAAGCCATGGCCAGCGGAACACCCGTACTGACTTCCAACAGAGGCGCGCTGGCCGAACTGGCAGAAAATGCAGCCCTGCTGGTAACACCTGAGGATACATATGCCATCGCCGAAGGACTTGAAACGCTTCTCAGCAGTGAAAAAATTCGCACAGAACTCCATGGAAAGGGCTTAGAACGCGCCTCTTGTTTTTCATGGAAGCAGTGTGCCCGGACCACCCTGGCCGTTTACGAAAAAACCCATATCTGTACCTGACAGTTTCCTTTCTCTTTTCCGAATCAGGACAGAAAAACAATACATACTGGCGAAAGACAGACCCGGATGAATGGTAAAAAAATCAAAAAAAAGGGGACACCCTTTTTTAATGTGCTGCTGGTAACCAAGTTTTATCCACCCTCCATCGGAGGCATTGAAACTGCCGTACAGCAATATGCAAGGTGGTATCAGGCCATGGGCTTCAGGGTTCAGGTACTCTGCTGCGCCAATGAACGCTGCATGCGGACCTCTATGGAAGAAATCGAAGGCATCCGGATTATTCGCTGTGCCTCATTGGGAAACATTCTTTCCACTCCCGCCAGCCTTCATTTTTTTCTTCATTTTTTCCGCCTGGCCCACAGGGCGGATATTGTTCATATCAATCTTCAGTTTCCATGGGCCAGTATGGCCGCAAGCCTTCCCCTCAGCCGCATCAGGGGCCGTCTCATCGTTACCTATCACTCGGATGTCTTCCGCCAGCGCAAACTCAAACACATCACCTACATCTTTGACAGGAATGTCATACGCAAGGCAGATACCGTTATCACAGGAAGCCTTGCCCTTCAGAAAAGCTCAGAGGTTCTTTCGTCCATACCCAGATCCATGGATGTACTGCCCTTTGCCATGGATCTGGATTTTGTCGAAAGGGAAAAAAGGGCATACGCCTGTAGTGAAAACCACAGAAAAATCTTTCTGCCGGAAAATTTCATAAGAGACGGCTACTATGTTTTTTTCGGACGCCTTGTGGCCTACAAAGGAACAAGGGTTATGGAAGAAGCCTTCCGCATGCTGGCAGAACAGGGCACACCCATCAATCTCATCGTCTTCGGAAACGGCCCGGAGCGTTACAGGTTTATACGCCTTGCGAAGGAATTTGGAAAAAATATCCTCTTTTTTGATTCTACCCTGCCCCACGGGTCAAAATACCACCTGCTTGCGCATGCAAGGGCCCTGCTCTTTCCATCGGAATTCCCGTCCGAAGCCTTTGGTATTGCCCAGCTTGATGCCATGGCCGTGGAAAAAGCCATTATCAATACAAAGCTGGGAACAGGAGTGAACTGGGTGGCACCAGACAGGCTCTGCGCCATCACCCTTGAAGCGGGCAATCCATCGATGCTGGCCAGCACACTCCTTGAATGTGAAGCAGGAAAGCACGATCTTGAAAAACTTGGGAAAGCAGGAAAAAAACGGGTGCAGGAACTGTTCAGCGAACAGTCTGTTGGTCAGCAGTTTGCCAGAATTGTCCGAAGGCGGTAATACAAGCACCCCAGCCTCCGCTTTTGCTATACTCCGAACGGTCTTTTTTGATACACGGGCCAGCCTTAAAACGATGTTGAAAAAACCCTGAACAGCAGCCTGCACCGTATTGCTGCGTTTTGTAGATGCGCCATCCTGACGCATTCTTTAAAGCGGCTGGAAGCCGCTTCTACTATTACAGAGACCTATACAGTACATCGTACGCCTGAATTTTTCAAATGTTTCAAGACTGACCGTTTGGAGTATATCATTTCAAAAAGATAAACCCAACATCCACATCAGGGTATCTTTCAGGGTATATTGCGGTGTCCAGCCGCAGGCACGCAGAAGTCCGTTATCCCCGCAGAGGGAGAGAATTTCATTTTCCCTGACAAAGGCCGGATTCACACGAATCTCCATGGCATGCCCTGTCATTTCTTCAAGCATGCCAAGAATCTCTCTGATGCTGAAAGGCTGACCCGATGCGATATTCACAAGGGAAGGCGGCTGTTCCATGGTCATGAGAAGGGCATAGGCCCGCGCCACATCCCTCACATCGGAGAAATCTCTGGATACATGGAGATTTCCCAGCTCCATGAAAGGGGCCCTCCTTCTGAAATGATCCACAAGCTTTGGCACAAGAAAATGCACAGGCTGCCCAAGCCCTGTATAATTGAAGGGCCTTGGAATCACAACTTCCACTTTCCCTGCGTACGCCCGGGCCATCTGCTCCATGGCGAACTTGCTCAGGGCATAATGACTGATGGGATCCGGGGACGTTTTTTCATCGAGGCGGCCGCCTCTGCGGTTACCATACACATGACTTGTACCGGGAATGAGGATGCGTACACACGGTGAAGGATTTTCCGACAGAATATCCAGAATATTCAAAGGAGCAAAAAGGTTGATATCATAGATCGTCCGGTCTGTCCCCTCAGGTACGAAGGTCACTGCGGAAAGAACGGCCACCATGGAGGGGCGTATGGTACTCATAAGTGCCCGGACAGTTTCCCTGTCCCGGATATCACAGGTAAAAACCCTGGAACTTTCCGTAAAGCCCTGTTTTAAAGCAGTTCCATAGACCTGAATACCAAGGGATTCCAGCTCTGCCTTAAGATAAGGTCCGGTAAAACTGTCCATGCCGAATATAAGGGCTTTTTCTGTCACGGGTACCTCCCTCGCAGGTGAAAAAGGGGCAGCTAGCGGCTGCCCCTGTCTGAAAAAATACAGAGAATATTTTTCCCTGATCCTGAAGGCAGTCTCCAGGAGAAACTTTTCAGAAAGAAAAACCGTTTCTGTTTCTTTCAAGATCTGCTTCAACCATCATACGGCAAAGCTCTTCCAGAGTGGTCCGGGGTTTCCATCCCAAATCCCTTTCAGCCTTTGACGGATCTCCAATCAAAAGATCCACCTCGGCAGGACGATAAAACACAGGATTCACCCGAACCCGAACCTGGCCCGACCGGGAGTCTGTCCCCTGCTCATCCTGTCCCTCACCCGACCACTCAAGCTCTACATCCATTGCCCTGAAGGCCATGTCCACAAAATCCCTCACTTTTTCAGTACGACCTGTGGCTAGCACATAGGTTTCCGGGGTGTCCGTCTGGAGCATACGCCACATGCCATCCACATACTCCTCCGCATATCCCCAGTCCCGACAGGCATCGAGGTTACCAAGTTCCAGCACATCCAGCTTGCCAAGGGATATTTTTGCTACGGCATCGGTAATCTTACGGGTAACAAACTCAAGCCCCCGCAGAGGGGATTCATGGTTAAACAGAATACCGCTGGCAGCAAAAATACCATAGGATTCCCGATAGTTCACAGTCATCCAGTGGGCATAGAGCTTGGCTGCCCCATAAGGACTTCTGGGGTAAAAGGGGGTGTCCTCATTCTGGGGAACCGCCTGCACCTTCCCGAACATTTCTGAGGTAGAGGCCTGATAAAAACGAATACGGGGATTTACGATACGGATGGCTTCCAGAAGGTTTACGGCGCCAAGACCTGTAATTTCTCCCGTTGTCAGGGGCTGATCAAAGGAAACACTGACAAAACTCTGGGCGGCAAGATTATACACCTCATCGGGCTGTATACGGTCCAGAAGCCTTATGGCACCGGAGGCATCCGTCAGATCAAAATCCACAATATGAAAATTGGGGTGAGAAAGAATATCCAGCGTACCCATACGCCACAGGTTCACTGAGCTTGTGCGGCGGCAGGCACCAAAAACCCTGTAGTTCTTTTCCAGAAGCAGTTTTGAAAGATAGGCCCCATCCTGGCCTGTCACCCCCGTAACCAGTGCTTTTTTCATCAAAAATCTCCATATTTATTCATTGATTCTGCCTAGCCAAGGAAACGGATCAGCAGAAAACCACCCACCAGCAGGACCACAAAGAGAATGGCCAGTTTGTCAAAATATCGTTCAATAAAGGCCCGTATGCCGGGACCAAACTTCCATATCAGAGCCGCAACCAGAAAAAAACGGGCCCCTCTGGAAAGAATGGATGCGGTAATAAAAACCGGCAGACTGATGGCAAACATGCCTGCCGCTATGGTAAAGACCTTATAGGGTATGGGTGAAAATCCTGCAATGGCAACGGCCCAGGCATCATAATTATTGTAAAGCTCTCCGATGCGGGCCACCTGTTCCTCTGCCCCGTAAAAGGCCACAATGGGGGCGCCGATGCTGCCCATGAAAAACCAGCCAATGCCATAGCCCGCAAGGCCGCCGAGCACAGAACCCGCCGTGCAGACTCCCGCATAAAAAAAAGCCCTTGAGGGCCTGCCCACGCAAAGGGCAATGAGGAGAATATCCGGTGGAATGGGGAAAAAGGATGATTCCGCAAAGGCGATAATAAAAAGGGCCAGAACACCCCAGGGGGAGTCTGCCCAGCTTAAAACCCAGTTATAGAGACGACGCAGCACAAAACCTGCCTTTCAAAATATTATTCTTCCCGCCAGCCGTGTTCCCCCACCAGCTTCACAAAACGACAGGAACAGAGAACCTCCCTTTCAAATCCCGAAGGCGTGCGGGTAACACGAACCAGCTGCTGCACATCCGCACTGCCCACGGGCATAACAAGACGCCCGCCTTCTGCCAGCTGGGAAAGGAGGACATCCGGTACCAAAGGCCCCCCCGCCGTGACAAGGATGGCATCAAAGGGGGCCTCGGATTTCCAGCCCGTTGTTCCGTCTGAATAACGGGTAACGATGTTGTGATATTTTAAGGCATCAAAAAGCCTGCGGGCCTTCATGTAAAGGGGCTGCAGCCGTTCTATGGTATAAACACGGAAGACCATCTCCGCCAGCACCGCCGCCTGATACCCCGAACCCGTGCCGATCTCAAGCACCCGGTCTTCGGAAGAGGCGCCAAGGGCCTGGGTCATTTCCGCAACAATCTGGGGCTGGGAGATGGTCTGCTGGTAACCGATGGGCAGGGGGTAATCCCCGTAGGCCTGATCCATGAGGGCCTCGCTCACAAAAAAATGGCGGGGAACCCGGCCCATGGCAGCCAGTACCGCAGCATCATGAATGCCTCGGGCCTGCAACTGCTCCGCCACCATGGCCTCCCGCCGTCTTCTGAATTTGAGCGTTTCCTGTGTCTGCATGGTATCCTGAAAAAAATTCTAAATATTACAGCAGGGAATTACAGCATCATTTCATCCAGACCTGCAGCTTTTATCAAGCTTTTTAACAGCCCTGTTTTTAAAGGTGTATTGCCATGAACAGGCAAAGATATCCGGAACGGACTGCCTGCTCTGGCATAAATATGATGACTTCCCCTGACCCTCACCAGCTTCCAGCCTTCACGCTCAAGTATTTTTGCAAATTCTTTGCCTGAAACAGCTTTCACACTGCTATCTCCAGGACCTTGTCCTTTTCCGTCAGGACAATATTTTCAAGATCTACGGACAGACACCCTTCAACGGCTTCATAGATATTTGAAAGAAGTTCATCAAAGGTTTCACCCTGGGTGACGCATCCGGGAATGGCAGGAACCTCTGCCCAGAAACCGCCTTCTTCGGCCTCGTGGATAATGACCTTCAGCTTCATCATATCACCGCCTTTTCCATTGTTCAGATCTTGTTGCTCAGATTTTGTAAATTACCCGTTTATCCGTCACCAGAATATCCACGTACCGGCTTTTGGATTCCATGGGAATCTGGGGAACAATCTGATCCTCAAGGGTAACCCCCACCTTGCGGGTGGTCACGGGGAGCTTACCCATGAGCCGGTCAAACTCGCCGCCATCGGCTGCAATGCGGGAACCTTTTTCATCAAAGGCCACACCGGGAATCAGGGCGATATCAATGTTATCCATGGGGATTTCCCGGCATTTTTTGGGATCCGGCCCCCTGTCCTCCGGTGTTTTCCCGATAATGTGGGTATCCGGGTCATCCACCTTGTAAAAACGGATGGTCTTGCGCTCTTTATCAAAACGGGGAAGAACCACAACCTTTTTGCGTTCATAGGATCTGGCCATGATGTCGGCTATATCCATTTCCATGGGATTTCTTGGAAGATAGAGAAGCGCTATCCGGGCCTCCACATAATTGGCAAATTCAAACAGACGGTCCACCGCCTGCCTGCGCATTTCCTTCAGCTCTGCCTCACTCCGGGCAGAAATTTTCTTCTCAATCTCGGAGACAATCCTGCGGCGTTTTTCGCGAACATCCTCCATGGTGGCTCCATTTATCTTGCCCCTGCCAGCCACTGCTGCGGAGACCTTATAAAAGGCCTCTTTTCCGGTGACTTGAGGGAAGGTTGACGCCCTATGGGCCTTATGATAATTTTTTTCAGTTACGGGTAAAGAACTGAAAAAATATGACCATCCGAAAGCGGCGTTTTCTTCCGGATCACGTATTCTTTCCAGCCTGATGCCGGAAATCCACTTTTACCATGTTCCAGTCCGGACAGATCTGCTATAAAAAGCCTGAGGCCCATGCATCTGTCATGGCAAAGCCCACAGGATACCCAAAGGGCTTTTTTCTGAAACCATAAATCGATTCAATATAAAGGTCACAATGCTGGAAATCAAGTTTCTACGCCAAAATTTGTCCGAAATCCATGCAGGACTTGCCAAACGGGGCGCCGAAAGCACCCTGGATTCCTTCAGTGAAACCGAAAAAAAACGCCGGGAAATCCTTGCCCGCCTTGAAACCCTGCGCCATGAACGCAATGCGGCCTCCGAAGAAATTGCCCGCATGAAAAAAAACAAAGAAGATGCCGAAGATAAGATTCTGGCCATGCGCCAGACATCGGCGGACATCAAAGATCTGGAAAAAAGCCTCGGAGAACTGGATGAACAGCTTCAGGCCATTCTCATGGCCATCCCCAATGTGCCTCACCCTTCCGTTCCCGAAGGCAAAGACGACAGCGAAAACCGCCTTGAAAAAAGCTGGGGAACTCCGAAAAACTTTGAATTCCTTCCCAAAGCCCACTGGGAGCTGGGGGAAAATCTAGGTATTCTTGATTTTGAAAGGGCGGCACGCATTACAGGTGCCCGCTTTGCCCTTTATCTGGGCGCAGGAAGCCGCCTTGAAAGGGCCTTAATCAATTTCATGCTGGACATCCACACCGAAGAGCACGGATACACGGAAACCATCCCGCCTTTTCTGGTCAACCGCAAAGCCATGACCGGCACAGGCCAGCTTCCCAAATTTGAATCCGACCTCTTTCATCTGGACGGGCCGGACTATTTTCTCATTCCCACGGCGGAAGTGCCCGTCACCAACATGCACAGCGATGAAATTCTTTCCGAAGAGGATCTTCCCCTCTACTATACGGCCTATACCCCCTGCTTCCGCTCCGAGGCCGGTTCCTATGGCAAGGATACCCGGGGGCTTATCCGGCTGCATCAGTTCAACAAGGTGGAGCTGGTGAAATTCTCGCTGCCGGAAACCTCCTGGGATGAGCTGGAAAGCCTCCTGAAACAGGCGGAAACCATTCTGCAAAGGCTGGAACTGCCCTACCGGGTGGTCACCCTCTGCGCCGGAGACCTTGGTTTTTCTTCCGCAAAAACCTATGATATTGAAGTCTGGATGCCCGGACAGGATGCCTACAGGGAAATATCCTCCTGTAGCAACTTTGAGGATTATCAGGCCAGAAGGGCCAATATCCGGTTCAAACGCAAGGGCAAAAAAGGCACGGAGCTGGTCCATACCTTAAATGGCTCCGGCCTTGCCGTGGGCCGTACCTTTGCCGCCATTCTGGAAAATTATCAGAACCCCGACGGAAGTATCCGCATTCCCGAAGCCCTTCAGCCCTACATGGGGGGGATGAAGTTGATAGAAAAGTGAGAAGTGGGAAGTGGGAAGTGGGAAGTGATACTTCAACATCTTAAAAACCGGAGAACAACTGTGACACCAGAAAAATTTCCTGAACATATACGTGAGCATATTCTTCCCTCCCCTTCCGGGGAAATGAGCTACCACTGCCTCGGATGCTCCGAAACCTTCGGCATTGAGCAGCTTCTCTATACCTGCCCCGCCTGTGGCGAGGTGCTTTTGCTGCAGGATCTGGAAAAAAACCGGCTGAAAGGCCTTTCCGGAGAAACCTGGCGGGACATTCTGGATTACCGCCGCATGCTCAAAATCCCTGCCCTCAAGGGCATCTACCGTTTCCACGAGTTCATAGGCCCTGTCATCCCACTGGATGCCATTGTCTATCTGGGTGAAGGCCACACCCCCATTGTGGAGGCCAACAACACCCTGCAGGAAGCTGCGGGAATGCGCTTTTTCTACAAAAACGACGGCCAGAACCCCAGTGCTTCCTTCAAGGACAGGGGCATGGCCAGTGCCCTGTCCTACATCCATTATCTGGTGAAAAGCGGTCGTGTGGAAAATATTCTGGCCGTCTGCGCTTCCACCGGAGACACCAGTGCCGCAGCCGCCCTTTATGCCAGCTACCTGCAGCCTGCGGTGAAGTCTGCCGTACTCCTGCCCCACGGCAAGGTAACGCCCCAGCAGCTTTCCCAGCCCTTAGGCAACGGCGCTGCCGTTTTTGAAATCCCCGGCGTTTTTGACGACTGCATGAAGGTGGTGGAAGCCCTTTCCGAAAAATACAATGTGGCCCTGCTGAACTCCAAAAATGCCTGGCGCATTCTGGGGCAGGAATCCTACTCCTATGAAGTGGCACAGGATCTGGAATATGACATGAAAAACAGGGTGGTGGTGGTGCCCATCGGCAATGCTGGTAACATCACCGCCGTCATGGCCGGTTTCCTGAAATTTTTTGATGCCGGTATCATTACGGATCTTCCAAAAATTGTGGGGGTTCAGTCCGAACATGCCAACCCCGTGTACCGCTACTACCTTGAGCCGGATGTAAAAAAGCGCCGCTTTGAACCCATGACCGTAAAACCCAGCGTGGCCCAGGCCGCCATGATCGGTAATCCCGTTTCCATGCCAAGGGTCATCTCCCTTGTTAACCAGTACAACCAGAGGGCCGGAAAACAGAAGGTCTTTTTCACCTGCGTCACGGAGCAGGAAATCATGGACTGCCAGCTTACGGCCAACCGTAACGGCCACATTGCCTGCACCCATGGCGGAGAAACCCTGGCTGGCCTGATCCGCGCAAGGAAAGAAGGGCGTGTGAGCAGCGATGAAACGGCCATCATTGACTCCACGGCCCACGCCCTGAAATTCTCCGGCTTTCAGGAAATGTACTTTGAAAACCGCATGCCCGAAGCGTACGGCATTTACCCAAAAAAAGAGCTGCAGAATGCCCCGGTATTCATGCGGCCCGAAGGCCTTAAGGAAGTCCCCGCACCGGGTGCTCCCCTTTCGGGCGAAGCCTTCAGGGAATTTGTCCATCAGACGGCGGATGCCATTGCAGAAAACCTGACCCTTTCCCTAAGAGAGAAATAAAAGTATCCTGCTCACAAGAGCATCTCGCATACCGCCATCAAGCATTCACCCCTGCTGCCTGAAAGGCCAGAAAATGGATACATCCCATCTGCTGAAAAACAAAAGGGAAGAAATTCTGCGCATCTCAAGGCAGCATGGTGCAAAAAACATACGGGTTTTCGGATCTGTGGCCCGTAATCAGGACGGGCCGGACAGCGACATTGATATTCTTGTGGATCTGGATCAGGGACGATCTCTGATGGACCTCGGAGGAATGAGCATAGAGCTTGAAACCCTGCTTGGACAAAAGGTGGATATCGTAACGGAAAAAGGGCTGCACTGGTATCTTAAGGAAAAAATCATACGGGAAGCACGGCCTTTATGAAAGACAACAGACTCTATCTTATTCATATATCAGAAAGTATCTAAAGGAGGCACCGATGCACGGCGTAACAAAATCTGGGGTCAGGCTTTTTTTCATACTTGCGCTGGTTTCCCTCCTTTCCGGCGGATGTGCGGCTAAGAGGGCTGCCAATGTCAACGAGGCCAGAGCTGTCCGGGATCTGGGCGAAGCCTACCTGATTCAGGGTTCCTTTTCCAGGGCATTGCAGGAGTTTCTGAAGGCGGAACAACTAAATCCCAGAGACCCCTATCTCCATAACAATATAGGGCTGACCTACCTTGCCCTGGACAGGCCCGAATCCGCCGTATTGAGCTTTCAAAAAGCCGTGGATCTCCGCTCCGACTATGCCCCTGCCCGAAACAATCTGGCCACGGCCTACATGGCTCTGGGAAGGTGGGACGATGCCATAGATGTCCTCAAGCTCCTGAGCGAGGATCTGCTTTACGCCACACCCCATTATGCCCTGTCCAACCTGGGCTGGTCCTATTACAACCTCGGCAATTATGATACGGCCCTGAGATACTATAACCGTGCCCTGCGCCATGAATCCCGGCATCCTCCTGCCCTGCGGGGACAGGCCATGACCTTTTCCGCCATGGGAAGAATGCATGAGGCCCTGCGTTCTGCGGATCGTCTGACTTCGGAAATCCCTATGAGTGCTGCGGCATGGATGCTGAAAGGTGAGATTCTTGAAAAAATGAACCAGAGGGAAGAGGCGAAAAAGGCCTACGAAGAAGCCCTTCGCACGGCAGATGAAGATTCGGAGATAAAGGATGATGCGGAATTTGCCCTGCGGCGTTTGAGGTAAAATACAGGGGAAACGCAGACGCAGGGTCTGTCCCTTTGAAAAATCTTTTACAACCCTGTTTTACCGGGGGCACCCTTTACGGGTGGCCCCCGGGCAGACACAAGGCCTGCCCCTAATTTTATTTCCTTGCCAGAATCACAGCCCGGTTCACCACGTTTTCCACAAAGAATCCGAAATGACGCAGCACTTCCTTATCCGGACCGGAAGCGCCAAAGGTCTCTATGGAAATGATGTCGCCTTCGTCTCCGGCATACTTATGCCAGCCCATGGCAATGCCCGCCTCAATCACCAGTCGTTTTTTCAGGGCAGAAGGCAGAATCCGCTTTCTGTATTCATCCGTATCCTTCTCAAAAAGCTCCCATGAAGGCATACTGACAACCCTTGCCTGAATGCCCCTTTCCAGAAGAATCCTGCGGGCCTCCACAGCCAGATGCACTTCGGAACCGGAAGCAATAAGAACAATATCCGGCGTGCCATCGGCATCCTCCAGAATATAAGCCCCCCTTTCAGGCCGCCCCCTCTTATTGTCTGTATGGAGAACGGGAAGTCCCTGACGGCTGAGAATCAGAGCCGTGGGGCTGGAATTGCTGCGCATGGCCACCTTCCACCCCACGGCCGTCTCATTGGCATCCGCAGGCCGGAAAACCGTAAGATTGGGAATGGCCCGCAGGGAGGCCAGATGCTCCACGGGCTGGTGGGTGGGACCGTCCTCGCCCACGGCTATGGAATCGTGGGTGAAAACATAAATAAGGGGCAGACGCATGAGGCTGGCCACACGGATGGCAGGCCGCATGTAATCGGCAAAGACAAGGAAGGTGGCACCATAGGGCCGGATACCATTGTGCAGGAACATACCCGCCATAATGGCACCCATGGCGTGCTCCCTGACACCAAAACGGATATTGCGGCCTTCGGGGCTTTCAGCCTGAAATTCCGCCTCACCATTCAAAAAGGTTTTATTGGAAGGTGCCAGATCTGCGGAACCGCCCATGAGGGCAGGCACTTTGGCGGCAATGGCATTGAGCACCTTGCCGGACGCTGCCCTTGTGGCAATTTTCTCGCCGGGGGTAAAGTAAGGAATTTCCTTGTCCCAGCCATCCACCAGAAAACCGCTCATGGCATCCAGCCAGAGGTTGGCCATATCCCTGTGCGCTGCGGCATAGCGCCGAAAAAGTTCCAGCCAGGCATCTTCCTTTTTCTGCATCTTTGCCTGCAGGTCTGCAAAGTGGGCATAAACCTCTTGGGGAACATGGAAGTCGGCATCTTCGGGCCAGCCATAGGCTTTTTTGGTCAGACGGACCTCCTCGGCTCCCAGGGGGGCACCATGGGCATCGGCCGAGCCTTCCTTGTTGGGGCTGCCAAAGGCAATGCGGGTTTTCAGAACAATGAGGGAAGGTTTGTCCGTAATGGTTTTTGCCGTTTCCAGTGCCTTTGTAATGGCATCCAGATCATTGCCGTCGGTGACGGTGAGGGTGTGCCAGCCCATGGCTTCCATGCGGCCAGCCACATTTTCCGTAAAGGCAATCTCCGTTGAACCTTCAATGGAAATGTCATTGGCATCGTAGATGCAGATCAGCCTGCCCAGTTTCTGATGCCCCGCAAGGGACATGGCCTCACAGGCCACCCCTTCCATGAGATCCCCGTCACCGCACATCACATAGGTGAAGTGGTTTACCAGATCAAAACCGGGCCGGTTGAAACGGGCAGCCAGATGGCGTTCCGCCATGGCCATGCCCACGGCATTGGCAATGCCCTGCCCCAAAGGACCTGTGGTGGTTTCCACACCCGGCGTATGACCGAACTCCGGATGTCCCGGTGTTTTTGACCCCAGCTGACGGAAGTTTTTCAGGTCTTCTAAGGAAACACCGTATCCGGAAAGGTGCAAAAGACCATAAAGCAGCATGGAGCCATGTCCACCGGAAAGGACAAATCGGTCCCTGTCCAGCCATGCTGGGTTTTTGGGATTGTGGTTCATCACACGGGTCCAGAGGGCATAGGCTGCGGGGGCAAGGCCCATGGGGGCTCCGGGATGTCCGGAGTTGGCTTTTTCTATGGCATCCATGGCCAGGGTGCGGATGGTGGTGACACAGAGGGCGTCCGTGGACGGGGTGGAACTCATGGGGCATCTCCTTGGAAAAAAAGAAAAAAAAGCATCCTTGATCGGGGCAGTCCGGCCATTGGTTACACCGGATGCGATCAGGATGCAAGATTTTTTCAGGAATTAAAGGGCCCTCAGGTACTCGGGCTTCAGTTTGATCTTGCCTGCCAGGGCATCATTGATCATCTTAAGGGTTTTATCCCTGTCCTTGGGCAGATGGGCCCGTATGGGCAGGTAATTGGATGCGTGATTGGCATGGAAAAGACCATCGGAAAGATCTGTACTGGCTATCATCATGCCCAGTTCCTGCAGCATTTCCTCGGCACCGATCAGCTCAAACCGGCCTTCCTTATGGTCCTTGTTCAAAGGCGCTCCCGGTGTCAGCATCAGACTTAAAGCCCCCACAAATTCAGGGTCGATGGCCGTCAGCACCCTGCCCGTTTCCTTGGCATGGACCATGGAACGCTCCCTTCCGGCAACACCATTAAGGACGGTAATGGAAAGCTTGATCCCTGCGGAACGAATCTTTTTGCCCATTTCTATCATGCGGGCGCTGTCCGCTCCCTTATTGATGGCCTTCAGGGTCACATCATCTCCCGTTTCAAGGCCAAAATAAGCAATGGTCAGCCCCAGCTCCTTAAGCTGTTTCATTTCTTCAACGCTTTTGGAGGCAATGCTTTTTGTGTTGGCGTAGGTGCCCACCCTTTCCAGCCAGGGCAGTTTTTCCCTGATACGCTCCATGATGGGCACCAGCCGCTTCATGGGCAGGATCAGGGCATCACCGTCACAGAGAAAGAGTCTGCGGATGCGGCGGTACTTGCTTGCGGCGTAGTCTATGTCCTTAAAAATCTGTTCATCGCTTTTAATGGTAAAACGCTTGGCCTTGTACATCTCACAGAAGGTGCATTTGTTGTGGGAGCAGCCCACGGTCACCTGCAACAGAATGGAATCCGCCTCACTGGGGGGACGGAAGATCATACCCTGATAATCCATATTTTTTCACCTTGATTTTATTTTTTGGTAAAAGTTCAGTAACTGTTCAGCACAGTTTTTCATATCATACCTGCAAGACAGATGCACAGGCTCCAGGCTATTTGCCCGTGACGCAATCTTATTCGGGAGCTTCTTGCCCTGTGCGGAAGCGG
>NZ_VLLC01000030.1 GCF_007830435.1 Desulfobotulus alkaliphilus | reverse complement strand
GTCATAAATATTGAACTTCATCACCACTTCCGTATTGGAAAGGCTCTGGTGCTGGAGCATGGCCACCTTGTTTTTCACCGCCGTACTCACCTGAAAGGCAAGCTGGATGGGGTCCGCATAGCCGCCATTCCAGTAAATACTGGAAATAACCCCAACCACCTTGACATACTCGGACATATTCGCCGATGTGGGATCCGTTACATCCATATCCGCTGTCATTTCCTCATCACCAATGGTGAGGGATACCAGATGCCCCACAAGCTCCTGACCGTCTTTCTGAAAATTGAACCCCTGATACACACTGCAGTTGAATGAAGACTCAGCCATGATATGCCTCCTTTATTCTGGTAAATTGAATTTTCTTCCCGAACAGACATAGCCAGAAATAAACCCCGTTCCTTCCGTAAAGCTGATGACAGCCCTCCTTAAATTTTTCTTATGTTTTTTTCTCCTTTCCTTACAAACAAGTCCGTTTTTTTCTGGCGTCACAGGCCCGTCCCCCTGATGAAAGACCCTGTTCATGGTGCGTCCCTGGGCATGACAAGCCTTACAGCATAAAATATGCCATCATGATATTGCTTCGCCCTCTGACAGAAACAGCGGACCATGCAAGATCAGCGGACCTTTTCACAGCCTTTACAGGCACCTGTTTTAAGCGCCACTGAAATAAGCATATGCCAACTTTTATGGCGGGAATCTGCTTTTTTCCAATCCAGAAGCCGTCTTTACGGACATGAAGGTAAGCGGCTTCCGAAGCTATCAGGATTCTTTACTCACGGAAGCTCTGTGGCAGAAGTGGTTTGAAGACGGGTACAAAGGGCTTTAAGGGCTCCGGTTTTTTGAAACACGGCGTATCTGGCCTTGCGCTGGAGCCTGCCGGTGAGATACTGGCTGGCGCACCACTGTTCATCAACCCTGCCTTCTTCGTCCAGCAAAGGGAAAAGCGGTAAGAAAATGACCTGATCCGGCACAAAGGCCTCACCCAGCTCCCTTGCGAGACAGGTCCGGATTTCGGACAAAAGAGCGGCATGGCCCTGTTTTTTTTCTGCTTCACCCTCTGGTTTGAGGGGCAAAAACACCAGCAGTCTGCAGACAATATCTTCCCGAAAGCCCTGGGGCCTTAAAAACACCAGAGAAGCAAAGGAAGGGGGGGGTAAAACATCACCCAAGGCATCCAAGGCTTCTTTGCGGGGATAATAAAGCCCTTTGGCGCCGGTATGGGGGAGGGGAGAAAAAAGCCATTGCCTGCCATGGGGGCTGAGCATGGCAGAAGCATTCATCCATACCGCATCCTCTCCGCAATCCCCTGTTTCAGAAGAAGGCATAAAGATGCCATGGAATCCGGCAGCTTCCAGTGAAGGATCCGCCATATCGCCCATGCGCCAGCGAACCCCGGCCGCAGGCAAAACATTGCCATGAACCCTGCCCGTCAACCCTGCGGAAAACAGGCAGGCCCCTCCCAGAGAAGCATTCCATACAAAATTGAAGGCAAAGGCCTTTTCAAGGCCCTTTTCCTTCATAAAATCATTCCAGCCCTGGGAAGGAGGGCCTTCCCCCGGATGCCGGAACCATTTGGAACAGTTTTTGCCCAAATCCACAGAAACACCATCAAGACTCTCCCTGAAGGCCCTGCTGACCCCAAGAATTCTCAGCTTGACAGAAGCCAGTTGCAGGGCCTTTTTTTCCATATCCTCCGTACCGGGACAAACAAGGCAGGCTCCGGCAAGGAGCCCTGAAAGCATGAGGGAAGGCTGTATTTCCATAGGATTAAAACCCGGTGCAGCATAGGCATCGCCGGGCTTCAGGCCCATGGCAAGCATACCGTCCCTCAGGGAACCCAGATAAAGGGTTTGCGCCGTCACCGGCCGGGGGATGCAGGGTTCAGGGCAAGTGGGATCAAAGAGCAGGGCTGCGGTTTCCTGGGGAACGTAACCGGAGGATGAAAAGGGAATATCAGATCCCGGAGCTTTGCCCTGTAAGGCCTCATGGGCAAGGCGCCTGAAACCGGAAAAAACCCTTAGGGAAGCATGCATGTCTTCTGCGACCACAAAGTCAGGGGAAAGATTTTTAAGGCGTTCCGCAAGGAGACGGCGACCACGGGGCGGAATGGGGGAAACGACCATGCCCAGCCTGAAAGCTGCCAGAAGGGTCAGCATGAGGGTTTCTCCCTCTTCAAAGACCAGAGCCACCACCTTCCCCTTTTCTGCCCCGCTATCCATCCAGAGGGAAGCAAGGCCGAGGGACTTCTGGCCCAGTGCCGCAAAGGAGAGGCCCTTCCAGCCCTCTTTGCCATCGGCTTCTTTCATGGCTTGTCTGCCACTGTCTTCAAACCTGTGAACCGTGTCGTGGTAAAAGTCATAATGACGGAAGGGAACAGAGGCCGGATGCAAGGCAGAGATACGTTTTGCCCTTTCCCACAGGCCTTCCCAGAAAGACGCAGGCTCTTTCCATGAAGCCTCAAGCCATGGAGGCAGACCGGGCTCCTTGTCCCCGGCAAAACAAAGGCTGCGTTCCAGTGCGCCGATATCCAGCGCCTTTTCCAGATCCATGACCCGGCCCTCCTTGATGATGGTATTTCAAATAATCACCGAATCTCCTAGCCACCAAAAAATGAGGTGCCGAACAGATCTCCCGGAGACCTGTCATCAATGGTCACGGAACGCTCCTGAATCAGAATTTCATAGGACGGTTTCAGGGGCAAAGGCATCATATGGTTCCAGTCTTCCGAGGGTTCGGTGAAAAGGAAGTAAAAGGCCACGGGATTCTGCTCCGGGATGGCCACACGAAACTCCGCTTTTTTCCCCGGAACCAGAGAGAAAACCCCCAGCACGGAAGGATCCCCAGGTTCTGAAAACACGAGGGCGGCTATTTCTGCGTAGCTTTCCGTAAGGTACTGTTTCTCTGTTGTTTCCCGGACAAGCATATAAAAAATCCGGCCCCTGTTGGCATCGGGCATGGCCTGTATTCTAAGGAGCATCTGGGGACCGGGAGCTGTCTGCCATGGTTTGCCGCAGCCTGTGGCAGATAAAAAAATCAGCAGGACTGGCAGCAGAAACAGGAGGGGCTTATGTACGACAGCTCTCCTGTCCGAAGTATTTCCCTTGAGTAAAGAACCGGACCGGTCAGTGGCTGCCATGAAAACGCCTCCCATCTCCTGATTGCTGCAAGCTGTCACTGAAACCAATGAGGGCCCAGGGATCACTCTGAAATGCAAAAACCATATCAAAGTCCGCCCCTCCCCATGGGCTTTCCAGAAACCATGACACGGCACCGCCCTCCACACGCCGCCCCCTCTGCAGGAGGCGGTAAAAGGACCAGAGTTCAGGCTCCGCAGCAATCTCCCTGTAAGCCCTTCTCCCCGAAGTCCGCATTTCAAAGGCCATACCTGCCGCAGAAGAACCTTCACGCCACCATTCAAAGCCCAGAGGCTGCCATGCAGGCATCTGATTAAAACCGAACACGCTTTCCCGGCCTGCGCGCAGATAGGTACTCACGGGCAGGGCGGCACCTCCCTGAACGGAGGGCAGAATGGCGGGCCTGACCGTAAGCTGCAGAGCCCGGGGCTCTCCCTTTTCATCCCAGAGGACACGCCGGATGCGATCGGCCCCGTTCACGGTGGCAAGCATGTCAGCAGGAAGGCGGAGATTTCCCATGGTCCCCCTCCACTGCCCGCCTCCGTAGGTGCACACCGTTCCCATATAAGCCCTGAACTGCTTCCAGAAGTTCCCGTCCGGATGCAGGGATGCCTGCAGGGCTTCCAGGGGCAGGGTACGGGCCGACGCAGGATGAAAGGGAAAGCTGTTTTGAAGTGGCTTCATATGCCTTTCTGAAAGATCAGACCACAGCGAAGCAACCCTTTCTTCAATTTCTCCCTTGCCCAGCCTTTCCAGCGCATGAAAGGGTTCAAGGAAGGGCTGCTGCCATTCCGGTGCAACACCCACGGTACCCAGCCACATCCTTGCCATGGCCATATGGGAATCCGGTGACCGGGCCAGTATGTCAAGGGCCATGCGTCCCAGAGGAGAAAGCCTCTCCTTGAGAGCGGCCCCCTGTTCCCTTTCTTCCTGGGAAATATAAAAGGATACCTCACGGAGTCCTTCCTGCAAGCGGGCAATGAGACCTTTATAGGTTTCCCATTGGGGATAGCGGCCATCCTGTTCCCCCATAACCCTTCCCATGAAAGCAAAATCATCCATCCGCCTTGCCACTGGCCTCAGCATGGGGCTGTCCCCCACATCCAGCATTGTATTCTCTTTCATGGTCATAAGAAAATTCATGAAGGGAGAACCCATGGAAGGAATCTGCTGCAGCACAAAACGAAATTCCGCAGGAGAATCCACACGCAGATGATAACGCTGATAATAGATGGTGTACTGCTCCGCATATCTTTCTGCATAAAGCAGAATCTGCCTCTGAACAAAGTCTCTGAAACGCTCCTTTTCCCCCTCTGATACGGGCAGAACCTTCAGCTGATTTTCAAGGGCCTCCACGGAACGCTTCACCCTCTTTTCAAAGGCAGGCCGGGTAAACCGGCCATCAATGCGGGCCTGTCCCGCAAAAAAATGGGTGCCGTCACTGGAAGGATTCAGCCAGATATCGGGGAACTCCCCTGTGCCCTGAAAAAAGAGAAGACCCTGACTCTGATGATGTTCCGCCATAAACTGGCGCATGAGAAATGTTGTCTGGGAACGGAGAACAAGATCATTCCATTTCTGGACATTAATCTCAAAACGCCTGTCCCACAAACTTAAGGTAAGGGGTTCATTATAGGTCGCAGGACTCCTGGGAAGAGAAAGCAGCAGCTCCATGAAAGCATCAAGAGAAAGACCTCTTATATCAGGCGGCTCTACAGAATCTACTTCAATGTATCTCAAAAGCTCCATCAACTGCTCATGGCGTAACAGAAGATCCCTTCTCTGCATCCATTCTATATCCGCTCCAAGGGGAGTCACATTTTTTACTATTTCCACAACATCATACAACATGGGAAATGAAAAAACCTTTTTTACAAGAGACTGAACCGGTGCCGCAATCTCCTGCAGCCCTTCAAGAACTTCCGTCGTTATAAAATCATCCCCATACAGGGAGTCCAGCCTTCTTAAAAGAAAATGCAGCATCAGAGGACTTTCAGCAGGATCCCAGCTCCAGGAACTGCTGATACGGCTTAAACTGAGTTCCATATCTATATTCGGGGGTGAGGTATTATGTATGGCATAGTCCATCACAAGCTTTGGCGGAAGTCCAAGCACCCTTTCCCAGTCTTCATATCTTGCAAGAATCAGATTCCGCAGATCGTTTTTCGGTGTAGAATAAAGGAGAGCAATCAGATAAATCATTTTTTCCTGATCATCGAGCCGGAGCTGCAGCCTTTTATACTCCGGGTAAAGATAATGGTGACGGATAAGCTCGATGAGCCTCTCCCGTTTTCTTTTCTTCCGTTCGGGAAAAAACTCGGGAAGCAAGCGATATGCGATATTCCGTCCATAATGCATGGGAAAAAACTGATGCAGCTCGCTGTAACTCATCGGCTTAATGAGTTCCATGGCATCAAGGTGCCGGTCAATTTCTTCAAGCTCTCTGTAACTGGCAGTAAAAAACGCTGCCATGCCCAATATCCCCGCCGCAAGAATACTACCGGCAGCCAGGGGGTGCCGGTATCTGCCCAGCCTGAAATCACGGGATTCCTTATGGGCTGTCATGCTGAAGGGCCCGCTGCTTTCAAGCCCCTGACCTTCTCCATGAAAGCTCATACGCATCAGGTAAGGCGTTCTGGAAAAAGGGTCCTCAGCCAGAAGAACCTTTGTGAAAGCCGAAAGCACACCAAGCCATCTCCCTGCATTCTCAAGAAAGTCAACCATGGCAAGGTAATCACCGGAAGGAACCCTTGTGAGGGCAAGGGGCAGCATGGCAGCGTAAATATCCAGCGCCCTTTCAATGTCCGGAAAACCTGAGCCTTCATTCCATACAGCTTCCAGGGACATACCCTGAGATTCCAGAAAGGATACCCACTGGCTGTACCCTGTTACAGTATCCATGTGGGTCAAAGAAAGGATCAGGGGAACGGGTTTTCCGGACGGAGAAGCCATGAGGTTGATCTTGCCCCGCAGATAAAGGGCAAGGCGCTTAAGGTTTTCAGGGGTTTCTTTTTCAAGCATGGAACCCCGGATACAGACAACCCCGTGGGGTATTCTTTTGCCCGGAAGGGCTTTCCAGAGTTTGACCAGCGCCCTTCTTCCGTCAGCTTCCTTATGGAACAGAATACCCGAGGGCATTTCCATAAGCACAGCCTTTGAAGAAAGACAGATCTGAAACAGGGGGGATGTGGTATGGCCCGCCTGAAACTGCAGGGACAGGGCCTCATAATCCGTATATTTCCGTATAAGCTCCGTCTTGCCACTCCCCGATTCCCCCATGAGCACATACACGGGAAGCCTGCCGGTATACCGCCTTATTCTCCATGGTATCCCGGACAGAAACTCCTTCCAGACCCGGACAAGGCTTTTGGCTGGCATGGCAGGTTTTTTATCGGGGCCAGACTTTTCGGAAGAATCTTCTTTCGCCTTTTTTCTCTTACGAATCCATAGGATCAGCAGCCCCACCAGGGAAATTGTCAGGGCCATGCCAATGACAATCACCTTGGGGGGAAGGTTCAGGGTCTGCTGAAGCCAGGACTTCACAAATGAATTGAGCATGTTCAAATATTTCATATACGGCCACAGATCCTTAATATTGATGAAAAGTCAGGCCTGACACACATCTGTATCAATGGTTATTCCCATGCCCTTCACCATCTTCATCATCTTCTTCACCATGGGATTCAGAGGGAGGGAAAGGTGCAGCTTCAGAAACCGTTTCAGATCCTTCCTGTTCACCCTCCGGGAACAAAGGCCTGCCATCCTCCCCTGCCCTGCTTATATTTAAGGTATTGTCCCTGACGGATACAAGAATTTCGCCCCCCTCTTCCATCCCATCCTCAATGAGCATTTCAGCAAGGGGGTCCTGAAGCCTTGTCTGTATAACCCGCTTCAGGGGCCTTGCACCGTAAAGGGGGTTGTACCCCTCTGCAGCCAGAAACTCCCTTGCCTCTGCATCCACTTCCAGTTTGATTTTCCTGTCCCCAAGGAGTTTTGAAAGGCGCATGAGCTGAATATCCACGATGGGATTCATGACCTCCGGCGTGAGGGGACGGAAAATGATGATATCATCCAGACGGTTGAGGAATTCCGGCCTGAAAAAGCCCTGCACCACTTCCATAATGGCCCGCTTCATCTTTAAAACGTCTTCTTCCGTCTCTGCGGCCTCGATGCGGTCGGCTCCAAGGTTTGAGGTCATGAGAAGAACGGTGTCGTAGAAGTGGGTGGTCCGGCCCTGCCCGTCCGTAAGCCTTCCGTCGTCAAATACCTGAAGGAAAATATTGTAAACATCGGGATGGGCCTTTTCTACCTCGTCAAAAAGAACAACGCTGTAGGGTTTTCTTTTTACCTTGTTGGTCAGCACCCCGCCCTCATCATATCCCACATAACCGGGAGGCGCTCCCGTAAGGCGGGCCACAGAGTGCTTTTCCATGAACTCACTCATATCAATGCGTATCAGGGATTTTTCATCATCAAAGAGAAACTCTGCAAGGGCCTTGGCAAGCTCCGTCTTGCCCACACCCGTAGGTCCGAGCATGAGAAAGGAGGCCACGGGGCGGTTGGGATCCTGCACCCCTGCCCTGGAACGGCGCACGGCTCTGGCTACGGTTCCAAGGGCTTCATCCTGACCGGCAACCCTGTTTCGCAGATGGGTTTCCAGCTTAAGCCAGCGATCCTTTTCTTCTGCCATCATCTTTGACACGGGAACCCCGGTCCAGCGGGAAACACAGACTGCCACATCCTCAGGGAGAAGATCCCTTCTGCTCACCTCTCCAGTCTGATTTTCAGTATTCAGGCCCTGATACTGTTCCAGTACCTTTTCCGCCTCAGGAATCACCTTGTACTGAAGCTCGGCAACCCTTGCGAAATCCTCCTCGCGGATTTTCTGCTCAAGTTCCTTTCTGGCGGCTTCAAGGCTTCTTCCTGCATCCTGCACCGCAAGCAGGGCTTTTTTCTCCTCTTCCCATGCAGCCACCCTTTTTTCACTTTCCTCCTTAAGGGCTGCAAGTTCAGCCCCTGCCACCTCCAGACGCTCTGCACTGGCCTTGTCCGTCTCCCCTTCCAGGGCCCTGACTTCTATTTCAAGGGCCACAATCTCCCTTGCCATCCGCTCCATGTCTTCGGGCCTCGAAGCAAGGGCGATGCGCAGGCTGGCCGCTGACTGATCCACAAGGTCGATGGCCTTGTCCGGAAGAAAACGGTCTGTGATGTAGCGTTTGGCAAGCTTCACGGCCGACTGAAGGGCCGCATCCGTAATATGAACGCCATGGTGAGTCTCGTACTTTTCCTTGATCCCCCTTAAAATGGCCAGACTCTGCTCCATGGAAGGCTCATCCACGGTAACGGTCTGGAACCGGCGCATGAGTGCGGCATCCTTTTCAATATGCTTGCGGTATTCTTCCAGGGTTGTGGCACCGATGCAGCGGATTTTTCCCCTGGAAAGGGCTGGCTTGATGAGGTTGGCCGCATCCATGGCACCTCCGGAAGCCCCTGCCCCCACCAGCATATGAATTTCATCAATGAAGGTGATCACATTTCCTGCGGCCTCGATTTCCTCCAGCACCCGCTTGAATCGTTCTTCAAACTCCCCCCTGAACTTTGCCCCGGCAATGAGCTGTCCCAGATCCAGAGCCAGAATGGAAATATCTTTGAGACTGTCTGGGACATCACCCTTTACAATGCGAAGGGCCAGCCCTTCCACCACAGCGGTTTTACCCACCCCCGGCTCGCCGATGATAATGGGATTATTCTTAAGGCGGCGGCTTAAAATCTGAATGGTCAGACGGATCTCCTCATCCCTGCCGATCACAGGATCCAGCTCGCCCCTGCGGGCCGTTTCCGTAAGGTCCCTTGTGTATTTTGCCAGATATTCAAATTCCTGCGAAAGGCCTGTTCCTCCACCCTTTTCAGAGGCAGATGACCGCATGGCCTTCAGCGCTGTTCCCAGCTTTTCTTTATCTGTACCGGATTCAGTCAGTGCAGCCGCAGGTTCTCCCACATCCAGCATGGCCAGCAGCAAATGGTGAATACCGATGGCAGATTCCCCAAGCTGGGTTGCCGTTTCTTCGGCCAGAATGAAAAGTCTTTCCAGATCCCGGTTGATGGGGGTCTGCTGGGCATCTGCAAGGGCCTTGGGAAGGGTAAGAAGATGACCGGATATCCTTGCTTCCAAGGCCTCCATACGGGTTCCTGCATCCGTCAGGGCCGAACGGACAGGACTTCGGGGAACTTCCAGAAGGCTTGAAAGAAGATGCCATGGGGTCACACACTGATGCTCCTTCTTCACAGCCAGACGGCAGGCCTTTTCAATCAGCTCCTGGGACTTGAGATTAAAGCGGTCAATGATCATCTTCCATATCCTTTCATGATGTTATCCGTTATCCATGCTGTCCTTATGGGAAAGACTAAAGCTGCACCGCCACCTGTCCGGCAAAGCTTATGGAAATCACCCCACCCCAGATGCACATCAGCTTGCTGGCGTCCGTCAGGGCAGGAAAGCTTTTTATGAGTACCGTGGGTTTTCCGGGAACCCATGGGGCCACCGTCACCGGAACACAGGGCATAGGTGTCAGCACACCCAGAGCGGCTGCCGTTGCTGCTGCCACCGCAGGGTTGCTCGGCGTGGTACACATGCCAAAGGGTGGGATATTCACAATCGGTATAAAATCCATGATGGTTGCGGCCGGGGTCGTGGCAAAAACCATATTTACGGGCAGCACAATCAGGGAAGAAGGCGCAACGCCGAAGCTGCATGTCATCACAGCACCATTGGTTACAAGGAATCCCATGTAAAACCTTTCTTTATGCTCACCCTTGCCGGGAAAGGATTTTTTGCCTACCCTAGGGTGAGGAAAAAGCCGTTCAAACCTGACGCCTTTCTGCCTCCATACGCTTTCTGTGGTGGCTGCGGGCCAGTTCAAGGGCCATGGCCTCATCCGTTGCAAGGCAGGCGGAGCAGATCTCAAAGCCCTGCACCTCCTGAAGTCTTCTCAGGGGCAGCCTGCGCAGGCATGCCTCACATACTTCCGTTTCAGAGGCTGAAGATGTACCATGGGAAGAGCGTTCATCTTTCTGCGCCAAAGCAGGCCCCTGGATTGCTCTTTCTGGCGGAAGCAAAAGAAAACAGTCCGGACAATAGCATTTTTCCTCCACAGGCTTTGCACCACCAAGGGGAATGCTCCGTCCACAGCCTGCACAGAGAACACTTTTCATGTGATCCGGAACGAAAAATGCGTCTTCCCTGCTCCCCCCGTCTTCTTCCGCTTCTTCTGAATCCTCTCCCTGGACAGGCCGGGGCGGAGATGGTGCCATGACAAGATCCTGAAAACAGATCCTGCAGAACTTCCATATGCCCACCCTGCAGTCATCCTCACCCAGGGGAGCACCGCAGAGTTCACAGCCCGGCACCTTTTTATCCCCAGCCCCCCCATGGACTTCCTGAGCTTCCTGGCTGGCTCCGGCACTTTCCTCCGTATCCCTTGCACTGACAGCCCTGTCTCCGCCCGTCAGCAGTTTTTCAAAGCAGGGGGAACAAAAGGGCCAGTCTGCTACCATGGTCATGCCCTCATCTGAAAGCGACTCAATGCCACACCCTTTACATTTCACAGCCCCCCCTTTACATTTCAGTTTGCTCTTCAATCCGCCAGCGACCTGCAGGTATAAACAGAAAGCCTTATTCAACAGGGATCAGAAATCCACAAAGGCATCGGGATCCACCTTGAAAAACTCCCGCATGGCCTGCCATTCCGGACTTTCCTTCATTTCCTCAAACTGCATGACATCCTCACTGCGCAATGCCAGAAGCATAAAAAAACGACTGAAAAGCTTAGGAAAATAAAGCCTTGGGTCAAAATTTTCTATGGTCTGCATGATATCATCGGCCACAAGGGCCGCCCTGGGATACATTTCCCTTTCCATGAGCTGCTCAAAAATTTGAAGCTTTTTCATGAGCAGCTCCAGATGAACGGACCCCTCAACCAGAAGCCCTTCCCCGCACGGGGTACGGGAGCCAGCCCCGCCAGAGGCTGCCGTTTTCTCCTGCTTTTCTTCTTCTGACGCCTCTGTTTCCTCCGGGGTCTCCTCTGCTACAGCCTCCTCACTGTAAACCAGCCTCTGGAAAGCCCTGAGCCAGTCGGATATTTTTAAAAGCCCGTCCAGCAGAGGCTCTGCTGCATCTTCAAGGACCTGAGACATGACCCGCCTGAGATCGGAAGCCGCTTCCAGGGCATCTCCCGCATCATCCGAATGGGTTTCCTGCAGCCACTGCTGCCAGATTCCTCCCTTTGAGGCCTCTTCATGCTGAAGTTTTTTCAGAAGCTGGTTAAAAAACCAGCCCAGCCCCACCTGTCCGTGCTTTTCCCGCTTCTTTTCCGGTCCCGTATAGTTCCAGTTTGTTTCCAGAAAAAAGGAAAGGGCAGAAAAGACTTCTTTCAGCCCCCGCACCCCACCTTCAAGAAAAAGGCCGTAAAGGAAAAAACCCATAAGCCTTACATCATAAATCCCTTCTTCAAAAACCCCCTCAACGGCCACTGCCGCTGCCATGTACTCACCGTTCTGGGCGAGGGTGGCAATGTCCACAAGCCTTGGATCCGTAATGTCAAGGCCTGGTTTTTCACTGGGTGACAGCTCTCTTCTCAGGTATTCAATATTCATTGATCCCATCCCTGACTGATGATTAAAAAAGCACGGTGGACTTTCCTATGGATGCAAAAAACAAGACTACTCAAGAACACAGCCTGAAAAAACCGGCAGAATACGGTGCTTTGAATCGCCACCCTCTATGACATCATAACCAAGGGAAGCACCGGATCTGAGCTGAACCGGATTTCTTTTGCCTGACAGCACAAGAAAGATTTCAAGCTCCACTCCCACAGCCCCCAGAACAGGAAACACAATTTTCTCAAGACGCCCCTTGATTACCTGCATCCAGGGAAGACCGCAGGGTGCCGTTTCACTGTCCGTGAACATCTCCACCCGGAGGCCCCTTGCTGGCTGACGTAAGCTGCCCCCAAGCACTGCATTGCGACCAAAAACAGCCGTTCCGAGGATAAAGGCACTGGCGTTCAGGCGGGCATGATGCTTTAAAGTCCCCTTCCTGACATGGACAGTAAGTTCAGGAAAAACCGCATCCATCACCCAGTGGAGGGTGACCGGGGAGCGAAGGGAAAGCATCTGCAGGGTGCTGCGCTGACCTTTTTGATAATCACTGTAAATTCTTGTATCCGACTCAGGATAAACACTCCTGAAAAAATTCAGCAGGAGAAAATGATCAAAGTAATGAATAAACTGAATAAAGCTCAGCGCATCAAGGGTGTGGGACTCCATTCTTTTGAAAAAATAACTGGGAAGGGGACTCTGGGCGGACAAAAGCCCCATATTCACGGAAATCAGTACATGGGAATAGGGTTTTTGAAAAAACCGGATGTCTTCAAACAGGGTTTCCCTTGAACAGGAGTCCGGATGTCCAAGGAAAAAAATCTGATCCATTTTATAGCCATGGTGCATGAGAAGACGCATGAGAGACAGGGCATCGCAGTCCCGGATTCTCTTACGGATTCTACCCTCAAAAGAAGCCATTCATCCCTCTTTTTTCGTCTATACTCAAAAATAATATCAGATCAGACACCCGCATCCAGCATCAAGGCCTCAAGAAGATCCTCAAAACGGTCCAGCTCCATACGGATTTCCTTCCAGGATACAGCCTCTTCGTCCTCGCCTGAAACCATACCCTTTTGATCGCTTAGCCCTGCAAGGACCGCAATACGCTTCAGCTCCGCCTGAAGACTTTCAAGGTGTCCGGGAAAGGATAAAAAAAGACGGACAAGCTCTTCTTCAAGATCAGAAAACATGGCAGCAGGCATGGCTTTTTCATCAAAGGCCTTTTCCATTAAGGATTCAGGCCCTGATTTTTTTGCATCCCCATCGGCCCCGGACCAGCATCGCCTGAGTTTTTCAATGGCAAACAACTCCTTTGACCCATCCATTTTCCAGATATCCTCTTTGTGGGTGAAACGCTTTTCCCTTTCATTGGAATCCTGAAAGGAATGGAGAAAATCAGCCCGGCAGAATCGGCCCTTAAAAATTCATCTCCATCCAGTAAGAGCCCAGATAACTCAGGATAAAATAAAAAAGAATCAGACAGGAAAGAGCCCCCCCATAAAGCCAAAAGGGGGAAATCCTGTCTTCTGCAACCGGAGTCAGCTCCCTTTCCCAGACATGTGACAATTCAGACATCTCCGGCACAGGAATACGGTTGGTGAGCCTTTCCATAAACTCCTGTCTTTTCGACGGATTGTTCACCATACGGCCATTGAAGCCATCACTCAGACAGAAATAATACACCTCAAAAATCGCAGGCAGGGTCTGAGGTTTCAGCAGAAGATCCTCCAGGGTCTCGTAGAAAACCACACCCGCCGCATCCGTATCAAAAAGCTCCCTCTGCAGAGGCGGCCAGCCTCCGGATATGGCAGGATCCATGTAGCGGGTCTGAACCCCTTCATCGAGATGGGCCACAATGGGAAAAAGGAGATAATACACATCCCTTTCCATAAGCTCCCTGGAAAGGGCCTCCCTCAAATTTTCAAGGGCTTCACGGATTGCAGACCTTGCCTGCACAAGATCATCGGGACCGGGTTCCCGGATACGGGTATAAAGTCCTGACCTTTCAGGATCGTTTTCCTTTTCTGAAGCAAAGCTCTCTCCCCCTTCCCCCACAGAAGCCCTGAATGGAGAAAAAACCCTGTCCCTTGTCCTGAAAACCTTATATATTTCAGCCCATAAACTTTTATTCATGCGGTTTTTCCCCTCCTGACGGGAGTCAGGCCTGATTCCATTTCCACCTCCACAGGCGTATCCGCCACCCAGGCATTGAGAATGCGCTGCACATGGCGCCCGAAATTCTCCAGCAAGGGCATGACAGCTTCGCCCACGTCGCGGAAACCAAGGGAATACACCTCTTTGAGGACCGTGTTCCCTGAGGGTTTTCTGCAGGGGGCATGCTGACAGCGTGCATCCTCCAGCAGCCCCATGGCTTCCCTGTACTCAGGTATCCTGTCTATTCCTGAAGCCGCAAGAATCAGACGGATATCCTCCACGTTCAGTATGGTCTTGTTCATCAGTGCCACAAGCTGCAGCACACCGTCTTCATGCTGAAGAAAGGTATTTTCCATAAAACCCCGCCCTGCCCCGGCCCAGTCCCAGCGAACCCCTGGAATCTGTCTGGTAAAGGGAACAATACTGAGCTTCTGGCCCATAAAACGCGAAATCCAGGGCTGATGCCAGAGACCTTCCACGGCAATCTGCCTGCCACCGTCAAAGGCCTCCGGATAATTAAGGATCAGCCCGTTGACAGCCCCCCCTGACCCGCCTGATGCATAATCCATCTCGTAGGAACCGCTGCTCCCGGATACAATACCCGGCATCAGGGGAAAAAGGCCTTCCTTGCTCACCTCATACACCCCCTTTACCGAATGCAGGGCAAACCCGTACTCTGGTCTGGGATGGAAAAGATCATAGCGTTCCCTCAGCCCCTCACAGAAGAGGGGATGGGTAAAATCCTTTTTAAGGTTCACCACGGGAGCAACAAAAAGCTGAAACATATCCGGATGCAGCACCGTATTTCTGGGCCAGCCATCATCCATATCCAGACATATGGTCAGCCGCTTCCAGGCATCCGGAGAAGGGGGCAGCTCTACATTCATGAAAAGATCCTGCTGGGGAAGGGTAAAAGCCAGCCTTTCCCTTTCCAGAGGATGGGTAATCAGCTCGGCCCCTTCCTCTCCCTCAGCCAGCGGCTGCATGCCAAATGTCAAGGTACAGGGAAGACCTTTGCTGTTTTCGTCCACGTCATCCTCATAAACCACGGAAGCCTGCTTCAGATGCTGTTTTATGGTGTGCAGCAGCTTAAGAGAATCCCTGAAATCATTCAGATGGGTGATGTGCATGTTCAGGGTCCATTTGTCATCACGGCGTGCAAAGGGCGAAGCCAGACGCAGAAGAATACGAAAACCCCGGCCTGCCCCCAGCAGGGTACTGACGCTTTTCACTGCAAGGGGAAAAAGTCTTAGGCCCGTAACAAGCCTGAAAAAAGCCTGCCTGCCATCCGGCACCGTCATGAGAAACTCCGAGCCTGCGGGAATGCTCACTGGATCCACAAGCTGGGATGAGGGTCTGGCCTGAAGAAGGGCCATGGCAGGCACAGGAGAAACAAGGTAATCAAAAAACTGATGAAAAAGCCTCTGTCTCAGGGCCAGCACATGGCGTTCCGCCGCAAGCCTTGACCTTGCGCCAAAAAAGGCCATGGCCTCCATGAGCCGCTTCACATCGGGATCGTTCCGCTCCAGAGGAACAGATGGATACAATGCCGCATAGGAGATACGGAAACTCTCAAGGGCATTCATTTCCTCCTGAAAGGCTTTGTACATTCTTTCGTCCATGCGCATCATTTCCCCCGATAATATCAGCCAATCTTAACCATGGAACCCTGTACATTGACAATGGAACCCTTCAGAGTTGTGAGCTGGCCCTCAAGGTCAAGGGCTGCATCCGCTGCGACCTTCACGGCCAGCCCTTTCATTTCAGCCTTGGTCTTGCCGGAAAGATTCAGCATCAGGCCTTTCATCTCCGCCTTCTGCTTCGCTTCTGCAACAACATCCATACCCGAGAAAGACGCCTTGTTATCGGCCTTGATATCCACACTCTGGGCACTGAGTTCCGCTTTTTTGGAAGCCTTGACCTTCAGTGCGGCATCCGTGGTGAGCGTCATATCTTTGGTACTTTTTACATCATACTTTTCATCGCTTTTATGGGTGGTATTCTTTGTGGAATGGCAGGTGATCTCCTCGGCATCAAGGGTAAAGGTCTTGCATTTTATGGCAATGCTGTCCTGCTTCTGGGTGATGGTACTGGTTTCCTCATCGCCCTTGCATGTGGTGACAATGGAAGTGCCATCCATGGATATGGTCTGGGTGATTCCGCCATCCTCATTTTCCACGGTAACGGTGATCCCCTTATGCTTATCCAGTTCAATGCGACAGACCAGAGTTCCCATATTCTGCCTTTCGCCCGTAAAAATAAGGTTTAAAATGATCAGCGGATGTCAAAAAGCCGGGCGTATGATCCCCGGCTTTTGCCTATTCCTTTTTCTCGCAGGTCTGAATCAGAAGATTACCGTCTGAAAAAACGATGGTCTCCGTATCCTTATCCTCCACCCGCTCCATGGTGAAAACAGGCAGCTTGTTTTCATAGGTATGGCTGATGGCTGTGCGGCTGTCCGGCTTCAGGCCCATGAAAATCCTGTTGCCCTGGGTATCCTGGGGCACCCTTGCCTCCCCCCGCCAGTCCAGACAGGAAACAATGGCTGCCTTCTGAAAATCAAGGGCCACAAGCACCCTTGCATCCTTATAAACAGGAAAGTAAAAATGTCCGGAATGGACAAGGGGCATATAGGGTGCCTTGACCTCCTGATTATCCCAGAGGGGAATTTTTACCCTGTACTGCTGCTCCGAGGTATCGTCATCCTCATGCATTTCATAGCTGATGTCCTCTTCATCCCATTCATCACTGATTATTTTGCCCTCCACATGGAAGGGATAAACAGGGGGGATGAAATCCGGCAGATCCACAAAGGCCTCATCAAGGGTTTCCAGCCTGCAGGAAAGGGCCGTTTCATAGCGGTTGAAGGTCATGTTGTGATCGGCCACAGGGTTCTGATCCGTGGCCATGGCCCGGATATGAAGACTGCGCAGTCTGTATGTTTTTTCTTCGGTAAAAAGCTTTTTCCCCCAGAGAGACCCTTTCAGTTTGAAAAGAAGTCCTGCATCAAGGAGTGTCATGGGCCATTTTGAAAACTCGATGAATAATTCATGCTCCCTTATCCTGAACTTTTCCTTTTCCAGTTCCTGCCTTGCCGTAAAATCCGCAGCCAGAGGGTATCTCTCAAGGAAATCCCGCCGCAGTCCAGACACACCATCGGGATTTTCCGAAACATCCTGATTCATAGGGTTTTCCGAATAGCCATTAAGCAGACAGGGCTTATGCCTCTGGGTTTGGGGAAAATCCACCCGAACGGAAAGTATGTCTTCTGAATTCAGAGATACAGGCTCTCCGTCTGCCTTTTTTTCAGCAGCAAAGGTGTATGCACTGTCTTTGGCACTGCAGGTAAAAACACCGCCATGGAAGGAAACATACCAGATAATAAAATCATAGAAATGCGAGCTGCCCTCCCCTGCTCCAAGGCCGAGGGAAAGCATGGGGTGTATCTCATCCAGAAGCTCCCACTCATACTTCAGTGTCACTTCAGCACTTTTATGGGCCTCCAGAAGATCCTTCATGCTTTGATCCACCATCAGATCGCAGGGCCGGTGGAAGGGCCACAGAACCTGAGCCTTATCCGCAAAATCAATGGAATAAACCCTGTAAACAACAGGATTTCCTACAAGAGCTCCGCCTTCTATGGTCTGCTCCCGCAAAAGGGATTTTGCCGTCACAAGGGCCTTGACGCAAAGGGGGGCAACGGTGATGCCTTTGGGGATAAAATGGGGCTTGATGGAAATATCAAGGGTAATCAGCTTTTTCCCGGTAAAGGCATCAAATACCTCATCCTGCTCCTTTTCAAGGGAAACCATAAAAACAGCCCTTCCCCTGTAACCCCATGAATAAAGATCCAGCTCCAGAGACTTGATATTGCCCGCAGGAACAGAGACCTCCTTACCTGATAAATTCAGCTTCAGACCGATTGACAATGCATCAGTAAACATGGGACCTCGCCTGAAAAATTAAGATGTCTCCGTTCTTCGGACCGCATAAAAGAAAGCCTTTATCTGCCTGCCTGATTCAGCCTGAAAAAACTGCTTGCGGAATCAAAAACCACTTCCATCTCCTGGGATTTTCCAAGGAGTCTGCACCTAAGGCGGAAAAAAAGATGCATGGGAGTTTCTTTTTCCAGATGCTCTATGCTTACAATCTCAAGCCTTGGCTCAAAGTTTTCTATATTGTACCTGATTTCTTCCATAATGATGCGGCCTATGGCAGCCTTTGACCGGTAATGACTCAAATCTTCCATACCCAGATTCCCAAGGGGAGATCCATAGTGTTTTTTGGTATTCAGGATGGCATTCAGGTGCTCAATAATATCGTTAATTTCTTTCTGCTCTTCACTCAGACTGCCCGGAGCCCGTGAAAACTTTCTGAACAATGCCATATTTCAGTTTTCCCTCCAGTAAAGAAAGAACCTCATCTCCTTCATGGAAGGAGGTTCGTAGAACACCAGCGACTTATCCTTGATGGCCTGATCCCATTCATCCCCCGGATGAAGCCGGTAAAAATCCACCTCCGGTCCGAACATATGCTGAAAAGGGGGCCTTTCCAGCCTTGACAGCGGTATCCCCTGAAGGGCAAGCCTGTGTACCAGAGAAAGCCTGCTTTTCGCCGTAATTTTAATATTATCCAGAAAGATACGCTCCTGCACCTGGGATTTCTGAACAAGGAGATACACCTCCTTTGCCCGACTCACCTCTTCAGGAAAGACAAGCTGAAGAAGACCGTCTCTGCTTTCAAAGGGAAGATAGGGAGAACTGCGCTGAAAATACCGGATATGCTCATAAAGGGGGTTAATGATTTTACCGAAACAGGCCGCAGGATCTTCATGGTCATAGGGCTCAAGCACATGTTCGGGCATGAGATTCCTGTAAAAGGCCACCTCCGTAAGAAGATCTTTCAGCATTTCATAAAGATGATAGGGATGCAGCCGTATATGTCCGGAGATATTGGCAAGAAAGCGCTGGGTACGAAGGGCGCTTTTCAGACACTCCCTTGCGCTGAACATGCTGTCTCCGCTGAGATAACTGGCTGAAATATTCTGGGATAGCTTATGTTGAAAAACCTCAAGTATCTGTATCAGCTCAGCAGTTTCCGCCTTGAAATAAGGAGAAGCACCCAACTGAAGCAAAGGCGGCACGCCCTCGCTTCCAAGGGACCATTTCCCCTCAGGGTCTCTCACAAAGACACCCAGACGCATGGTTTCCAAAGCCCCCGTACGGGCCTGATCCGTTGAAATCACAAGGGAATGCAGCCTGCGGGGAATACCGTCGCTGTCATCTTCTCCATGTTCTGAACCTCCTTCCGCATCAGCGGAAAGCAGATGGAGATAAAGGGAAAGAGCGGACCTGCCAAAGGTATTCATGTTCAGGGATTCAGCCCTGGCATTACCCGGAATGTCGAGGAAAATACCCGAGGGCATGACAAGACTGAGATGCTGGACAGCAAGCACACCCTCGGCCAGAAGGGAGGTGTTAAGCTGCAGCCTTGCAATACCATGGGATGGCAGGCCAAGGATTCTGAACCGTGCATCACACTCGGCAGCAAGGGCGTCTTCCTGGGCAATGAGATGTCCGGGGAGAAGAGTCTGACCCATTTCCCAGCGTATGCGAGCCAGCTTATCCATGTATCAACCTCAAAAAATAAGGATATAAGAAAAATGCAGGGTAAAGAGGCAGAATGTTTCTGCAGGCACAGAACAAACCTGTGCCTGCATCATAATCCTGCACCACGCCAATCAGCCCACGGTAACGCCCCATTTTTTAACAAACTTATCCGTATTGGATACGGCAAGGTGAATGTCCTGACTCTCGGGCTGGGGCATGACACCAAGGCTCATGGTATAATTCTTGGGGCTTACCACCTCCATGGACTGATCCATGTCGATGTTGATGGCAAGATCCCCGCCGGACTTCATGATAAGACCCTTCAGGTCCGTATCGTCGGAATGAAAGCAGAGATAATACATTTTGGCATCGGGGTCATAGTCATAAATATTGAACTTCATCACCACTTCCGTATTGGAAAGGCTCTGGTGCTGGAGCATGGCCACCTTGTTTTTCACCGCCGTACTCACCTGAAAGGCAAGCTGGATGGGGTCCGCATAGCCGCCATTCCAGTAAATCTTGGAAATAACCCCAACCACCTTGACATATTCGGACATATTCGCCGATGTGGGATCCGTTACATCCATATCCGCTGTCATTTCCTCATCGCCGATGGTGAGGGATACCAGATGCCCCACAAGCTCCTGACCGTCTTTCTGAAAATTGAACCCCTGATACACACTGCAGTTGAATGAAGACTCAGCCATGACCTTCCTCCTTGATAGAATGAAAAGGGTGCGTTAAAGACAGTTTCATCACAGGTAATTGCCTAAAGCCTTGCATCCAGCCTCAGTTCCACATCCATGCCTTCAAACTGAATATGGGGAAGAATGCTGATACCACAGTCGTACCACCCGATCATACCTTCCCTGGGGGCCACCTCCACCGCTGCCGCCTTAAAGGGGTAATAACGGAGCGTAAGGTCGTCGGGATTTACCGCTGTTGTTACATATTTAAAAATCCAGCCTTCAAGGGTCTGCTTGATATAGGATGCATCGGCCGTGCTGCCGATGTTATCCCTCATGATGCATTTCACATAATGGGCAATGCGGGTAATGGAAAAGGTATAGGAAAGGTTGGTGACAAGCTGGGCATTTTCCGAGTCTTTGGGATCTTTGAATTTCTTGGCTTTTTTAAGGGACTGGGCACTGAAGAAGGTGGCATCCGCCGTTCCCTTTCTGTAAACAAGGGGCATGAAACCGGCATTGGCGAACTCAAGCTCCCTGTAATCAGGAATAACCATTTCCACAGGTACCTTGATCTCATCCTCACCCCGCACATTGAAGGTATGTACGGGAAGGCCTGAAACCAGTCCGCCCCCCTTGGGTCCGCGGATATGCTGACACCAGCCAGACTGGGCAAAGGATCTGACCATATTCTGGGCAAAGAGGGCTGCGCTGCTGCCCCAGACATAGTCCTTGTTGTCGTTACCCTTCACCTCCTCCCTGAAAATCAGATCGCCCGTAGGATTGGTTACAGGATCATAGGGAAGCCGTGCAATGTATCTTGGCAGGGTAAGACCAATGTAGGCGGCCTCCTCAGAATCCCTGAGCTTGTTCCATGATCCGTACTTGGGATGGCTCATGAGACCTTCAAGATCCTTGATACCCGCCAGTTCCTCTATGGATTCACAGCCGAAAAAGCGGGGGGATACGGAACCGATAAAGGGTGCATGGCTGGCTGCGGCAACCTTGCCCATGGTTTTCAGCCAGAACTCATCCTGGGGCGTATGACTGAACTCGTACAATCCCACAATGCTTCCAAAGGGCTTGCCACCATACTGATCGTATTCTGCCACATACACCTTTTTAAAGAGGGCGCTGCCCGTTATGTCCACGGCATTGGACTCAAAATCCTCAAAAAGCTCGTCCTTGGACACGTCAAGAATGTCGATCATGACATTGGCTTTGAAATTGGTGTTCAGGATCAGATCATTGAGGGAGCGCCAGCTCGATTCCACCTTCTTAAAGGTTTCATGGTGAATGATCTCATTGAGCTGGCTGTTCACCATTTTGTCGATTTTTGCAATAAGATCCAGAATAATGGCCTTGTCAAAACGACCCGTTGCAGGGTCCACATTCATCAGCAGGGCTGCAAGGCCGGAAATAAACCTGTCTTCATCACTCACATTCTCCTGAACCGTGGCAAGGCCGTCCTGTACCATGGGTACAGGCTCACTCACCTCTGTACTGAGGCGCATACTGGAAAGAAAACGCTTCAGATCCAGGGCCTCGGTCTGCTCTTCGGTTTTAACTTCCTGCAAAGTTTCATCCGCCATAGCGTTTATTCCTTATATGTAAAGGGTAGAAGGAAAATAAGATGTGGATAGAATAGGAATCAGAAAGGAAATATTGAACAGAAACCCAAGGCCTGCCCTTAACCCGCAGGTGTGGAAGAATTGTCGGGAAGCTTAAAGCTGTCAAAGGCCTTCAGCTCCTCCTGCATTTTGGAAAGGGCATCCGGATTGCTGACAAGATCACTGAGAAGCCTTCTGAATTCCTTGCGGTTATCAATGTTGGAATTCACCTCCTCAAGCAGGCTCTTCAGGGTCAAAAGCCCTTTGACCCTTGGAATTTTCTGGGCTACCTGCTCAGGGGAAAAGCCCCGCATACCTTCAATGGGAATTTCCACCTGCATATCCTCTTCTTTCTCCGGATCAATGCGGTTGGGAACCGTAAAGCTCAGCTTCACACCCATATCCTTCATGACAGCATCGGTGTTTCTGCCATCCATGTTCCGGAGCTGACGTTCATCAAGGTCCACCTTGCGGTCCTTGGAACTGCCCAGGGAATAATCCCCTGTGACCAGCAGCCTTAGTGGCAACTGCACATCCTCGGGCTGCCCGTTGATTTCCGTTCTGTACCTGAGTGTCAGGCGTGACTTGGGAATTTCATCCTGAATTGCCATACGCATCTCCTTGTCTCAAGACGTAAGGTTACAGTATTTTAATGATTGCGATTCATGGCAGCAGCCTGCCACAACCACAGGATATCCATTCTCATTTCAAAGCCGGTGCACCTCGCTGTTCTTACTTTACCATTACCCTGCCCTGCCCGGACCATACACAACCCCGACCCCGAAACCAAAGACACCTCACAAAGGCAAGACCCATATGACTAACAGTGTTTTGTGCCCAGTTACAAACATCCAGCCTTTGAAAAAAGACGCCTTTGCAGTTCTCCATAACAGCAGCAGAAACGCTGATGCCATCACCTGACGCAAAAAAAGCACAAGACCAAACTTTTATTCATGAAATCCTCTTTCAGCATAACTTGGAAATATCATTTTTTCCAGAAAAAAATCACGGGAACCATCTACGGACGTCCCCTTCCCGTATTCAGAATTTTAAGTACATCCCTCCTGCCCTTCTCCTTGCCTTTTTCCTCCATAAAATGGTAGGTAGATGCGGGCTGTAAAGTCGGAATCCGGCCAGATTCATCCCGGATTCCCCTGCCGGGAAACATCCCCTATGCGGGTTCGTTTCCCTTTTTTTCCTTTTATAAGCAGTCAGGATGCCCGACATCCTTATGCCATATCCGGGAGGTCTGCCCCATGAATGTCAATTACCGGGAAATCCCGTACAACTACACTTCCGCCGACGACCGTCAGGTAATCTGCCAGATCCTTGGCAATGATATCTGGCAGGTCCTGGAAAACCTCAGGAGCCAGCGGGTGACGGGCCGTTCCGCCCAGCTCCTCATGCGCTTTGCTGGCGATCTCTTCATTCTCAGGAGAAACCCCTTTGTTTATGAGGATCTCATCAATTCCCACCGCAGACAAAAGGAATTCTTCACCAATGCGGGCAAGGATCTCAAGGCCGTTGCCGAGGCGGCCCTCAATTCCGATGTACAGATTGTTCTGGACCGCTGCCACACCCGCCTTGGGGAACTGCAGAAGGAAATCCGCGAAATAAAGGCCCTGCGGCGCAAGGTAAAAAAGCGTCTGGCTCCCATCACCGGAGAAGAAAGCATTTATTTTGACCCCTTCAGCCTGAACAGCCACGCCACCGATGCCACGGACTGGCGGCTCTGCCTGCCCTTTGCCGTGGTGCGCCCTTCCGAAGAACATCAGGTTCCCCGGATTCTGGCCGCCATCGGAGACATGGGCATGCACGCCATTCCCCGAGGTGCGGGAACAGGCCTTACGGGCGGATCTGTTCCCGTACGGGACCGCTGCATCATGGTGAATACGGAAAAACTCAACCATATCCACGGCATTGAGGAACAGCCCTTTACCGGAGACGACGGCATTGAAAAACATATGCCCGTCATCCGCCTTGAGGCCGGTGTGGTCACGGAAGCGGCCATGAAGGCTGCAGAAGTAAGAAACCTGGTCTTCGCAACGGACCCCACCTCTGCCTGGGCCTGCACCATCGGCGGTAATATTGCGGAAAACGCCGGTGGCAAAACCGCCGTGCTCTGGGGTACGGCCATCGACAACCTTGTTGCCTTCAAAATCGCCATGCCCGACGGCCGCTTTCTGGAAGTCCGCCGGACCAACCATCCCATGCGGAAAATCCAGCCCGAAGATGTGGTGGCCTATGCGGTCAAAGACTTAAAAACCATGCATACGGAAGAAATCCGTATCCTTGGCAGTGAAATCCGCAAACCCGGGCTGTGGAAGGACATCACCAACAAGGCGCTGGCAGGGGTTCCCGGTATCCAGAAGGAAGGCTGCGATGGTGTCATCACATCCGCAGAATTCATCCTTTATGAAGCCTATGAGGAAAAGGCCACCTGCTGTCTGGAGTTTTTCGGCAAAGACATGGAGGAGGCCAGCCGGGTAATCGTCGCCCTGTCCGAAACCTTTGAAAACAGGGGCGAAGAAGCCCTCATGGCCTTAGAGCACTTTGATGATGAATACATCAAAGCCATAGGGTATAAGGTTAAAGCGGCACGCAGTGAAATTCCCAAGGCCGTACTGCTGGTGGACATGGTGGCCCACAGGCCGGAGCAGCTGGAGCGGGGCAAGGACAATCTGGCGCGCCTCCTTGAACCCTACCCCAACACGGAAATCTTCTTTGCCAAAGACAAGGCCGAAGCCACACGCTTCTGGCAGGACCGCAAGCGTTTCGGTGCCATTGCGGCCCGCACCAATGCCTTCAAGCTCAATGAGGATATAGTTCTGCCCCTGCCACAGCTGGCCGCCTTTGCCCGCTTTGCCGAAGATTACAATGGCGAGGAAAACCGCTACAACCAGCGGGCTGCCGTGGATGCCGTCCGCATGTATCTGGATACCGCCCAGCCTGCGGATGCGGAAGACAAAGAATGGGTGAAAAGCAAGGCAGCCACAGCGGTACAGCTCTGCGAAGATACCCTTCTGGCCCTAAGCTCCGCCACCCACGAAGAACTGGCCGCAGAAAGTCTGCTCAGGGAATTTCAGGAAGATATCCTTGAACTTTTTCAGGGCTATAAAAAAATATCCGCAGAAATTGCAGAACTCATTGCCGCTGTCAGGTCCAGACAGATCATCCTTGCCACCCACATGCATGCGGGAGACGGGAATATCCATGTCAACATCCCCGTATTCTCCAATGACCTTGAAATGATGGCCAGAGCCAACAAAACCGCCGATGATGTCATGGAAAAGGCAGTGGCCTTAGGCGGTGTGGTATCCGGGGAGCATGGCATCGGCATCACAAAGATGAAATATTTTGATAAGGAGCAGATCCTTGCCCTGAGCCAGTACCGCAAGAAGGTGGATCCCAAAAATGTCATGAACCCCGGCAAACTGGAAGACCCTTTAGTCCCGGAAAAGGTCTTCACGCCTTCCTTCAATCTTCTGGGCATTGAGGCCAAAATTCTGCAGCACGGCTCCCTGAAGGAGCTTTCCGATAAAATCGCCAAATGTGTCCGCTGCGGTAAATGCAAGGCAGACTGCTGCACCTTTTATCCCCAGCAGAACCTTTTCTATCACCCCAGAAACAAGAACCTTGCGGTGGCCGCCCTCATCGAGGCCATCCTCTATGATGCCCAGCGCACCCATACGGGCCGCTTCCGTGCCCTGCGCCATCTGGAGGAAATCGCAGACCACTGCACCATCTGCCACAAATGCAAAATTCCCTGCCCCGTGGACATTGATACCGGTGAAGTTTCCATACTGGAAAGGGAAATTCTGGCCGCCCTCAGATACAAACGGAAGGTGCTGCCCACCCGCATGGTGCTGGCCTACCTCAAAAGCAACGCCCAGCTCCCCAATACGATTTTCCGCAAAGGTGTACTGCGCTTTGGTGGAGAAGCCCAGCGCCTGGGAGCAAAGGCTGTGGCCCGTATCCGGAAAAAAAGCCCCTTCCATATCGGAAAAGCAAGCTTTTCTCCCCTGAATCCCGCATGGGTGAAAAACTTAAAACCCCTGCAGCTTCTGGATGCGCCCATGCCATCTTTACCCAAAGAGACACTGCGTGATGTGCTGCCCGCCTGCGGGCCCAATCAGGTGCTGCTCATGGAACCCCAGGGCGAAGCCACTGCCACGGTATTCTACTTCCCCGGCTGCGGCTCCGAACGGCTGCACAGCGTCATCAGCCGGGCAGGCATTTATATCCTGCTCAAAGCCGGTGTCCGGGTGGTCCTGCCTCCTCCCTACCTCTGCTGCAGCTTCCCTGCCACCGTCAATGCGGAAACCCTGCAACGGGATCATCTGCATCTGCGCAACACCATTTTGTTCAACCAGACAAGGGAAATGCTTCGCTACCTGACCTTTGACGCCTGTGTTGTCACCTGCGGCACCTGCAAAGAGGCCCTTGAAGAGCTGGGCACACAGAATATCTTTGACTGCCAGATCACGGATGCCTCCCGCTTTGTCATGGAAAAGGGCCTTGGGGTTCCAAAGGAAGAGAGTGTCCGGCTTTACCATGCTCCCTGCCATGATTCCATGGAAGGAAATGCCATCCGGCTTTTCCGGGAAACAAGCGGCGAGACCCTGAAAAACACCCCCCACTGCTGCTCTGAGGCAGGCACCATGGCCTTAAGCCGCACGGACATCACCAACCGCATGCGGCTTCGCAAACATGCCACCCTCCAAAGAACACTGAAGGGGCTGGACAGCAGTGAGCCTCCCGTGCTACTTACAAACTGTCCCTCCTGTATTCAGGGCCTTGGCCGCAACATGGACCTCGGCATCATTCCCCGTCATATCACCGAAGAACTTGCCCTGCGCATCGGTGGTTCCCAGTGGGAAAAAGAGCTGAAGCGGCTTCTGGCCAATACGGATGCCATCAATATCTGATGTTGCTGTCTCTGATGCTGGCATGGCGGGATATTTCCACAAGAAAGAAGGGTCCGGCTCCCGGTGGAGCCGGGCCTTTATCACATCGCCTGAATGCATCCCGTACAAGATCTCTTCTGCTCCCCTCAGGCGATCCCCCGTCTTTACGCTTTGGAGGAAAAATGCGCCACCCTTTGACAGAATACAGATTTTTCATCCTGCTCCTTCTGCCTTTTCTTTTTCAGGGTTGTGAAAAACTGGCTTTTCTCATGGGGGAAGCGCCCTACAAGTACAGCTTTTCCTACATGGGAACAGCGGAAGACGGCAGCTATGTCAAAGCGGAAATCACCCTTGGTTTTTCCGATCAGGAAGGCGTTCTGGAATCCCACAGACAAAGGGAGAGAATGCGTTACGCCATGGATCTCATCATCCGGCCCTACACCAGCAGGCAAATGGATGACAAAGGAAAGCGCATGAGAAAGATTGTCAAACGGGTAGCAGACAACATTCTCACAACGCCGGTGAGAAGCATCACCATAACGGATTTTGAAGTGGTTTACAGGGAGGGCACCGCCCCCACACAGGAAGAACTTGACAGCCAGAGACAAAGCATTTTCCCCAGAACCTTCCACAGAGAATAAGCCCTCCAGCCGGTTCTTACACTCTATCTGATGATCACCCAATCCCAGCTACTGTTTTCCAGGTACCATACCTGCAAGGCAGATGCACAGGCCCCAGGCTATTTGCCCGTGACGAAACGATTGCAATGTCACTTGCAAATAGCCACGGAGCCTTGCAACAGTACGAAGCTGCTGCAACTACAGCATTGGCCGTTCGGAAACGGTGCTGAATAATTACCAAAAATTCTCACTGCCCTGTTTTGTAGCAGTACCCTCCACGGATAAAAGGGAAGGAAACCAAAAAAAGCCAAATAGTTCTTGACAAGTTTTTTAGCCATGCCTAAAAAGATTCCGCAATTAAACTTTAAAAGTAACGGAATCCCATGCGACTTGCCAACCAGTTCAGACTGATCACCGCCATCCATATCCTCCTGCCGCTTTTGATCATGGGCATCACTGCCAGCCGCAACGGCCTGCTTGAGGAAAGCCTCTTTCAGGATGTTTTGGGCATTGCCCTGATTTCAGCCTTTTTCATCATTTTTTTCAGCCCGGAAACACCGGGCATCAAATGGATGGTCACCACCCCCCTCAGCCGCATCATGGTTTTCTGCCGCAGGCTTCAGGATGAAAAGGATCCCCATTTTTCCCTTCCTCCCCAGAAAGAGGATGAAAACGAATTCATCACCCTCATGCGCCACATGAACTGGATGGCCCGAAAAATCCGTATCCGGGAAAGTGAGCTGGAAGAGCGGGTGCAGGAACGTACCCTGGCCTTAGAAACCGCCTATCACCAGCTGGAAGAGGCAAGGGATGCGGCGGAAGCATCCAGCCGGGCCAAAGACGGTTTCCTTGCCACCATGAGCCATGAAATCCGTACCCCCATCCATGCCATTTCCGGCATGTGCGATGTTCTTCTGCGTTCTTCCGTAACCCCGGCCCAGTCCGAACACCTGCGCATCATCCAAACGGCCAGCAAAGCCCTTCTGGACCAGATGAATGCCACCTTAGATTTTTCCCGTATCAGTGCAGGCCGTCTTCCCCTGAACGAAGCACCCTTCCGCATACGGGAACTGGTGGAAGATGTCTGCGCCATCTTTGCCGGGCAGGCAGGAAAAAAGGAAATCGAACTCATTGCCGATGTAAGAGAAAACGTTCCCGCATGCGTCACGGGCGACGGGCCAAGAATCCGTCAGGTGCTCATCAATCTTATGGGCAATGCCCTCAAGTTCACGGAGTCGGGGGATATCTGCCTCAAAGTTCATTTTGATCCCGCAACAGAGCGTACGGTCTTTGAGGTAAAGGATACGGGCATGGGCATTGCCCTCAGACATCAGAAGGAAATCTTTCTGCCCTTCACCCAGGCCGATGGTTCCATTACCCGCAGATACGGCGGTACAGGCCTTGGGCTTGCCATATGCAGAGGTATCATCCGGCAGATGGGCGGCCACATGACCCTTGACAGCAAAGAAGGCCGGGGCAGCACCTTTTCCTTCTCCCTGGCCCTGCCTGTCCAGCCCGTCACCCATACAAGGCCGCCCCTGCCGGAACGGCTCCAGCGTCTGCACTGCCTTGTGGCGGAAGATCACCCGGTAACGGCAAGGGTACTGGGCCGCTATCTGAAGGATTTCGGTTTTTCTTTTCACCATGCGGATACAGGACAAAAGCTGCTGGATACGCTGAAAGAAGCCCCCCATCCGGACCTCATTCTCCTTGATATCCGTTTAAGGGATACGGATGGCCTTGCCCTCTGCCGGAAACTGGCGCAGGACCATGACCCTCTGCCCCCGGTCATTCTCATGGGGTCCCGGCCCGATGAAGAAGGCGTTGCTATGGCCAGCCCCGGATGCACGGCCTTTCTCAACAAGCCCCTGCGGCCTTCCACCCTCTTTGACACCATCATGGAAATCTTTGGGGCCGATCTCCGTGTAAGGCCCTGCCCTGCTCCGGCAGGACCGGAAAACCTTAGGGGACTCCGCATCCTTCTGGTGGAAGATAACAGCGTCAACCGCATGATCGCCCGTGAGCTGCTGATACCCGCAGGTGTCTGTGTCCATACCGCATCCAGCGGTGCAGAAGCCCTCGTCTTCCTTGAAAGGGAAGAGGTGGATATCATCCTCATGGATGTGCGCATGGAGGGAATGGATGGCCGTGCAACCACCAGAAAGATCCGCAGCCTGCCAAAATGGAGAAACATCCCCATCATCGCCCTGACCGCAGATGCGGGTATGGAGGAAGAATCCCTCTCCAGAATGGCCGGCATGGACGGACACCTCACCAAACCCCTGAATGCCCAGGCCCTTTTTTCCATGCTGGCCGGATATCAGAAGAACAGCGGCAAGAATGCACCGATGCCTGCGACCCACCGCAGACCTTCCGGGCAGCCCCACCCTGACGGAACTCCCCTTGACAGCCATGGGGTCATCCACCGCTTTCTTGGCAACCGTCAGCTTTATGAAAAAGTGCTGGAAGAATTTGCCCGCAACCAGTCTGAAACACCGGAAAAAATAAAAAACAGCCTTGGCAGGGGAGATAAGGAAAACGCCCGGCTGCTGGCCCACACCCTCAAAGGCACGGCAGCCAACATCGGGGCCCATGGTCTGTCGGCGGCGGCAAAAACCGTTGAAACCGCTATCCTTCAGGATACAGGTAAAGAGCCTTTAGAAGAAGGCCTTTCCCTGCTCAGCCAGTCCATGGATGCGGTACTGGAGGCCATAGAAAAAAACATCCCCTCCGCAAACGGTCCCTCGCCAGAATCCGGCACAGCACCCCTTCCGGAAGTGCTCTCAGCCCTTGGGGAACTGGACGGTCTCTTTGCAGCCAACCGCATGAACGCCAAGGCAAAAACGGCTGAGCTGGAAAATCTCCTGTCCGGATGCGGCAGGGCCATGGATTTCAGAAAACTCATGGATGCGGCAGAACGCTATGATTTCCAGAATGCCCGAAGCATTCTACAGCAGATTCAGGCAAGCCTCAGCGCAGCATTTCAGGAAAACCATCAGGGAGTACACCCATGACATCCGAACCCATGGAGCAGGCCCGTCTTCTCATCGTGGACGACACCCCTGCCAACATCGATATTCTGGGCAATCTGCTCATGGACAGCTACGCCATACAGGTGGCCACCAGCGGTCATCAGGCCCTTGAACTGATCCACAGGGCCCCCGCCAAACCCGACCTCATCCTCCTTGATGTCATGATGCCCGGAATGGATGGCTTCACCGTGTGCAGGGAACTGAAAAAAAATGAAGCGACCCGGCACATCCCCGTGATCTTTGTCACTGCAAAAACCGATGAGGGCGATGAAGCCGAAGGGCTTTCCATCGGAGCCGTGGATTATATCCGCAAGCCCATTGCCCCGGCCATCACCCGCAGACGGGTGGACAACCATGTGGCATTGAAACGCTATCAGGATCACATCATCTCCCGCCACAAAGCCCGCTGTGAAACCATGGCCCGGGCCCTCCACGAGGAAAACAGAAACCGCATCCGTCAGGAAAGCTACTTTCGCCAGCTTTTCGCCCATGCGCCCCAGGCCATTTTTCTTGTGAACAATGAAGGGGAAGTCATGGAGGCCAATCCCGGTGTGGAGCGTATTCTCGGCTATGCCGCAGAAAGCCTTACGGGCAAGCCCATCTCCTGCCTTGAAACGGAAAAACCCGAAGAGCACAAAGAGTTCCTTTCCCGCATCAGCATAGGAGAGACCGTCCACTGTGAAATCCGTACCCGCCACGCCAAGGGCCACCCCGTTCCCGTGGCCATGGTGGGCTACCCTGTACATACCTCCCCTGAAAACCGGGATATCTTCCTTGTGATGGAAGACATCTCCCGGAGAAAACGTCTGGAAGAAGACCTGCGTCATCAGGCCTCCCATGATGCCCTGACGGATCTTGCCAACCGCAGGCTTTTTGCCCGGCACCTTGACGGCCTTCTTCAGAATCCGGAGCAGAAAAACCGGAGTGCCGTCCTGTTTGTGGATCTGGACCGTTTCAAGGCCGTCAACGATACGCTGGGGCATTCCGCAGGGGACCGTCTCCTCTGCGAGGTTGCTGCCCGTTTCCGGGACAACATACGGCCATGGGATCTGGTGGCCCGCATGGGCGGAGATGAGTTTGCCCTGCTCGTCACATCCGTCAGCACCCTGCAGGATGTGGAGGAAATCACCCGCCGCATACTGGATACCGCTGCCAGCGCCTTTGACGTGGATGGAAAAACCGTTCACATCGGTGCCAGCGTCGGCATGGTCTATCCCCTGAACAGCTACGAAACATCGGAATCCGTGATGCGGGATGCAGACCTTGCCATGTACAGGGCCAAGGCCTGCGGCAAGGGGCGTTTTGAAATTTTCCACAAAGATTTTCACCACAAAGCCGTGGATGCCATGGAGATGGAAGCCGCCCTGAGGGAAGCCCTCAGCCAAAAAGCCTTTCCCGTGTGGTTTCAGCCCATCGTTGACCTTGAAACCGGAAAAACCGCAGGCTTTGAGGCCCTTGTCCGCTGGCAGCAGACCGATGGTTCCATGGTTTCCCCGGCAGACTTCATTCCCCTTGCCGAAGAAACCGGGCTGATCGTTCCCTTGGGCCAGCAGGTACTGGAAAAGGCCCTGAACACAGCCGCCGCATGGCCCTGCATGGAAAATCAACCCTACCTTGCCGTCAATGTCTCCGCACGCCAGTTTGAGGAAAAGGGCTTTGCGGACATGGTGGCAGAAGCCCTGAAAGCAAGCGGTTTTGAAGCGGCAAGGCTTCACCTTGAAATCACGGAAAGCCTGCTCTTTTCCCAGTCAGAAACGGCCATGGACAGCCTGAACCGTCTTCGGGATATGGGGGTTGGCATTGCCATTGATGACTTTGGCACGGGTTATGCCAATCTGGCCTGCCTGAGGAAATTCACCCTGAACCAGATCAAGATAGACAGAAGCTTTGTGGCAGGACTGCCGGACAGGCCCGAATGCATGGAAATTGTCCGCAGCGTGATGGAGCTTTCCTCCCGCATGGGCTTTTCCGTGGTGGCCGAAGGCATTGAAACGAACAAGCAATTGGATATTTTGAAAAGCTTTGGCTGCCCCATGGGGCAGGGATACCTTTTTTCAAAGCCCCAGCCCGGAGACCTTTTATTCTCTCATCCGGCAAGATCTTCTGACTGCATCTGCACACCGGTTTCAAAGACAGAACCCACGCTGGCAGGTGCATAGACACCAGGTCATTTGCCAGTGATCTGAAACATGAATGTCACTGGCAAACAGCCCGGTTGTCTTGCACAATAACCACCCTACAGGCTCTGATCCTTGAATCCCTCCCGGATCACACGATATTCCCCTGTCTGGGTATTCAAATCATAGATATTAAAATTGCTACGAACATCAAAACCTTCATAGTGCACGGCAAGGTTCAGGGATGCGGACCCCTCTTCTCCGCTGCGGATTCTGTGGAAAACATTCACAGGCCAGACCAGCATACCGCCCCCTTCATGGATCACGTCTCCGTTTTTTATAATTCTGTCCGGAGTCACCACAAAGGTTTCCACCCTTCCGTGGGCCACAGAATAAATATCCACGGTTCTTTCTCCGTAAAACACCATGAGATTATCCGCCTGATGGGGGTGCATGTACCAGGGCCTTTCCACATCCCCTATGGGCCCCGGAGATACGGCTCCTCCCCTGTGCATCACCCTGTCCATGGAATGGATATCCGGCATGGCGGAATTGGGCAGAATATCAAAGGTGACTCCGGGAGTTTTCCTGAAGGGTTTCAGGGCAATAATCTGATACAGATCCTTTACTTCTTCGATAATATGATCCATTTTGCATCTCCGTTTTCATGTCCTGAAGGGATTGAATATTCTGATGACTCCCCTGACTCAGCCACACTTTGCTGGTCGGGTGCTTGCCAGCACCCATGGTGCCAGCGGATAAGGGGGAAACAGGTGCTGTGAAACAGTTCCCTTGAAGCATCCTCTTTTTTAAGATACATAAAATCAGTTTTCATTACAAAAAAACTTCTCACAAAAACATCTCCTGTCAAAGTACTGCGGTATTGACTGAACACAGGCATCCTCGGGAGTCTCCATGAACAAAGCCCTTCCCCTTCTTCACATTTACACAAACACCATTGCCATCCCTGAGCTGATGGCCTTTATTGGGCAGCGATGTTCAGATCTCATGCTCATACCCGCCGTATGCCACAAAATTCAGCTGGCAGCCGAAGAAGTCACAACGGCTTTGCCGGAAAACACACCCCTTTCCATACAGGTGCAGGAAAGGGCCGACCGCATCACCCTGACACTGACCTGCCCGCCTGTGGATATGGACCTTTCCGCCTTCAACCTCGCCTGGCGGCCGGATCTTGAAAAAGATGCCTCCGGTCTGGGGCTGGCGCTGGCCAGTCGCTGGGTGGACTTTTTCTCTTTAGAAAAAGACGAAAGCCGCCGCCTGCACCTGACCTTTTCCGTGGAAAAGGTCTTTGACCAGCCCGTTTCCCTTCCGCCTCCCCTTGCGGCCCACCGCTTCTACCGCCTCATCCGGCCCACACCGGAAACCATGGCAGCCTGCGGGCAGCGGCTTTTTCATCACATCAAAGGCATCAACCCTGATACAAAAAACTTTCATCCGGCAAGGCTTGCCGCCCTTACGGCAGAGGGCCAGCTTTTCGGGGTTTTGGCGGAAACGGAATCCGGTGAGGTGGCAGGGGCCGCCTTCTGCATCCCCGAAGAAGGACGCCTCCTCCGGGGCTATGGTCCCTTTATCTTCACGGGCAAAGACAGACGCCGCATGGCTGAGGATCTGGCCTGCCACTGCATGGAGCGGGTGGGACGCAAACCCTTTTCCGGTGTACAGACACGGCTCTTTGATACGGTAGAGATTGCTGTTCCGATAACCATGAAGGCCGTAGAGCCGGGTTCCGTCAGAGACGAGATCCAGATATTCACGTTCCACACTGCGGGTGGTTGGGGTTCCGTCCGCGGCCCTGCAGAAAAGCTCCCTACCTCTCAGATTCAAAAAGCAAAGGGAGCCAGAACCACCTCGCCCTCCGGACCAGCGGCAAGGGATGAAACGTCTGGAATACCATGGGCCTCCAGATCCAGAACCACGGACTCCGTACATTTCGCCTTTTGAGGCCATGGCCGGATGCATCAAAAGGGTTAATATCCCATGGGGCTTTTATTCCCGCATGCATGACACACCGTCCCTCCAAAAATAGCGGAAGGGCAGAAGCTTCGGCTCAAGGGAATGGACAGACAAAGATTCTGCCTGCCGCAGAATACAGCCTTTATTAAGGTCATTAAGGAACTTAATGACCTTAAGGGTCTTAAAGACCATGGCCCGATGGTCATGCAGGAGCGGACCGGATTCCGGCCCGGAGGGCAGCACATCTTCCTGTTTTACCCGTAATGGTTGGCCATATCATCTTTTCATGGCACGGATCTTTGCAGCACGCTGCTCCAGGGCCACAGCCTCAGAATCACGCTTTGTGGCCCGATATAAAAAAGCAAGATTCTCAAGGCTTGTGGCCACATCGGGATGGTTCGGCCCAAGGGCCTTCTCCCAGATTGCCAGCGAGCGATTATAAAGGGGCTCTGCCTTGGCGTAGTCACCTAAGTTGTTATAGAGCAAGGCCAGGTTGTTCAGGCTTGTAGCCACATGGGGATGGTCGGGGCCAAGGGCCTTCTCCCAGATTGCCAGTGAACGCTTATGAAGGGGCTCTGCCTTGGCGTAGTCGCCCAGGGTGTTATAGAGCAAAGCCAGGATGTTCAGGCTTTGAGCCACATCGGGATGGTTCGGGCCAAGGGCCTTCTCCCGGATTACCAGCGAGCGATTAAGAAGGGGCTCTGCCTTGGCGTAGTCGCCCAAGTTGTTGTAGAGCCCGGCCAGGTTGTTCAGGCTTGCGCCTACATTCGGATGGTTCGGCCCAAGGGCCTTCTCCAGGATTGCCAGCGAGCGTTTGTAAAGGGGTTCTGCCTTGGCGTAGTCGCCCAAGGTGTTGTAGAGCAAGGCCAGGTTGTTCAGGCTTGTGGCCACATCGGAATGGCCTGGGCCAAGGGCCTTCTCCCGAATTGCCAGCGAGCGCTTATGAAGGGACTCTGCCTTGGCGTAGTCGCCCTGGGTGTAATAGAGGAAGGCCAGGTTGTTCAGGCTTGTGGCCACATCGGGATGGTTCGGCCCAAGGGCCTTCTCCCAGATTGCCAGCGAGCGCTTATAAAGGGGCTCTGCTTTAGCGTAGTCGCCCAGGTTGTAGTAGAGCAAGGCCAGGTTGTTCAGGCTTGTGGCCACATCGGGATGGTTCGGGCCCACATTTTGTTCAGCGACCTGCAGGGCTTTTTGTGTGACCATTATCGCACGGTCGTACTGGCCTGTCCGGCCCAACTCCATACCTTCCTGGTTAAGGATGTCCCATTCAATACCGGCGCCCTGAGCATACACCGCCAGAGGGACTGTGCCCATCAGGACAAGGGCGAGGATGGCAAATCTCATGTATTGCATTATGTCTCCTGTCATGTAGTTAATGATAAAAAGCTAAAAGGAGATTCCTTTTTCATTAGAGCGCTGTTCAGGGTCTCATGTCCCCGGTTTTCCTTAGAATCTGAAAAAAACAGCCCGCCATAATGGCGGCAACCAAAAAAAGCAGAGAAACTCCCCATGAAACCCTGAACATAACGCCTCCCCTATGGCATCAACAGCAATCACCAATACGGCTAAAATCCAAAACAATCAGAAAAAAAACAGATTAAACGTAACCAGAACAGCAGAAACCAATACGACTACGTAGGCAAACTTGAACATAATCCCCTCCGCACACATTTTCCATTATCATCAAAATATTAAAAAGTGCTCCAAAATCAGACAAGGCACAGCCCCCTGATAACGGCAACCCAAAAACGAAAATGCCCCTATGCACCAATACACATGAACATTCCGTATACAATGCATACTGCTACGATACCCGAACACCTAACAAAACCAACGGTTATGGAAATAAAGCTGCCTGAACATATTGAATTTAGTCCTTTTAATTCAAACAATTAAAAACAACGAATATTTGTCCATCGCGGGTCGAAATAAGTTTGACTCCGACAAGATATTACTCTAGGCCAAGATGTTATAACACTACGTGAGTTGCTATTCAGAAAAATACAAATTAATAAACAATGAACAGCACACAATCAATTGTGACTCCGAAACAATTCCGCATGTTTCTTAGCAATGTCCAGACCACAAGAGATATTCAACTTAAATCATTACACATAAGCCAAAGCACTTTCTGCATCACCCGTGGGAAAGCTTCAAGCCGGCCCCTCCCTGCCGTCTTTTTTTGTCAAAAAAATACAAAAAATGGCAGAAAATACAGATGTCTTGCGACCCGTAAAGTCATTTTGGAACAGGAGGAAATCCCTGGAATGGAAGAAGAAAAGGAATATCCTTTTCCAGCGGCAACAATGAACGATAAAAAATATTAAATCTTCGGTATTGTGACGAATATGGACTGGCATGGAGAAAAACTGATCCAATGGCTTTACAAACGTTGCGGGGAAAGCGAAGAGGTTCACCGGGCCATGAAAGAAGATTTTGCAGGCGGTCGTCTTCCATCTTGTACTCTGGGGAGAATGCTGCCTGGTGGTGGATTATGATTCTGGCCCTGAATCTTCACGCGGCTATGAAACTACTGGCTTTGGGGGAAGATTGGGTTACACGGAAGATGAAGATTATTCGTTTTAAACTCATCCATATCCCGGCCCACATCTATGAAAAGGCTCGTGTGCTGATTATACGATGCACAAGAGCTGTTGGCTGGATATCGGAGATAAGAAAAAGGATCAGCATGTTAATTGTTTAGCCCGATCCTTTGGTAAACAACTATTTTTTTCTAAAAATTGCCTCAAGAGGAATAGATGCGCCTAAAATTACCGAAGATTGATTTGTTTTGAGTCCTGTTCCTTATACTTGAGACGTATTCCTCATAAAAAGACTATTTTTGAATCCTCAGCGCCCTGTTGAGGGCTGAAAAAAGCCTCCCCGAAACACTATTAGGAGTGTGTGGCTGAATTTGATGGAGGATTTGGGTAGTGTGAGTCCCCTTGAAGCATCCACTTTTTTAAGATACATAAAATCAGGTTTTATTACAAAAAAACTTCTTGAATATATAGCAAGAACACTTACATCCCTGGTGAACCATAAAATTTTCCGGAGCTTCCATGAACAAAATCCTGCCCCTGCTTCACATTAATACAGGCACCCTGGTCCTCCCTGAGCTAATGGCCTTTATTGGGCAGCGATGTTCAGATCTCATGCTCATACCCGCCGTATGCCACAAAATTCAGCTGGCAGCCGAAGAAGTCACAACGGCTTT
>NZ_VLLC01000029.1 GCF_007830435.1 Desulfobotulus alkaliphilus | reverse complement strand
AGGGCGTCTTGTCATAGAGTAACTTGTGCAGGATTCAAACTAATTTCGATCAGTGATGGATAATTGGCCATTTTTTAAGCTTTTGAATTAAAAGAACTAAATTCAAGTTACTCAGAAGTTACTTCTTTTTTTAATATTTAGACAAGATTTTGAATGCGTCGTATCTGTTCTTTCAGACGTTTTGCTGAAACAGGGCCAAGGGCACCGACTTCCTGCGCAAAAACAGAGACCTTGAATTCTTCTATCATCCAGAAAAGATTTTCTGTTTCATTCTTTTTTTCTTCAGACACATGGGGACTCAGCTCCGAAAGGATCTCCCTGAGTGATTTTTCATAGGGTTTTATTTCAGTCTGTTTACGTTCATCCTTTGAAAAATCTTCGGAAGCTCTCTGGATTCGGATGATCATCGCTTTGAGGTAGCGGGGAAACTGCATCATCCGTTCCGCAGAATAAAGCTTTACAAAATTTTCCGGGATCAGGCGTTTCATCTCTTGATCCATTTCCGCAAGAAAAGAAATGGTCTTTACCCCCCCTTTTTTTCTGAAGGAATAAAAAACGTCACGGGTTTTCTGGGCTGCGTAAAGAACGGGGAGAACGGCTTCCATGAGCTTTCTGCCTTCCGGGATCAGACTGTTTTTTGCCTTTGACAGAGCATTGAGAAAGGCTTTTTCGGAACGGATGTCCAGTTTTGTCATGGGCGTGCAGACAGCCTCCTTCAGATTTTGTTCAAAGGCTTCCCTTCCTCCAAAATGGAGCAGGATTTCGCCTGTATCCGCAGGGAGGGTCAAGTGTTTTTTCAGTTGTGCCATCTCGGATTTTAATTCATTTTCCAGAAGACGGGCGATGGCCTTTTCATGGTGATATCTGGCTTCTGCTCTGGATGCAAAAAGGCTTCGTCCCACGCCTTTCTCCGTAGAGATAAAGGCTGTGAAAGCAGGTTCACTGGACGGATTTTCTGGATTTACGGGAATGGTTTCGGGCATTCCATCCAGATCCCTGATCGTGACGGTATCTTTTTCCCATTTTTCCCGGAGCCTTTCCAGATGCATATTTTTGCGGGTATTCTGAATGTTTTCCCTCAGAATTGAAGGATCCCTGGAGACAGACAGGACCTTTCCGCTGCTGTCCGTGAGGCAAAGCCTCATACGCAGGTGGTCAGGCAGATCGATTTCATTGAACCGTGCCGGTGCCACATCCACATTGTAGCGCTGGTAGAGGAATCTGCTTAAGGCAAGAGCCAAAGGCCTGCCAACGGGCTTCAGCTCCTTTGCAATCTCCTTTGCCGTATCTGGCAGCGGAACAAGGCGTTTGCGTATGATTTTAGGAAGACTCTTCAGCATGGCCTCAATTTTTTCGCAGAAGAGACCGGGGATCAGCCATTCTGTTTCATGGGGGTTGATTTCCGGGGACAGATCAATGGGTATCCGTACACTGATGCCATCGGAATCTTCTCCCGGACTGAAGGAATAGCTGCATGGGAAAAGTTCTTTTTTACCCAGTGAAACTTTTTCCGGGTAAAGATTCAGGGTCTTTGCATCCGTATCCCCAAGGAGGATGTCTTTTTCCTCCATACGCAGATAAGTGTCATCCCCTTTTTTTCTGATTTCACTCAAAAGGGTTCTGATGTCAAAGATACCTTTGATTTTTGGCGCGTAAAAATCAAAGACCGCATTTTCTCCGGCAAAAAGATCCCTTCTGCGCAGCCGGTCTTCCTTTGCAAGAACCTCCTCTACAACTTTCAGGTTATGGAGAAGAAAGGGTGGCCTCTGCTTCAGCTCTCCCTGGACCAGGGCGTTCTGAATAAAAATACGTGTTGCGGTTTCGGGATCTTCCTTTCCAAAAGCTACGGATTCTCTGTCCGTGAGAATGAGACCATAAAGGCTGCGTCTGCGAAAGGCCATGACCCGGCCTTTGTTTTTTTCCCAGTGGGGGTCATAAAGGCTTTCAGTAATCATGTTTCCACCGGCCTCCACCACCCACAATGGATCTATGGAAGCAAGGCAGCGGGCAAAGAGTCTGGATGTTTCCACCATTTCCGCCGCAACAATCCAGTCAGGATTTTTATTGAAGAGCCCTGAGCCGGGAAAAATCATTACTTCCCGGTTTCTGGAAGCGAGCAGGGTGTTTTTTTCTTTTCTGCGGGCAATATTGGATAAATGTCCGGTCAGGATAGCCTTATGAATGGCTTCGTATCTGGGGCTGAAGGGGCTGGAAACATCAGGTGCTGTTTCCGGTGGCTGGGTTTTTTCGGCTTTAATATCCGTTTCTTCAAGCATTTCAAGAATCTGAAGGGATAAATCCCGCCATTCACGCATGCGCTTAAAGGACAGAAAAAATCGTTCCGTAAATTTTTTCAGGGGCGAGATCCCAAGGCTCCCCCGGCTTTCTTCGATAAATTTTTTCCAGATATTGAGCAGGGTGATAAAATCGGAAAGGGGATCCACAAAAGCTTTCTGGGCCTGAAGGGCCTGCTGTTTTTTATCTTCGGGTCTTTCCCTCGGGTCTACGGCTGTGATGCCCGCGGCAATTATGGCTACATCTTCAACACATCCGAGCTCTTCTGCTGCCACAAGCATGCGGGCAATTCTGGGATCCAGCGGGATGGATGCCATGCGCTTTCCAACAGAAGTCAGGGCAAAGCCGGAAGCTTCTTTTTTCGTGGATTTTACAGGAACGATGGCACCGAGTTCCTGCAGAATATCGTATCCGTCCTTGATTAATCTGTCTGCGGGTCTGTCCACAAAGGGAAAGTCCCGTATATCCCCCAGACGGAGGGCTGTCATTTTTAAAAGAACATCGGCAAGGTTTGCCCTGAGGATTTCAGGGGTGGTAAAGCGTTCTCTGGCTTCGTAGGATTCTTCGGAGTAAAGGCGGATGCAGATTCCGTTGGCAACACGTCCGCAGCGTCCTTTCCTCTGGTCCGCACTGGATTTTGAGATGGGTATAATGGGAAGGCTTGTGCTGCGCATACCCGGAATGTACCGGGGAACTCTGGCCACACCCGTATCCACGACATAGCGGATGCCGGGAATGGTAAGGGAGGTTTCCGCAACATTGGTGGCAACCACAATTTTTCTGCCGCTGGCTGGCTGAAAGACCCTGCGCTGCTGTGAACCTGTCAGGCGGGCATAGAGGGGAAGGATGACAGCTCCCTTATAATTCCGTCCGCTGAGCAGGTCACAGGCTTCCCTTATATCGTATTCCGTTGGTAAAAATACAAGAATATCTCCAAACGGGCCTTCCGTCACAAGGTCATCAATGGCCCTTGCCACCTGATCGGCAAGGGAGGGGCTGTCTTTTTCTTCTTCTTCGGGCTGGGGCTGATAACGGACCTCAACGGGATACATGCGACCGGATACGCTGATAATGGGAGCGCCACCGAAGGCAAGGGAGAATTTTTCCGTATCAATGGTGGCGGATGTGATGATGACTTTCAGGTCTTTTCTTTTCTGGGTAACACGAATGAGAAAACCCAGAAGAAAGTCAATATTCAGGCTGCGCTCATGGGCTTCATCGATGATAAGGGTGTCGTACTGATTCAAAAAAGGGTCCGACAGGGTTTCCGATAAAAGCATGCCGTCGGTCATAAGTTTGATGATGGTGTCTTCTCCGGTCTGGTCCCGGAAACGGACTTTGCAGCCAACGGCCTCACCCAGAGCTGTATGAAGTTCCTCGGCAATGCGCTCGGCCACACTCAAGGCGGCAATGCGGCGGGGCTGGGTGCAGCCGATGCGTCCGTAGTGGCCCCGGCCTGCTTCAAGGCAGAGTTTGGGAAGCTGGGTGGTTTTGCCGGATCCCGTTTCACCGGCAATAATGACAACGGAATTGTCCTGAATGGCCTTGATAATGGTATCTTTATGGGCGGTGATGGGGAGGTTTTCGTCAAAGGAAGGACGGGGAAGCTTCTTTTTGCGTCCATGAAAACGTTCTTTTGCCTCTTTCAATTGTTTTTCAAGGGAGAGGAGATCCTGTTCCTGTTTTTCAGGTGGCAGTTTTGTAATCTTATGGCGGAAGTGATGAATTTTTTTGCGGATTGCCATGCGATCCGCAATCAGGATTTCTGACGAGGCCCTGTGGATACGGTTCAGTTTTTTTTCTGTGGCGCTGTTATTTACTGGCTTATATGTTGACAATGTGAAGACCGCTTGTGTAGGTTAGAAGAAAAATAATTTTTGAAAACTATCCGTTCAAGTGGGGATGCATCTTGTTTGGGATCGTCCCAAAAAAGACGGGGCAAGTCTAATATAGCATTCAGGTGAAAACCAGTCTTTTTAAGGTGTCCGTGGTATTTCAATGGCAAAGGTTCTGTAGCAAAGCCTTTTGGCTTACAAGTTTTTTGGATCGGACAGCATATGCTTAAAAAAATATATTTTTGTTTTTTATTGTTGTTTCTGGTCAGACCTGCCGGGGCAGAAGCCATGGAGAAACTTCATGTGGGTATCCTTGATCTGCCACCTCTCTATGAAGTGGGAGCGGATGGAAAGCCCGGTGGTGTTTTGCTGGAGTTTTTGACCCGTATACTGGATCAGGCGGGATACAGTTATGATATGGCCGTTTACCCTCCAAGGAGACTTTACTGGAACATTGCCGAAGGCCGGTGCCATGTCTTTCTCGGGGTCAAAAATGTTCCTGAACTGGAGGGCAGGGTACTTTACAGCAAAAAAAAAATAACAGACATTGATATGAGAGCCTATGTTCTTGGTGAAAGAAAACTGCCGGAAAAAAATGAAGATCTTTACGGGAGCCGGGTCATCGTTATCCGGGGCTACAGCTATGGCGGTTTTATTAATGATCTGAGAAACCCTGATAATGGTGTGGAACTGATGGAGGCATCGGATCATATCCATGCCTTTCGTCAGCTTGCTGCGGGCAGGGGAGATTACCTTCTGGATTATCGGCGTGCAGCAGAAAATGCCATCCGGGTCATGGCCATGGAAGAAGAGGTGCGGTCCACCTCCCTTGAATTGATAGGGGTTTTTCTCAAGGTGTCAAAGCAGGTAGAGGGTGCGGATATTCTGATGCAGAGGCTGGAAGCCGCATGGGATTATCTTGAATCCGACATTATTATTCCTGGGTCCGTCAACTGAATGGCAAGGCAGAAAAGGTGCTTTGCATCGAAGTTTTATTGGTTTCTTTCTGGCAATACGGATATTCCGGCCATTTCCATAATACGGCGATAATGGGCAGGGGATACGGGCATAACGGAAAGCCGGTTTCCTTTTTTAAGGAGGGCCATCTCCTGCATCTGAGAATCCTTCCTTAGATTCTCAAGGAGAACGGGGCCTTTAAATATGATTTCAAGGCGCAGATCCACCTGATACCAGATGGGGTTTTCAGGTGTGCTTTTCGGATCGGGGTGGGCCGAATCCCTGTGCCATGCGCTGGCATCGGGGTAGCCTTCGCGGACGACGGAACACAGGCCCACAATGGCAGGCTGTCTGATTCTGCTGTGATAAAAAAGGACAGGATCTCCTTTTTTCATACCATCCCTGAGGTAGTTTCTGGCCTGATAGTTGCGCACACCATCCCAGCCTTCGGTCTGCTTTGGACGCAGGGCCAGATCCTGAATGGAGAAGGTATCGGGTTCTGATTTTACAAGCCAGCAGTTTCCGGACATGGGACCTCTTTAAAAAAGGGCAGTGGCCGGAAAAAGCCACTGCCTGTGAGCATCAGGCGCTGATGCGGGCACAGATGGCATCGCCCATGCCAGCCGTATTGACAATTTTGGATGCGTCTTTTCCGAGATCCGCTGTGTAGATACCGTCATCAAGGGTTCTGGCTACGGCATTTTCAATGGCATCGGCAGCTTCGTTAAGATCCAGACTGAATCGGAGCAGCATGGCAGCAGAAAGAATCTGGGCAATGGGGTTGGCAATCCCTTTGCCTGCAATGTCCGGTGCAGATCCGCCAGCAGGTTCGTAAAGGCCGAATTTGTCCTCATTCAGGCTGGCAGAAGCCAGAAGCCCCATGGAACCAGTGATCATGGCGCATTCATCGGAAAGAATATCCCCGAACATGTTGCCACAGAGCAGCACATCGAACTGATGGGGATCTTTGACCAGCTGCATGGCTGCATTATCCACATAAATGTGGGTAAGCGCCACATCGGGGTAGTCTTTGGCAACTTCTGTGACCACTTCCCGCCAGAGAACCATGGTGGTCAGTACATTGGCTTTGTCCACGCTGGCAACCCGGCCTTTTCGTTTGCGGGCAAAGTCAAAGGCCATGCGGGCAATGCGTTCGATTTCATAGCGGGAATAGACCATGGTGTCATAGGCTTTTTCTTCGGGACCGCTGCCTTCCCTTCCCTTGGGCTGCCCAAAGTAGATATCGCCTGTGAGTTCCCGGACACAGAGTATGTCAAAACCGTCTTTGACAATATCCGGGTGGAGGGGGCTGGCTGCGGTAAGGGAGGGGAATATTTTTGCAGGCCTCAAGTTGCAGTATAGGCCAAAATGTTTGCGCAGGGGCAGGAGGGCTGCCCTTTCGGGCTGTTGTGCAGGGGGGAGATGTTCCCACTTGGGGCCGCCGACGGAACCGAAAAGAACCGCATCGGCCCATTCACAGGTTTCAAGGGTGGACGGGGGGAGGGCTTCACCATGGTTGTCAATGGCCGCACCGCCGACGTCTGCCTGCCTGTATTCCAGTTTAAAACCAAATTTTTTCTGGACGGCATCCAGAACCTTGATGGTCTCCTGCATAACTTCCGGGCCAATACCGTCTCCGGCAAGGATGGCAATTTTTTTCAAAGGGTTTCTCCTTAGTTACAGCTTTTATGGATATGGTGAAAAGAAGCAGACTTTTTATACTTGAAATTTCTTTATCAGACTGTGCCTTTATTGCCAAGATTTTACCCTTCCCCAAATCTTTTATCAAAATCAGCCGCACCTCTTCTGTGGTGTTTATGGGGCATTTTTTAACTCTGTTTCCTCATCCATCCTGCTGACCCCATCCATGAGAAGCTTCATAAAATGGCCCATGGGTTTTTTATCCCTGTCCTGTTTGGGAAGGTCCGGGATATAGCTGAAGCGGCCCTTTTTTTCCTTTATGATCTCATAAAAAGCCTCTTTTTCGCTGTGCTCCCCATAGCGGGCGGCAACCATTTCTCCTCTGATCATGGAAATGGCCGCTTTTCCACGGGGCAGGGCAAAAACAAGCATTCCTGTTTTTTCTCCTGTTTTCAGCATCTGCAGGATTTCAGGGATCTGTGTACTTTCAAGGGAACCGCTCAGTTGTGCCGTAAGGGACTGGGTTCTGGCAAGGTCGGCTTTCTGCAGACGTCTGGCCAGTCTCTGGCTCAGGAGCTGGGCAAAATGCATCTGCAGGGCAGGAAAGGTTTCCAGCACGCGGATAAACTCCCGGCCTTCAAGGTAGAGGATATCCGTTTCTTCCATGCTTTTTATGGTGGCATTGACGGGTTCACCACTGATCAGGCTCATCTCGCCGAAAACATCCCCCCCTGACATGGTATCAAGAATTTCCCCATCCGCATCCAGTACGGCGACCTTACCGGAAACAAGAATGTAGAGGTTTTTCCCGGCCTCTCCTTTCTGCATCAGAACTTCATTTTTCTGGCATTTTCTGGTTTTTAGCCGGGTAAGGATGCTGTGAAGTTCCTGGGGGTTCAGGGTCTGGAAGATGGGGTAGCCGGAGAGGATATCCGGCAGTGTCTGGTCCCGGTGACCAACGGTCTCTGGCCCGGGGAGACGCTGCAGGGGAGCTGTTTCACGGTTTGCCAGTTGCGTTTTTGTGAAAAACTCCCGGATTTCTTTCAGTTCTGAGGCGATGGCGGCCATGCTGGCCGAAACTTCCCTCAGCAGGTGATTGGTTTCATGGAGCAGGGCAGGGGTATCCTCCCTGCGGGGTTGTGGGATCGGGTTTTCTTTATTTTCTGAATGGGGGGAAGGCTCTGGTTTTTCCGTTAAGGCCTGCGGGATTGCTGGGGCAGGCCGGGATGCAGGGGGATGATCAGGTATTTGGGTTTCAGCTTTTTCCGCTTGATCCGGGGACGGATCCTTGGGTTTTTCAGCATATTTTTTCAAAGGCCCCATGAGGAATTTCAGGAATTTTTCAAAAAAATCGGTTGGATACAGTTCTTTTTCTCCAAGATCCCTTTGCTGGATAAGATTCTGGGCTGCATTGCGGATGCATCGGGAGGCAATGCTTTGGGGGTAGCGAAGAATAAAGGCTTCCTGCTCCGCAAGGGCATCGGGTACGGCATTGTCCTTGGGAATGATGCCAATGGGGTGAATTTCCATAGCCAGATGGTTTTTGACAGCATTGACGAGTTTCAGAAGAACGTTTCTGGCCCTGTCCATGCCGGGGGCGTTGTTGACGATGACACGGACCGGAGTCTGAAACCCGTTGAGCTTCAGAACCTTGAGCAGGGCATAGGCATCGGTGAGGGAGGCGGGGTCCGGCGTGATGACAATGAGCAGCTCCGATGATGCCAGACAGAAGGCCAGCACATCCCTTGCAATGCCTGCGGCTGTATCTATGATGAAATAATCATAGGTATCCAGGGTGGAGAATTCCTGAACAAGGTAGAGGATCTGATCGCTTCTCAGGTTGGCCATGGCCTCAATGCCGGAGCTTCCCGGAAGAATATCCAGCCCTTCCGGTGCTTTAATCAGAATCTCCCTGAGGGGAATTTTTTCCAGAAGAACATCTTTGAGGGTCTTTTCAGGATGGAGCTTTAAAAGGATATTCACATTGGCAAGGCCGAGGTCTGCATCCAGCAGGCAGACTTTGTAGCCAGACCGGGCAAGATGCAGCGCAAGGTTGGTGCTGATCTGGGTTTTGCCGACCCCTCCTTTGCCGCTGCTGACGGTGATAATCCTTGTCATGGTGTGCTGATGCTCCTTGGCCGGAAGAAATAAAGAGACTCCTTAAAGACTTTTGAAGGATTCCCTTTGTTTTTTAGTAATTATTCAGTACATTTTATTTAAAAAAAATTGTTCATTATTTTGAAAGTATTCAGCACAGTTTATTCCGAACTGCCAATGCTGTAGTTGCAGCAGCGTCTTACGGCTGCAAGGCTCCGTGGCTATTTGCAAGTGACATTGCAATCGTTTCGGATCAGAGCTTTGTCCGGCACTCAAGCCAAAAACCCAAAGCCTATAATATAAACGATGCCGCCTTTTCAGGCTTTAGTGCCGGAGTGCTAATAAGAAGCGGCAAACTGTCTGAGCCGCCACAAAGGCAGCGTACCAAGGCCTGCCATGGTAATAAAAAGCTTATCCTGCCTGTGGCGGGGGGTTTTTTCCGCTTCCGCACAGGGCAAGAAGCTCTAAGAATAAGATTGCGTCACGGGCAAATAGCCTGGGGCCTGTGCATCTGCCTTGCAGGTATGGTATCTGAAAAACTGTGCTGAACAGTTACGTTTTTTATTGCATACCCGTTCCTGCGGGGGGAAAGAAAAGCGTCTGTTTTGCCCCCTTTAAGCCATAGGCAATGGTGTAAATGATCTGATCCGTATTTTCGTAAACAATCTGGTTGTTGACGGGAACACCGCCATGGGCCTGAATTTTACCTGTATCCCTGAAGCCCAGCACAGAGACTTCCACATCAAAGACCTTGGCGTCTCTGGCCCGGATGTAGGGCGTTTCCACGGGCTGGGTACTCATGGGGGTGGTGCGCACGGCAGGGTTGATGAAGTCTTTCATGAGGTTGGAGGCAAACTGGAGATACACAGGGGGCATTTCCGTGGGCGGGTTGTCTCCGGCCTGGGTGACCATGCGGAGAATACGGGCCTGGCTGGTGATGGCTTTAATGGCTTCCTGATCCGGTCCTACGGGAAGATTGACGGGATAGCCTGCAATCTGAACCAGAGTGACACTCCTTTCGCCTTTCTGGGATGCCGTAAAGTTTTCCACTTCAAGGGTTACGAGATCCTGCTGGACATCAATGACCTTTGTGGTGCTGAGGATACGGTCTCCGTCGGGGTTTCTGTAGCGGGCAAGGGTGGTCACCCACTGGCCTTTGGCAAGGGGAATTCTGACATGGCCCGGTGTGTTGATGTTCTGGGGATTTTTAAAGGCAATTTCTGCGGCCATTTTTTCAATGGCCTGCTGGGCATGGGGATCTGCCGTCGGTGTGCTGCGGACGCCGCCACAGGCGGAGAGCAACAGCAGGAGAATACAGGCAGAGGATACAAGAAAATGACGTAACATCTGGTACTCCTTTCTGAGGTTTTTTTGTTCTTTATGCGCCCAAGGTGCCATTTAAGGAAAAAAGCGGATGGATCTGCCTTTCTGCTTGTTTATCCAGATGTTTTCCCCTTACAGCCAGATCCAGCGTGGCCCTTCCAAGGGCTTTGTACAGGTCGCTGCGTAAGGGGCGTTTTTCGCTGATGGCTTCAAGGTGTCTTTTGAGGGTGCTGGTGTCTCCCCTGACAACGGGACCCGTGAGGGCAGCTTCCGCAGGCATTTTTTCCAGATTGGCAAGGGTGCCGGAAATAAGGGGAGCAAGAAAGGCCATGGCATGGCTGCCCTCAATGCCCGAGGCTTCCAGAAGGTCAAAGGAAAAATCCAGAAGGGTGACAAGGTAGTTGGAGGCCACCACCGCCGCCGCATGGTAGAGGACCTTGGCATCTGCTGCGATGGGGATTCCCTTTGCCCCCAGATCTTCTGCCATGGCAAGGCCGGTTTCTACGGCTTCGGGCATGCCCTCTGCCGTCATGAGGATATTTTTGAAGGGGTGGCCCCTGTCCAGGCTGGGAGAGAAGCTCTGCAGGGGATGCAAGGAGGCCGTAAAGGCACCTTTTTTTGCAGCGGATACAAGGAGTGCCGCAGGCTGGGAACCGCTCAGGTGAAACACCCGCTGGCCGGGGTGGAAGATGCCTTTGGCTGCAAGGCTGTCACAGGCGGATGCAATGGTATCATCGGGCAGTGCCAGAACCAGAATGTCTGCTTTTTGGCCCATTTCTTCGGGGGAAAGCAGGGGGATTTCCGTAAGCGCTGCAATCTGTTCTGCTTTTTTTATTTCGGCGTCCCAGATACCGCAGACGGACCAGCCTGCTTTTTTAAGGTGAAAGGCAAGGTGGCTTCCTGCTCTGCCGCAGCCGATGATTCCTGTTTGTTGTGTCATTTTCATTCTCCCATGTTCAGGGCGGATGATAAGGGCAGCAGATCATGATGGCAATATTTTTTTCCTGTGGCTTTGTCCTTCGGGCAAAGGAAATCGTCTTATGCTTGCTGTTGCGTCAGAATCACTCTCTTTTTTCGTCAGAATATCCGGAAGTCTGCTCCCTGATAAACTGCTCTTTTATTTTTTCATATTTTCCTTTTTCCACAAAATTTTCAAAAATCCTCTGGAGGTCTTCCACCAGATCCGGATCACTTTTTTTGCCCGTAACAAGGTAGAGATCTTTATAAAGATCGGGAAAAGCATAAACCACCCGCAGTTCTTCCGGGTCATGGCCCAGATCCTTTGCCAGCTGGAAAGCAGCGATGATATTGCCAGCCCATATATCCATGCGTCCCGCCATGAGTTTTCTCATGTTCTGCCTGTAGCTCGATGTTTTATCCAGCGTGAGCCCAAGCTCCTTCTGCCTTGCGGAAAGGTGCTGGTCCACCACGTCCTCGATCACCGTACCGATGCGATAGACAGCCATGTCCCTATCCGATTCAATGCGGATGTCCTTTCTTGTGCTGAGGGCGATGAGTCCTTCATAGGAGGGGCCTACGGGGCCTATCCAGTGAAAAAGTTCTTCCCTTTCCGGTGTTCTGGCCACACAGAATTCAAAGATGTTTTTTCCGTCACGGGTGGCGGCATAGGCTCTGGCAAAGGGAAAAAGCTGCACATGGAAGTCATAGGCCGTATCCTGAAATACACTTTGGATGACATCCATGCAGATGCCGGATATGCGGCCATTTTCCTGAAAACTGTAGGGCGGGAAATCGTCCGTCAGCATATCAAGGGTTCTGGCCGGAGAAGAAAGGGGCAGTATCAGGATAAGCATTAAAGGTAAAAAAAATCTGTGCATCTAAAATACCTCCATATTTGCGTGGTTTGTTTCTGTCAGTCCCGGCCCCCTGTATCTGGCGGTGTGCCTATGATTCATCCATGCACTCCTTAAGCTCGGCCATGGCCTGCTGAAGGTGCCCCAGTATCTTGCGGCATCCTTCAAGATCCCCGGCCTTTGCTTTTTTTTCCATATCAAAGGCGATACCAGAAAGGGTTTCTGCCCCCATATGGGCAGCAACACCTTTTAAGCTGTGGGCCTCAAAGCGTACGCCACCCGTATCGTTTTTGGTAATGAGATCCCTGATCTCAGCGATCTGGGCAGGGGCGGTTTCCATGAATTCCTGTACGATGATGTTTATGGTTTCCCTGTCGTCACCAAGGAATTCTTTCAGGGTTTTTTTATTCCATATTTTATTTTTATCATCTTCATCGGACAGGTCTAAGGCTTCATTTCCCGATCCCGCCGGGGTTTCCGGCAGCCATTTCATAAGGGCTGCCGTGAGGGCCTCCGGGTTCAGGGGCTTGGTCACATAATCGTTCATTCCCGCATTCAGGCATCTTTCCCTGTCATCCTGCATGGCATGGGCTGTCATGGCAATGATGGGTATGGCAGGATTCCGTACGCCGGACTTGGGGTGTCTGATGCATCTTGTGGCTTCCAGGCCATCCATGAGGGGCATCTGGATGTCCATGAGGACAAGGTCCCATGGTGCTTTTTTCAGGGCTTCCAGTGCTTCCAGTCCATTGGATACGGCTGTTGGTGAAAATCCGAGATTCTGCAAAAACCCGATGGCCACCTTCTGATTGATCACATTGTCTTCCACAAGAAGAATGCGGGCATGGGATTTTGCAAGGAGATCCTTTCCTGTGACGGTTTCCCTGTTTTCAGTTACCGGGTTTTCTTCTTCATCGGTTTTTTTCAGGCGGATGTAAAACCAGAATCTGGAGCCCTTTCCCGGACGGCTTTCCATGCCGATATCACCGTCCATGAGCAGCACCAGATGTCTGGAAATGGCCAGGCCAAGACCCGTCCCACCGTATTGCCTTGTGGTGGATCTGTCCACCTGACTGAATTTTTCGAATAAAAGGGGCTGTTTGTGTTCGGGAATGCCGATACCCGTATCTTCTATGGTAAAATGCAGTATGATCCCGCGGGCATCCTGCTGACCCTTTGATATGGAGATGGATACGCTGCCCTTGTCCGTAAATTTGATGGCATTGCCCACAAGATTGGTGAGGATCTGCCGGAGACGGCCCGCATCACCTGCCAGACGGGAGGGTACCTCATCTTCCTTTGAGCAGCGAAAGTCCAGGCCCTTTTCCCGGGCCTGGGGAGCCATGGCAGCCATAAAATTTTCAAGCAGTCCGTCCAGACTGAAGTCATGGATTTCCATTTCCATTCTGCCGGCTTCAATTTTTGAAAGATCCAGAATATCGTTGATGATACCCAGAAGGGAAACGGCACTGCTGCGGAGGGCCTCTGTATAGTGCCTCTGTTTTTCTGTCAGAGGGGTTTCCATGAGAAGATTGCTCATGCCGATAACCCCGTTCATGGGGGTGCGGATTTCATGGCTCATATGGGCAAGGAACTCGCTTTTGGCCATGTTGGCCCTTTCGGCCTTCAGGGCCATTTCTTTGGTTTCAGCAATGGCTTCGCTTAAGGCTTTGTTTGTTTTTTCCAGAACAGTCCGGGATTCCTCAAGGGCAATTTCCGCCTGTTTGCGCTCACTGATATCCACCATCACCGTAAGGAGGTAATGTTTGCCATGGCTGGAAATCACATCCCCTGAAAAGATCCCGTCCTTTCGCTGCCCTTTGCTGTCCTGAATCCGTATTTCCGTGTTTGTCACCCGCCCCGTTTCATTCAGGCGCAGGGTAAGGGCTTCTAGCTGTTCGGGAAAGGGGAAAAGATTCAGCTCCTGCGGGGTTTTGTTCAGGATGTCTTCTTTTCTGTAGGAAAGGGTTTGTAAAAAGGTGTCGTTGACATCGCTCAGGCGGCTTTCAGGTAACAGCCATAGGGCCATAAGTGCTGGATTGTTCTGGAAAATACGTTCAAAGCGCTTTTGGGCTTCCACCTGAACACGAATGTCTTTGGCAAGGCCGAAAATGCATTCTTTCCCGTTCCATTCTCCCCGCCAGATTCTGGCCTCCACAGACAGTTTTTTACCGTTTTTTTGCATCAGGGGGAGGAGGCAGCTTTCCTGCTTTCCCTCCAGCATGGCTTCCAGGGTGGCCCTGGCTTCTTCCCGTATTTTTTCGGGATACAGGTCGATGATATACATGCCATGGCATTCCTCCCTGCTGTATCCAAGACTCTGACGCAGGTTTGTATTGGTATAGATGATCCTGCCGCTGGGCCTTGTGACTGCCACAAGATCGCCGATGCTTTCAAAAAAATTCCGGAAATTCATCTCCCTTTCACGGATCAGTCTGCCTGTGATGAGGGAGAGGATGAGGGCGGCAGCAATGATGAAAAAGGTGTTGCGCTGGGAACTGAGGATGTCACTGATGTAATCGGTTTCGGGGATAATGACGCAGATCAGCCAGTCAATGCCGCTGTTTTCCTGAAGGGGAGAAACCTGAAGCATGTATTTTTCTTTGCCGCTTGTAAACTGTATGCTGACAATCTCCCTTATCTTGTCAGGATGATCAAGGTGGCTGTATATGGCGCGTCCTGCGTTTTTTATCCTGTGGGAGTTGCTTTGCAGAACCTTGGATTTTTTCGGGACAGAATTTTCGTTTGTCTGGAAGATGCTGGCGTCTGGTGCTGATGAGGCAAGGAGATAGCCGGATCTGTCCATGATAAAGGCTTCCCCGGTTTTTCCTATCTGCATGCCCGATAGAAAATCATGGATATGGTCCAGAAAGATATCCACGGAAACGACCCCAAGAAGTCTGTCGTCCCGGTCCCGGACAGGCTGGCTGGCGGAAAGGGCCAGCCCGTCTCCGGTAAAGAGAATGTAAACCTCGCTCCATACATGGGTTTCATAGGCCAGAGCCTTTTTATACCATGGCCGGGTTCTCGCATCAAAGTTTTGAATACGATGGAGAATCTCCCCCCTTTCTTCTGCGGTGCCCAGTCCGTACTTGTTGAACGGTCCGGCTCTGAAATCTTCCGTGGCCATGAAATAGAATCGGCCGGGCTCCCTGCCACTGTGGGCCAGTCCGCCTTCGGTATTGCCGAAATAAACGCTGCTGATCTGTGGGAAAAGCTGGAGCTGATTGTAGAAATGACGTTCAAGCACCTTCTGATCACTGACGGGGAGCAGCCCCCGCTCCATGGCATCCGCATTGATTCTGTTCACGATCTGAGGAAGGGAGAGAAAGTGGCGCAGGTGGTCTGCAATGCGCAGGGTGGTTTCTGCGGAAAGCCCTTCCATGGCTGTGCGCAGGGTGCCGGAAGCCCGGTACTGATAAAGGGTGCCAGCCGTAAAAACAGCGGTTACCATGATCAGAAGCAGGGGGATGAGGGGCGGAATCCGGAAGAAAGGGTGCCGTTTGTTTTTCATACGAGGTTCTCCGTCATGCATGGATGCGGGGTGCCGCCGTTTCATCCAGCACCTCCCGGACCTTGTTTCCCAGAATTTTTCGGGTAAAGGGTTTCTGGATGAAGTGTACCCCCGGATTCAGCACGCCATGTCTGTCAATGACATCCGCTGTGTAGCCTGAGGTGAAAATGGTTCTGAGTTCAGGGTGGATCTTTTTCAGGGTGTCGGCAAGATCCCTTCCGTTCATGTCCGGCATGATAACGTCTGTGATGAGGAGATCGATTTTTTGGCCTTTGGCAAGGCTCAGGGCTGTTTCGGGGTTCGGTGCCGCCACAACGGTGTAGCCGAGACCTTCAAGAACCCGCTGGTTCATTTTAAGTATGGCGGGTTCGTCTTCTGCAAGGAGGATAGTTTCGTGGGGACTGCCGGGGGGAACATGGGATTCTTCCGGATGGCTTTCTTCGGGCATCCCCTCGTAGCGGGGCAGATATACGGCAAAGGAAGTGCCTGCGGAGGGCCTGCTCCGGACATCTATATAACCGCCGTTCTGCTTGACAATCCCGTAGATGGTAGCCAGTCCCAGTCCCGTGCCTTTACCCGGCGCCTTGGTGGTAAAAAAGGGTTCAAAAAGGTTACGCAGGATTTCAGGCCCCATGCCCGTGCCGGTGTCATGGACGCTCAGCACCACGTATTCTCCGGGGATAAACCCCTTTTCCTGCGGGATATGATCCATGTCAAAAAGGCCTTTGCCGGTACGGATGGTGATTTCACCCGTACCGTCTATGGCGTCTCTGGCATTGACGCAGAGGTTGGCCAGAATCTGATCAATCTGGCCGGGGTCCATCATGACGGGCCACAGGCCTTCTTCGGGAAGCCAGTGCAGTTGAATATCCTCACCAATGAGGCGGTGCAGCATTTTCAGCATGCCGGAAATGGTCTTGTTCAGATCCAGAATTCTTGGAATGGCCGTCTGTTTCCTTGCAAAGGCCAGAAGCTGGCGCGTCAGATCCGCAGAGCGGTGGGCTGCCTGACGGATCTGCAGCAGATCGTTATGTACGGGACTTTCTGGTGAAAGATCATCCAGAGCCAGCTCCGAGTGTCCCAGAATGACGCTGAGCATGTTATTGAAGTCGTGGGCCACACCACCGGCAAGCCGGCCAACGGATTCCATTTTCTGGGCCTGCAGGAGCTGGGCCTGCAGCAGCTGCTGTTCTTTGTCCGCCTGTTTTCTTAGGCCGATATTGACCAGCATCTGGGCAAAAAGGGTAAGGAGTTTCTGTTCCCTGTCTGAGTAGTCGTGGTGTTTGCGTACGGAATCAAATCCGATGAAGCCAAGACATGTTTCCCTGTGCATCATGGGGACGGCCAGCAGGCTTTTGATGTCCTGGGGTTCCAGCACATCCCTTGCGCCGCCCCTGGGCAGGGCGCTGACATCGGGAATATGTACGATGGCACCTTGGGTATGGGCTTCTATCCAGTCTTCCATGGCAGAAAAGGGAACTGCCTGCAAAAGATGGATCTGTGGCTCTATGCCTTCGGCACACCATTCATGGGTGTTGGTACAGATCTGACTCTGGAAATCATAGGTGCAGATGTAGGAGCGGTCCGCTTCAACAAAAATGGCCATGTCCCCAAGGGAGATCTGGATGGCTTCATTGAGATTTTCAAGGGGAAGGTTGATATAGGTGGCTGCAATTTCCATGAGGAGTCCCTGCAGGCGGGACTGGAGGTGCAGGGCTTTTTCCGCATGCTTCCGGGATGTAATTTCTGTGCAGAAGCCTTCAATAAGAAGGGTTTTATCTTTGCGTTTTTGCATGCGGGCGTTGATGTTCAGCCATATCTGTCTGCCGTCTCTGGTTTTTGCCTGAAATTCAAAATCCTGGATTTTTCTCTTTTTCAGGAGAATCTGCAGAAGCGTTTCCCTCATTGCCGTTTGAAGGTAGAGTTCCGATGCCAGATCAAGATAGTGATCGAGAACGTCTTCGGGCTGATCAAAACCCAGCATCTGCGCCATGGCCATATTGACTTCAAGGGGTCTGCCCTCGGCTGTGGTACAGAAGATACCCACGGGGGCGTGGTGGAAAAAATTTTTGCTGAATGCCGTCCCGGCTTCCGGGATTTGATTCCGCTGGGATGGATGGGGGGCGGGGCTGGATTTTTTGTTTTTATGCCGAAGAAAATACAGGGACCTGTTGAACCAGCCCGAAGGTTTTTTCCGTAGAGAAGTCGTATGGAGAGGCTTTTTTCTGATGGACATGGGAAAGCTCCTGTGTATGCGGTTTGGGGCACCAGACAGGATTCAGGGCTCAGCTTGGGGGCTGGTCCTTTTCAGCGTGTCGAGGGGGGGCATTCAGCAGCGCTGCGGAAAGAATGCATTTTTTATATGGGCATCAGAACTTTTTATAAAAATAACCTGTTTGGGGTATGCAGGGCAAGATCTTTTTGAAAAAGCCAAAGGAACAGGGGGCGGGAAGGCGGACGGGGGAAGGTGGCATGTCAATGCTCTTGTATCCTAAATCAAAAACTCCCTGCCGGAAAACCGACAGGGAGCGTATAAAAACCAACTGCACACGTTTTAAGGTGTGCAGGGATTATCGAGTGGCTCCCCAGCACGGACTTGAACCGCGGACCCAGTGGTTAACAGCCACTTGCTCTGCCGACTGAGCTACTGGGGAGCATCTGGGTTCCACCTTGCGGTAGAACGAGGCAACTTATACGGGTTTCGTTTCTCTCTGTCAATTAAAAAAAGGTTAAAATATGTTTTTTTTATCCGCCCCTTTGCATGGGCTTGTTTTTTAAAGCCTAATTTTTTTGTTTTGTCTGTGTATCCATCCCGTCTTGCCATCTTTTTTTAAAATTCATGCCTTGTTTTCAGGAAGTAAAACTGCCGTTGCGCATAAAAAGGCTGGCGATATAAGCAGTATACAGGAAAAGCATGAAGATTCCTTCTCCCCGGTCTATGGAACGTCGTCTGCCTGTGAACATGAAAATAAAGAGCAGGATATTGGAGAGAATGACAACGGCAATATCCATATTGTTGTGCATGGAAAAGGGAAGGGCTTTGATGGATGCGCTGATGCCTAAGACAAAAAAGATGTTGAAGATGTTGGAACCCACCACATTGCCCACGGCAATGGCGGCATTGCCACGCCAGGCGGCTAACGCAGAGGTGGCCAGTTCTGGAAGGGATGTGCCGATGGCCACAATGGTCAGGCCGATGATATCCTCTGCAACATTGAAGTTTTCTGCAATGATGACTGCAGCGTCTACAATCCAGTCTCCCCCCAGCCCCAGCCCCACCATCCCTGCAATGATATACACCCAGGATTTGAAGGGTCCGTAAAAGGCTTCGGCAGGCGGTTCCAACGGGCGGTCGTTTCCCTTGCTCTGGGAAAGGTTGAAGGAATAATAGGAGAAAATGAGAAAGAATCCCAGAAAGGCAAGGCCGTCGGTACGGGTCAGCTCATTGCGAAGGGCACCGTCAAAAAAGACATCGTTTACGGCAACGGCCAGCATGATACCGGCGAGAAGGCTTAGGGGGATTTCTGCCCAGACCGTGCCCTTCTGCACTCCCAGAGGAGAAATGGCCCCAGCCAGTCCCAGAACCAGAAGGGTGTTGGCGATGTTGCTGCCCAGCACATTGCCTACGGCAATGCCGGAGTTGTCCGTGATACTGGCGTAGATATTGACAAAAAGTTCAGGCAGGGATGTGCCCAGAGCAACAATGGTCAGGCCGATGACAATGCTGGGAATCTGAAAACGGCGGGCAATGCTGATGGCGCCATTGACAAGGAGGTCGGCCCCCTTGAGGAGCAGTGCCAGACCGATGACCAGTTGCAGATAGACCATGATACATCCTTCAGGGAAAAATCATAAGGCAGCATAAAAATCCACAGCCTGCCAGGGATTCCTTTGGCAGGTCATGGATTGATATTTATGCTGTGGCCCGGAAACAGGCCGCAGGCACAGGGCAGGAAATCAGGTAGTCGGAAGATAGGGCGTCAGGTCTTTTACATGACGTGTAAGTACGGAAAAGCCTCCGGATTCAAGGCTTTTTACCGCCGGATCCAGATCCCTTGCAGCCACCCGCATCACCAGCTGAAACACACCGGGATGTTCTTCCACGGGCCAGGAGATAAGGCTTTGGATATTGATGCTTTCCGAAGACAGGATGCGGGCAATTTCCGCAAGGGCCCCCAGACGATCCCGGATCAGCACCTGAAAGCGAACGGAACCTTCGGCAATGCCGATGGCATCCAGCAGTACTTTCAGGACATCGGTACGGGTGATAATGCCCACCAGTCTGTCATTTTCCATGACAGGCAGGGAGCCGATGCGTTTTTCCTGTATGATCATGGCGGCACGCTCGATGGTGGTATCCGGCGTGACCGTTACGATTTTTTTGCGCATGATCATGGCCATGGTCACCTTACTGAGCAGGTAGTTCAGCTCATGGCTGGAAAGGGTCGTGGCAGAAGAGGCCCAGTTCTGGCGGATGTCCCTGTCTGAAACCACACCCACCAGTTTTTCTTCCCTGTTCACCACCAGAAGGTGTTCAATCCCTTTCTGGTCAATGAGTTCCCTTGCTTCGGCAAGGGGCATTTCCGGTGGAACCGTGACAAGATTTGTGCGCATGATGCGGCCGATGTACATGCAGTCCTCCTCGGGCTTTTTATTTTTATCCCAATGGCTCGGTTTCAACCCGGACCCCAAGCTCCTGAAGCTGGGCCGGTGCCGCTGTGCTGGGGGCTCCCGTGAGCAGGCAGGCGGCTTTCTGGGTTTTGGGGAAGGCGATGACATCCCGGATGGAGGTCTGGCCGGTGAGAAGCATGATCAGGCGGTCAAAGCCAAAGGCCATGCCTCCATGGGGGGGGGCACCGGAGTTCAGGGCATCCACAAGGAAGCCGAACTTGTCTTCGTAGTCCTCACGGGAAAGGCCCAGTACATCAAAGATTTTCTGCTGCATTTCAGGCTGGTGGATGCGGATGGAGCCGCCACCGATTTCATTGCCGTTCAGCACCAGGTCATAGGCCCGGGATTTGGTTGCAAGGGGTTCGGTATCAAGCTTTGCAAAATCCTCCTCCTCGGGGGCTGTGAAGGGGTGGTGCAGGGCCACAAGGCGTTTTTCCGTTTCATCGTATTCAAACATGGGAAAACGGGTGACCCAGACAAAACGGAAGGAGCCTTTGTCCACAAGGCCCAGTTTTTCAGCCAGATGGTTGCGGAGGTTGCCTAAGGCTTCATTGACCACAGAAGGGGTGTCCGCCACAAAAAAGAGGATATCATCCTTTTCCATGTTGAGGATGCGGACCATTTCAGCCTTTTCATCATCGCTGAAGAATTTGGCTATGGGAGACTGCCATTCCCCGTCTTCCTTCACCTTGATCCATGCCAGCCCCTTTGCCCTGTAGATCCCCACAAAGCGGGTAAAGTCATCAATTTCCTTGCGGCTGAAATCCGCACAGCCCTTGGCATTGATGGCTTTGATCATGCCGCCTTTGGAAGCCACATCGGCAAAGACCTTGAAACCCACGGTCTTCATCATTTCCGTGAGGTCCACCAGCTCAAGGCCAAAGCGCAGGTCGGGTTTATCAAGGCCATAGCGTCCCACGGCCGTGTCGTAGTCCATGCGTTCAAAGGGTGTCTGGATTTCCATGCCCAGTACCTCTTTAAATACGGCGGACACAAGGCCCTCGCCCACGGCCATGACATCCTCTTCGCCGACAAAACTCATTTCAAGGTCAATCTGGGTGAATTCGGGCTGGCGGTCTGCACGCAGGTCTTCGTCCCGGAAGCATTTGACAATCTGGTAATAACGGTCAAAACCGGAAATCATGAGGAGCTGTTTAAAAAGCTGGGGACTCTGGGGAAGGGCATAAAAATGTCCTGTGTTTACCCGGCTGGGTACCAGATAGTCCCTGGCACCCTCGGGCGTGCTGCGGGTGAGGAAGGGGGTTTCTATGTCCAAAAATCCCTGATTGTTCAGGAAATTTCTGATGGCCTGTCCGGTTTTATGGCGCAGGATGATATTTTTCTGAAGGTTGGGCCTTCTCAGGTCCAGATGACGGTTCTGCAGCCGGATGGTTTCGGAAACATCCGCGTCCTCTTCAATGAGAAAGGGTGGTGTGGCAGCGGTGTTCAGGATACGCAGCTCATCGGCCATGACCTCAATGCTGCCGGTCTTAAGGTCGGGGTTTGCCATGCCTTCGGGTCTTTCCACCACAAGGCCCCGGATGGCCAGAACATATTCCGAGCGTATGCCATGGGCCTTGGCATGGACCTCAGGACTGCGTTCCGGGTTGAAGACCACCTGAGTGATTCCTTCCCTGTCCCTTAAATCCACAAAAATAACGCCGCCATGGTCCCTTCTGCGCTGTACCCAGCCCATGAGGGTAACGACGGTACCTGCATCGCTGCTGCTGAGGGCTCCGAGGTGGTGGGTTCTTCGCATGTTACCGAGTATATCAGGCACGAAAAATTCTCCTTGATGAATGATCTGAAATAATAATTGAAGGATCTGTGTAATTATTCAGCACAATTTTCCTATGGTAAATCGAATGCCTATAATCAGATGCATAGACAACCGGACCATTTGTTCGTGACGCAATCCGGCACTCAATCTGAAAAACTCAAGCCCTTTACGGGAGCAAAAATGCTTCAAGGATCTTGAGTGCCGGATTCGGGAGCTTCTTGCCCTGATATTTCAAGGCTCAGAATTTCCACAAGACTGTCCAGGGGAACGGGGCGCTGTTCTCCCGTGGCCATGTTTTTAAGGCTGACCTCACCGGCTTGAAGCTCACTGTCTCCCATGATGACCACAAAGGGGGCCGCCAGTCTGTCTGCCCGTTTCATCAGGGCCTTGAGGCTTCTTCCCGAATAGTCCGTATCGGCCTCAATGCTTTTTTCCGCCAGTTGCAGGCAGAAATCAAAGGCCTTTTCCATGGCACTCTCTCCTAAGGGGATGAAAAAAACCGAGGGTGCCGGGGTCTCCGGGGGCTTTGCCTGTGTAATGACTTCAACCAGACGGTCAAAACCGATGGCAAAACCGATGGCCGGTATGTCCGGACCCCCCAGGGTTTTTACAAGGCCGTCATAGCGGCCGCCACCGGCAACGGCACTCTGGGCTCCCAGCATGTCCGTCTGCAGTTCAAAGGCCGTACGGGTATAGTAATCCAGGCCCCGGACCAGACGTTTGTTGATCTTATAGTCAAGATTTCTCCGGTCCAGTTCCCTGCGTACCAGAGCAAAATGGTCCGCACAGGCCGTGCAGAGCTGATCCAGCAGTTCAGGGGCCTCTGTCATGGCTTTTCTGCAGGATTCATTTTTGCAGTCCAGTACCCTTAAGGGGTTTTTATCTTTGCGGCGCAGGCAGTCTTCACAGAGTTCTTCCGTATGCTGATGGATAAAGGCTTTCAGGTTTTCCCTGTAAAGGGGTCTGCACTCAGGGCAGCCCAGAGAATTGATATGGGCCGATATGCCCGTGACGCCTAAGCGTTCCATGAGCTTTGCCAGCATGAGAATCATCTGTGCATCGGCATAGGGTGAGCTGATGCCGAAAACTTCCGCATCAATCTGATAAAACTGACGGTAGCGGCCTTTCTGGGGCCTTTCCCTCCGGAACATGGGACCGATGGTATAGAGTTTTCTGATGGGCTCTGTGCCAGAGAGCTTGTGCTGGATATAGGCCCTGACCACAGAAGCGGTGGCTTCCGGTCTCAGGGTAAGATGATCGCCGCTCCGGTCTGCAAAGGTGTACATTTCTTTTTCCACAATATCTGTGGTTTCACCGATGCTGCGGGCAAAAAGCTCTGTTTTTTCCAGGATGGGCAGGCGAATTTCCCGGTAGCCGTGGCTTTCAAAAAGCCTGCGGGCTTCATTTTCAATGTGCTGCCAGAGGCTGGCCTCGGGTTGAAGAATATCTTTAAAACCTCGAATCAGTTGAATCATGGACTCCCATCCTTAACAATCCGCATCCCCGAAAAAAGGGGTAAAACATAAATAAAAAAAGCCTTAACCTTTTTTTCTTATCGCAGGCCCCCGAAAGCGTCAACCGGATTCCGATAAATCCCCAGTCTTTGCCTTTGGACTTTTCTTGCCTTGACAGGGGCGGCCAGCGGAGATAGGCACAGGAAAACAGGGTTTCAGATCTTAAAGAAGCAGTTAAAAAAACGAAGGAGAAAGAAATGGCACCGGTAAGCACCAGACACCTGCTGAAAATGAAGACTCAGGGAGAAAAAATTGTTGCGGTTACGGCCTATGACTATCCCTTTGCCCGTCTGGCGGATGCGTCCGGAGTGGACATCATTCTTGTGGGAGATTCTCTGGCCATGGTGGTTCAGGGGCAGAAAACAACCCTTCCCGTTACCATGGAAGAGATGCTTTACCATACCCGCATGGTGAGCCGGGCAGCAGAAAGGGCCCTTGTGGTGGGAGACATGCCCTTTCTGTCCTATCAGGCGGACATTGGAGAGGCTGTGCGTAACGCAGGGCTTTTTCTTAAGGAAGCCGGTGCCTCTGCCGTGAAGCTGGAAGGAGGGGCCGGTGTCTGTGCCACCATCAAGGCCATGGTGGATGCGGGAATACCCGTTCAGGCCCACATCGGACTTACACCCCAGAGTGTCCATGCCATGGGAGGCTACAGGATACAGCGGGATGAGGAAAGGCTGGTGGAGGATGCCCACAGGGTAATGGAAGCCGGTGCTTTTTCCGTGGTGCTTGAAGGTATTCCTGCACCCATTGCCCGGCGGATCACAGAGGAGATCGCCATTCCCACCATCGGTATCGGGGCGGGTGTGCATTGTGACGGTCAGATTCTTGTCATGCATGATCTCCTTGGCCTGAATCTGGGGTATATGCCCAAGTTTACAAAGCTCTTTGCCGACCTGAAGGGGGAAGCCGTCAAGGGCTTTAAGGCCTATGGGGATGCCGTTCGGGAAGGCTCCTTTCCCGGTCCCGAACACAGCTATGAATAAATGCTTTCCGGGGGCCTGCTGGCAGCATCCGGAGGTTGGCCTTTCAGGCAGCCTTGGATGATATTTTCCGGATCATGTCTTCAAGGCTTTCGTAGAAGGTGCGCCATTCCTTTTCCGGCATATCCCCTGTGAGAATCCATTCAAGGGCGTAGTTAAAGCCCAGATAGTCATAGGTATAGATGCCGTGTTTCTCCCTGAGGGCATCAATGGCCGGTCTGCACATGAAACTTAAGCATACGGGGCTTTTGTGGTCTTTCAGCAGGCATCCTGTGGCCGTATGGTATTCGCAGGGGCTGACGCCAGAGTTTTCCGGCTGATCTGCGGGGCTGCCGTAAAGGCTTTCCCTTTCCCGGCGGAGCAGGTCAAAGGACGGGTGATCCAGATCATAGACCTGATAGTATCTGTCTTTGCAGCAGGCGGCCACGGGTTTCCCGGGGGAGGCTGCAATGAGTTTTGGAATGCACACGCGGGAGCAGTAATCAAAAAAGGTGTAGAAGTGGTGCAGAAGGCTTTCCGTTTTCAGGTAACGCTGCAGGCAGGCTTCGGGGCGTGTATCCATGGCTGAATCCTTGGGGCATGATATTTTTACACATTGAGGGGAGAAAACTGTTTTTTCCCTTGGTACATCCGTGGGGGGAGTATCCGGAAGGCAGGGGGGATTGTCAAGGAAAAGCCTGAAAAGAGAACCCCTGAGACCATCGGGGAGAACGGTCTCAGGGGTCAGGGTGGAGATGGCAGGAAAATCACCTGACTGCCGGTCTGGAGGGTACCGGGCAGCCGGGTGGGGGTGTTCTGCCGCAGAAGGTATGGGGAGAAAAAACCGCCTGCGGCAGGGGTGAGAAAATCAGGCAGCCCTGTGCTGCTGGCTGCAGCAGATGCCACCGCCTGCACAGCCGTTTTCACAGGAGCAATGGTCTCCGCAGTGGGCAGTCTGGGCTTCTTCGTCGGCGAGTTCCTTTTCAAGGGCTGACATAAGGTGGGGTTTGGGCAATGTGTCTGCTTTTTCAGCGATAAAGCCTTTGCCTTTGCAGTGCTCACATACACAGCCGGCCAGAAGAATGCGTGTGACGCCTGCTCCCAGAGGGATTAACTGAAAAGGAATCTGATTGTCTGCCATATAGCCCACAAGCCATTTGACAAAGAATTCATTTTTCAGGTCAATGGATGAAAAGGTTCCCTGACTGAGCTGGGTAATCATCCGTATCTGAAAACTTCGCATCACCTTGGACTGTTTTTTAGTCATGTAAGTATCTTCCTTTCCCTGCGTATGTGGCCCTGTTCTTTAAGGGTTAAGCAGCGGCTCCCACCTCATCTGCCCATGAAAGTATGTCTTCTCTGGCGTCTTCCGGCTCGCCGTCAATCTTCAGGCCTTCAGCAATAAGAAGGCCGCCGTTTTCCTTTACTCTGTCCTCAATGACATCAACGGCACCGCAGAAGTAGATGTAGGAACTGTCACCGCATCCGAATACGGCCACTTTTTTTCCTTTAAGACCTGCATTCCCGAGGGACTCGTAAAAGGGGATAAAATCATCCTGAAGCTCTATCTCCTCTTCCCCCCATGTGGAGCATCCCAGCAGCACCATGTCAAATTTTTTAAGTTCGTCAATTTCCGTTGCCGTTACATCCTTGCAGGTGACTGTAAAGCCTTTGGCAGCCAGTTGTTTTTCAATCATCTGGGCAACGCTTTCCGTGTTGCCTGTGGAGGAACCGTAAACAATGAGGGCTGTGGTCATGATACCGTCCTTTTTGGGTTGTTTTATGCGAGCCTTTGTTTTTTAGCCATGGCGAAAGTAGCAGGGCCGTATTGTGGTGTCAAGTAATTTTTTTCGGCTTGACTAAAAATAGCTGCTCAACACAATTAATCAGGTGCATAGACAACCGGACCATTTGTTCGTGACGCAATCTTATTCGGGAGCTTCTTGCCCTGTGCGGAAGCGGCAAAAACTCCCCGCCACAGGCAGGATAAGCTTTTTGATTATCATGGCAGGCTTTAGCACGCTGCCTTTGTGGCGGCTCAAACAGTTTGCCGCTTCTTTCGCACAGGCCTGCAAAGCTCTGATCCGAAACGATTGCAATGTCACTCACAAACAGCCCGATTGCCTTTTGCTGGAACCAATATTTTGAAATTAGGGCATAATCATGCAAAAAAAGGTGCTGAATAATTACGACTAAATAATCTTCTAGCGACGACTGATCCCGGTTTTTTTGCGGTGCGCAGGCTTATTCTTTGCAGGTCATGGATGAAGGGGCAAAGCGGTTGCCCGCAATAAGGGGAAGATCCGTGGGGCCTTCATCGGAGGGTGCAGGATCTGCAGCCTTTGCCAGAGCGGAGGTGATGGCGGAACGGCTGGATGAGTCCAGCATGCGGAGGCATTTACCGTGTTTTCTGCAGATATCCTTGACAAGACCGCAGGCGCCATGGCTGTTGCAGGTGACGGGGCAGAGGACGAGGTCTGAACGGCGCACACGGGCTTCCAGGGTTTGTCGGCCGCCATGGATGCAGCCGTCATGGTACTCAAAGCGACCTCCTGATTTTTCTACGGCGTGGCGGTAGAGGGACTGCATGCAGGGCCTGCCGCCGACCACGAGAATGCGTTTATCCTCCAGGGAGGGGATCTCTTTTTTTTCCGCAGATGAAATGGCCTGCCGTTTGATGGGGGCCTCTTTCTCTGTCCGGGACGGAATTTTTTCGGTCTCCGTATCGCAGCGGTATGCTTTTCTTTCTTCTTCAAGCTTTCTCACCCTCTGTATCAGGGCCTGATTTTTTTCCTGTGCGCGGCGGAGGCGTTCGCCAAGGGTTTCAATGATCTCTCTGGACGTTTCATCCTTTTCCGTTACAGCCGTGGTGCAGGCCTGCCTTGTACGGGCCTCTTTTTTCAGGGTTTGAATTTCCGCACGCAGAAGATCCTGTTTCTGCCGCTCTTCCTTCTGTATCCGCCGGGCTGTCTCCCTTTCTTCGGCCAGAAGTTTTTCAAGCCTGGCCATGGATCTCCGGGCTGCCAGCAGATCCCTTTTTGCTGTATGGCCCAGCATGTGCAGGGTGCCGAAGGCTTCTGCATGCAGGGAGGGAGAAATGTCGGACCTTGAGGCGATGATATAGAGGGGAAGCTCAAGATCTCCTGTTTCAATACCTTTGCGCCAGAGTTTACGGACTTCCTGCTCCGGCGTATGCAGCCATTCTCTGGACAGGGCATCAAATTTTTTTTTCAGGAAAGTATCAATTCTGCGGGCCACCCGTGTTTCCGTGTCAATGTTTTCCATGACAGCGGCATGGAGTCCTGCGGGACAGAGGCGGCTGACGCAGATGCCAGCTTTTTTGAGCAGTTTCTGATGATCTTCCACGGAAAGGCAGGTGCCCACCAGAGGGCATTTCATGGTCTGGGGGATTTCCCAGAGGGCAAGGAAACGGGCTTTTTGGCATATCCATGTCTGTTCCGTAGAAAAGGGGGCCAGAAGGGAGAGGGGATTGTTCGGGGGCATGGGTGTCATGGCTGCTCCTGAAAAGGGTTAAGTTTTTCAGGAATAATCCTATCAAAAAAAGTTTGTGTCAACTAAAAAAATGCGTCTGTATTATTTTTGGAGCATGAATGATGAAAATTGTACTTAAGGAAGGGCCTGTGCAGGGGGCAAAATGGCCTCATGGGGCAAATCAGCATCATTTTTTGCCTTGTCCCCCAGGCTGGGGAAGAAAAAGATTCGTCCCAGATCATCGCTGGTTCCGGGAATACCGTCCCTGCCGGAGCTGCGCAGGGAAAATCCCAGCCTGTCCTCTGTGGTTTCATAGTGCAGGGCGTTTCCCCAGCGGTCAATGGGCAGATGGTATTGGGGCTGACCGGCAAACACCTGCTTCAGCCACCGGTCCATTTCTTCCGGGGCCGGGAAGGTGCCCGTTTCCCTGTGATGTTTCTGCAGGGCCAGAGCAATTTCCTGTAAATCCTGTTGGGTGTTGATTTCATGCAAAACATCCAGGGCAATGGCCTGTAGATCATCTGCGGTGCGGGGCCACAGCACAAAAAAGGCCAGAAGCAGTGCTGCATAGGCAGGAAAGCGTAGCCATCTGATTTTTGAAGTTAAGATTTTTTCCATAAAATAAAGAATAGCAGGATGTTTTTTTTTATGCCAGCAAAAACAAAAAAACGCCCCGGAAGGGGCGTTCATTATTTCTTAGATACTGTCAGGGCTGCTTACCGGGTTTGTTTTTCATCTGTATCCGATAAAGCAGTCCGTCAACCTTACAAACTCAGCAACCGTAAGGGTTTCTGCCCTGCGCCTGGGGTCAATTCCCGCTTCAGTCAGAAGCTTTTCCGCATTTTGGGGCGTCAGTTCTTTCAGGCCGGAGGCAAGGCTGTTTCTTAAGGTTTTGCGTCTCAGGCCAAATGCCGCCCTGACCACATCGAAAAAAAGTTTTTCATTTTTTGCCTGCAGCACAGGTTTTTCAGTAAAAGTCACTTCAATGATGGATGAATCGACCTTTGGCTTCGGGTAAAAAAGATGAGCTTTGACAGAAGTAAGGATGCGGACACTTCCGCAGTACTGCATGGCCACGGAAAGTCTGCCGTAATCCCGGCTGCCCGGAGCTGCCACAATACGTTCGGCCATTTCTGTCTGTAGCATGAACACACCGCGTGCAATACGGTGGCGGAAGGCAAGCAGGCGGATAAGAATCTGGGATGAAATATTGTAGGGAAGATTTCCGATCACAAGCGTGTTACGGCCTTCGGCCAGCATGGGTTCCAGGTCCACCTTGAGAATGCTGCCGGAATGTACGGTAACATTCTTGCAGTCTGCAACACGTATTTCTGTTTCCAGCAAAGGGATGATTTCCCTGTCCAGCTCAATGGCATGGACATGAGCTGCCCTTCGGGCTGCGGGAAGGGTCATGGCGCCAAGGCCGGGTCCGATTTCAATGATTGTCTGGCCGCAGGCTTCACGGATACCCGCCCGGTCCAGAATCATTTCCGGGGTGGAGGGGTCTGTGAGAAAATTCTGCCCCATTTCTTTTTTAGGTTTCAGGTTCCAGGCTTTAAGGAGGGTCTGGGGTGCTGTCATTCTTAGGGTTGTCCTCACTGGGTAAAAGTCTTTCGGATGCAGATGCCCGTAACAGGCGCAGTGTTAGATAGTAGGTACCAATGGCCACGGGAATACCCATGATGACGCCGCCAAGGAGGGAGGCCCATAATACAGGAACTTTGCCATGAATAAGATGACCGGCTTCATGGATTTTTTCCTGCAGGGTGCCGGGACCGTTGAAATGGTAGGCAAGGGTAAGGATTTCATCAAAGCTTACACCCTGTACCCTGGTTACTGTGACACCCAGCCAGTATGCGGCGTAATAAAGAAAAGGAATGGTGACGGGGTTGGATATCAGGGTGCCTATAAAGGCTGCGGGTATGCTTCCCCGAAGCAGAAAGCCAAGGATAACGGCCAGGATGGTATTTAAGGGTATGGTGGGGGTCATGGAGATAAAAACACCGATGGCAAATCCCCGTGCAACATAGGGCTTTTCACCACTAAGCTGCTCAAGTTGTCGATAAATATGAATGAGGCGTTGTTTCGGCGTCATGGTGCCTGACAGATTGGGGTTGAACGGAAGCTTTGTTAGTGCTGCTGTCGTAACTGTTCAGCACAGCTTTCCAAGTACCATAGCTGCAAGACAGATGCACAGGCCCCAGGCATTTGCCCGTGACGCAATCCGGCACTCAAGCTGAAAAACCCAAGCCCTTTACGGGAGCAAAAAAGCCTATGGATCTTGAGTGCCGGATTCGGGAGCTTCTTGGCCTGTGCGGAAGCGGCAAAAACTCCCCGCCACAGGCAGGATAAGCTTTTTGATTACCATAGCAGGCCTTGGTACGCTGCCTTTGTGGCGGCTCAGACAGTTTGCCGCTTCTTATTAGCACTCCGGCACTCAAGCTCAATAAAGTTGTATTGTTCTAAATGATTGGCTTTTGGTTTATGGCTTGAGTGCCGGACGAAACTCTGATCCGAAACGATTGCAATGTCACTTGCAAATAGCCACGGAGCCTTGCAACAGTACGAAGCTGCTGAATAATTACCTGCTGTCTTTGTTTTTATTAAGCGGTTGTGGAACAAGGGGAGGGCAGGATCCGCAGCATTTAAAAAAACCTGATATGGTTAACATGAAATCTCTGGGCGGGCAACTGAATCTGCTGAAAAAATCTTATGTATCCCGCCGGTTCACCGCCTAAGGGATCGGTGGTGGTTTTTGCAGGTTTTCTGGGGATGATTTCTGATTGTGTATCGGAATGTGTGATAATTTTATGCGGAGGATGTTTTTACTTGATGGGCTGACTGAAAACAGGGTTTTTGGTTGCTTTTTTAGGTTTATGGGCTCTTCCTTTTTTGGTGTGAAGCAGATTTTTGTAGATGTTTTTTGGGTATAAAGAATTCTTTACTTGAATTTTTTACAGGAAAACGTATTTTTATTTCATGTCTTCTTTTGATTGCTTATATGAATTATAACCCGCATGGTATGAAGGAGTGCCCCATGGCCAGAAAGAAAGCCGCACGTCCTGTTTTAAGCGATCTTATTGAGCAGGTTCTGGATCAGCATGATATCCCGAAACGAAAAGATCTCACAGATCTGATGGGCAGGATGATTCAACTGGAAAACCTTTTAAAACAGATTCATCTGACGGTGGGGATGGATACGGCCAGTCCCCGGAAAAGCAGCAGCCGCAAGGGGAAACGTTCCGGTCTTAATGCAGGCAATGTGGTTCTTTCTGTCATGAGGGAACATGGCGGGCTGATAGAGTTTAAGGAAATCCGTGAAAAAACGGGATACGATGACAAAAAACTCCGCAACATTGTTTTCCGTTTATATAAGACAGGGAAAATACACAGGGAGAAGCGGGGAACCTACCGGGTAATTACCGACACCATAGGAGAAGATTCCCTGGAGAGCTTATGATTTTTTGTAATTATTCAGCATATTTTTCCCTGAAAGATTGTGCTTTAATTTCAAAATTTTTGTTCCAGCAAAAGACAATCGGGCTGTTTGTGAGTGACATTGCAATCGTTTCGGATTGCGTCACGAGCAAAAGGTCCGGTTGTCTATACTCCTGATTAAAGGTATTCGATTTACCAAAGGAAAATTGTGCTGAACAGCAGCTCACGCCCTGCTAGGGCGTCTTGTCATAGAGTAACTTGTGCAGGATTCAAACTCATTTCGATCAGTGATGGATAATTGGTAATTTTTTAAGCTTTTGAATTAAAAGAACTAAATTCAAGTTACTCAGAAGTTACTATTTTTTTAAGTAATGATTCAACACCCTTTTATTCTGGTAATCAGGATACCTGTCAGGCAGTGTCTTGGGTGTTGTTTTATTGTTTTGAACCTAGACTTTTTTTTATGTCTGAAGCTTTTTCTATGAGACCTGTTCTGATTTGAACAGATGAAAGGATTTTCTTTTTTCATGGATATGATAAAAGATAGAGATATAAATGGTTTATGTGAAGGCCAGCGCATTGGCGGTTATATTGTAAAAAAAACAGCCTCTCTTCCGGAGATCCGGGGAGAATACTATGCTCTGGAGCATGAATCAACGGGTGCACGGCATGTGCATATCGCCTGTGATGACAGTGAAAACACCTTTGCCGTAGGTTTTAAAACCGTACCTGCGGATGAAACGGGTGTGGCTCACATTCTGGAGCATACGGCCCTCTGCGGTTCTGCCCGGTATCCGGTGCGGGATCCTTTTTTTTCCATGATCAAGCGCAGTCTCAATACCTTCATGAATGCCTTTACGGCCTCGGACTGGACCATGTATCCCTTTGCCACCCAGAACAGGAAAGATTTTTACAATCTTTTGGGGGTTTATCTGGATGCGGCCTTTTTCCCGAAACTGGATGTCTTAAGTTTCCGGCAGGAGGGACACCGTCTGGAGTTTGATGAAGAAGGTATTCTGCAGCGTATGGGGGTTGTGTACAATGAAATGAAGGGTGCCATGAGCTCACCTTCCCAGATCATGGGCCGGGGGCTGCTCAAAGCCCTGTATCCGAATGTGACCTATGGGCATAACTCCGGTGGTGACCCGGCCTTTATTCCTGAGCTGACCCATGAAGACCTGCTGGCCTTTCACAGCCGTCATTACCATCCCAGCAACGCCTGGTTTTTCACCTACGGCAACATGCCCCTGAAAGATCATCTGGCAGTGATTGAAAAAGAAGTGCTCTCCCGTTTTACACGTCTGGATCCCAAAACCGATGTGCCTTCCCAACCCAGATGGGAAAGCCCCAGAAAGATCCGGGAAACCTATCCTGCCATTGCAGGGCCGCATCTTGAAAGGGAATGTCAGGCAGCCCTTGCATGGCTGACGCCGGATATTCTGGATACCCGTTCTGTGCTGGGATTTGTTCTTCTGGAGCAGATTCTTCTGGGGAATGCGGGAGCGCCTCTGCGTAAAGCCCTCATGGATTCCGGACTGGGAACGGCCATCTGTGACGGTGCGGGGTTTGACGGTGACAACAGGGATACGGCTTTTTGCTGCGGCATGAAGGGAATGGCAGAAGCGGATGCGGCGGCACTGGAGACGCTGATCATGGATACCCTGAAGGCCCTTGCGGAAAAGGGGATTGAAAGGGAGCTTGCGGAAGCGGCCATTCATCAGCTGGAATTTCAGAAAAAGGAGATTTCCAACAGTCCCTATCCCTATGGTCTCAAAATGATCATGGGCATGGCAGGTACCTGGTTCCATGGGGGCGATCCTCTGAAGGTGATTCAGTTTGAAGAGGATCTTGAAGCCATCCGCAGTGAGCTGGACAGGGGGTATTTTGAAAATCTGATCCGTCACTACCTTCTGGAAAATCCCCACAGGGTGCTTTATATTCTGGCCCCGGATACGGAAAAACAGCGCCTCATGGATGAAAAGGAGCGCAGGGAACTGGACGCCCTTGCTGCATCCCTTCAGGAAGAAGAAAAGAAGAGAATTCTTGAGGAGGCGGAAATACTGAAGAACCTTCAGGAGGCCGAAGAAGACCTTTCCGTTCTGCCCACCCTTGACCGTGAAGATATTGATCCGGGAATCCGCATTGTAGATCCCCTTGAACAGCAGGGGAGCCTTATGTGTTACGATGCGGCAACATCCGGCATTGTTTATGTGAATCTGGCCTTTGGCCTTGCGGGGCTGGAACCGGAAAAAGAGGCCCTTGTGCCTTTGTTTTCCCACGTTCTTACCCGTATGGGTACAAAGAAGATGGATTATGTGGCTGTGGCCCGCAGGGTGGACGCCTGCACGGGGGGAATCGGAGCCATGGGCCATGCCCGTACCCGTATGGATGATGGCAGGCTGTCTCCCTTTATCACCCTTTCGGCCAAGGCACTGGAGAGAAACCTCTCGCCCATGCTGGAGCTTCTGGAAGATTTTACCGTATCCTATGATTTTTCTGATACGGAGCGCTTGAAAAAGCTTTTGTTTGAATACAGGGCAGCCATGGAATCTGCCGTGGTGCAGAGTGGTCATCGTCTGGCCATTTCCCTTGCCTCAAGAAACTTAAGCCCCGGCTGTGCCCTTTCCGAAGAGTGGGGAGGGGTACATCAGCTCAGGCGCATCAAAGAGATCACGGATCAGATCAAGGCCGGTAAGGATGATATCCTGAACCGTCTGCAAAATGATTTCAGGGATATGGCGGAAAAGATTTTTACAGGGAACAATCTCCGTGCAGCCCTTGTATCGGAAAAGGATATCCGGGATGGGGCCCGTAAAGGACTGGAAACCCTTCAGGGGAATCTGGGAAGCAAGGGCGCTCTCACTTTCACCTCGTCCCGGTCTTCGGAAATGTCCGGAGAAGGTATCCGTGAAGCCTGGACAACGGCAACGGCGGTGAATTTTGTGGCCTCAGCTCTGGATACTCCCGGAATGGATCATCCCGATGCGCCTGTACTGGCCGTGATTGCCAAGCTGCTGCGCTCGGCGTATCTGCACAGGGAAATCCGGGAAAAAGGCGGGGCCTATGGTGGTTTTGCCCTTTTCAATGCCGAAGAAGGTGTTTTTGCCATGGCCTCCTACAGAGATCCCCATATCAGAAGAACCCTGGATGTTTTTGCATCTGCAGCAGATTTTCTGGCTTCGGGCCACTTTGATGAGAGGGACATTAACGAGGCCATTTTACAGGTGTGTTCTGAAATTGACAGGCCGGATACGCCCTCTGCCGCAGCCAGAAAGGCTTTTATGCGGAATCTGGCAGGTCTTTCCGATGGGGCCAGAGTGCGGTTTAAGGAACGTCTGCTGCAGGTGAACAGAAATGCCGTATGCGAGGTGGCTTCCCGTATCTTTGTGAAAGACAGGATACTGCAGGGAGTGGCGGTTATTACGGGTGAGGATATTCTGGCAAAGGAAGAAGTGAATCCGCCACTGGTATCCCATAGAATCTGATGGGCAATGGGTGGAAAAATGATGGCGGCTTTACCTTTGTGACGTTTCTGATAATATCGTTTTCAGTGTTTTACAGATAAGGAAAGCGGTGCATGTCAGATCTCAGGTCTGCCCGCTCTGCGGTGGTTTTTCAGAAGGTTTCGGACTGCTGGAAAATCGCCGTTTGTTTTTCTGCTCGCCCCTTTTGGGTGGAAGGAGGATATGAAATGGCTCAGGAAAGAAAAATTTATATTACGGAAAAGGATCTGGAACGTCTGGAACGTCTGGTGGAAGCCACGGATAAGCGGGGAAAGCTGGGGGAACATCTGGAGCGGCTGATGGATGAGCTGGATCGTTGTGAAATCGTGGAGCCCCAGGAGGTTCCTGCGGATGTCATTACCATGAACTCAAAGGTTCTTTTAAAGGATCTGGCAACGGAAAAGGAAGCGGAATGGACCCTGGTTTTTCCCGGCAAGGCGGATATTGCCCAGAACCGGATTTCCATTCTGGCACCCGCAGGGATTGCCATGATCGGTCTTTGTGTGGGAGATGTGGTTACCTGGCCCACACAGGATGGGGAAAAGCGGCTGAAGGTGGAGGCTCTTTTGTATCAGCCGGAAGCGGCAGGGGATTATCATCTGTGAAATTTCATGGTTCGTCCCCCGGATGGAGTCCGGGGAACGAACCTGTGTCTGGGAATCATCGCACGGATTCAAGATACCTGCCTTGCCTGCCCTTTCAGACCACGACGGACGCAGGTTTATTACCCATGCTGTCTTTTATGCCAGTGCGTCCAGTGCTTCCAGTGCCGCATCAAAGTTGGGGTCCTGACCGATTTCCGGCACAAGTTCCGTATAGGCCACCCTGCCGTCCTTATCAATGATCACCACCGCACGGGCCAGAAGCCCCCGCAGGGGACCCTCCGTAAGGGTGACGCCATAGGCTTCACCGAACTCAGGGTTGCGGAAGGTGGATGCGGAATGAACATCTTTTAAGCCCTCACTGCCGCAGAAACGGCTGTGGGCAAAGGGAAGATCCGCAGAAATGCAGAGGACAACGGCTTCGGGTCGTTTTCCTGCTTCGGCATTGAAACGTCTGACCGATGCAGCGCATACCCCCGTATCAATGCTTGGGAATATGTTCAGTACCCGTTTTTTTCCTGAAAAGTTTTCAAGACCTGTTTCGCCCAGATCCGCTGAGGTGAGTGTGAAATCCGGTGCTTTGCTTCCTGTTGCAGGCAGGTTGCCTGATGTCTGGAATGGGGAACCTTGAAGGGTAACTGTGGCCATGGGGTAAGCTCCTTTTGTCCTGGGTTGAAGGATACATGTATCTTATTGTGAAACATGGGGACGGGACAGGCTTTCGTCAAGGCTGGGCAGCGTTTTTAAATGAATCGGCAAAAGCCTGCGGAAAAAGCGCCATGACTGCTGCCATGTTCAGAGAATGCCAAGGTCCATGGCTTTTAAAATCTGTCGTGCCTCCTTAAAGTCTTTTTTTATTGCCACAGCCCTTTCAAAGAGGACCCTTGCCTTTTCCATATCCTTCATATCCATACAGATTCGGCCCATATTGTAATAGATATTGGGTTCATGGGGGTGAATTTTTAAAGCCTTGGTATAGTGGGCCATGGATTTTTTGTGGTCCCCCCGTTTTCTGTAGATGATCCCAAGGGAGTTGAAAACGTTGAGGGACTCATATCCGAGTTCCAGCATTTCCTTTAAAATATCCTCAGCATGGCCATCCTGTTCCCGCTCCATGTAGATCTGTGCGGCATGATGCATGTAGGTATCCGCAAGATCCTCCCTGCCCATGGCAAGATAGGCCCTTGCCATGGCTTCATAGGCCTTTGCAAAAAGCCGGTCCATCTGGGTGGCCTTTTTAAAGGCATCAATGGCTTCGGGGTATTTTTTCTGGATACTTCGAATGTAGCCTATGTTGTAGTGGTATTCCGGTCCTTCCTTCTGGTCCAGCACGGATTTGAGTTCCATGATCCCCTCTTCATTTTTGCCTGCATTGATGAGGGCGGTCCCTTTTTCCACCTGTTTTTCTGTTTTCTGTATGACGGGATCTTTTTTTACCCCCATGTTTTTAAACAGCTTTTCCTGAAGGGTTTTTGTGGAAAAGGGGAGGACAATGAGACCACTGACACCGGCATAACCGGCCTTCATGACCTTGAGGCTTGTAAACTGATCATCCGTAAGGAAAAAAGGTGTGTAGATGAAATCCTGTTTTTTCCGTATCCGGTTTAAAAAGCGCAGGCCCTCAATATTTTCTGTTTCATAGGCACAGATAAAACAGGATATTTTTTTTCTCCTGCTTTCCTCCATGGCTTCTTCAGAATCCTTAAGGGGCAGGATGTTGATAAACCCCAGAGAATTTACGGAACGGGTTAATTCCGCAAGTATGACGGGATCTTCATGGAGTATGAGAACAGGGGCACTGGCATCGGAAGCGGACCGGGATGGCATGGGCATGTCATATGATGTCAAGGCGCACGTTCCTTTGAAGGGGAGTCTTGGCTTTATGTTTTTTCATGCTGCGGGAATCTTCAATGAGGGTTCTGATTCGCCCGATGGTCTGTGGCATGGCCTCAGGGGATATATGAAAAAGAAAATAGTGGCTGTCTTCTCCATGGTATTCCAGAACTTTCATTGCCAGATGATAGCACCTGTCTTCTTCTGTATCAAGCGGGGCAAGGGGAAGGGCTTCAAAGAAAATTTCTCCCCATGAATTGCGTAGCAGAAGCCCTGCCTTATACTTTTCAGGAGATCCGTATAAGGCAACGATGATTCTTTCCCAGACAGGTTCCTTAAGAAAGACCTCATCGGAGATGGGCATCCAGGGCTGCAGAGCCAGAAAAATTGTGGTGCAGTTTTCTTCCTTTTCCAGAGAACCGAAGATTTTAAAACCACCCGGCATGTTCAGGGTGTTTTTTCCCGGTTTGTAAATACCGTTGGCCATGGCCCAGCCCAGAACCCGAAGCAGGCAGGTATCAGAGAACAATAGTTTTGTGCCGGCACATAAACACCAGAGAGCATCCGGATTTTCCGGCATTTTTATGCCGAGACAGGGGAAGGAAAGGCTTTTTAAAAAAAGGGATGAGCGGGGCAGGCGGTTTTTCTGGTCCTGTTGCATGACGCAGCGGGCTTTGTTGGCAAGGATGAGGCCATCTCCATTGTCATGGGATTTTTCCCCCTCGTTTTCCAGGGAGTGCAGATACAGCCGGACAATGGTCCGGATCATGGCCTGGTCCAGAAGTTTTTTTTCCTCTTCATGCCAGAGCGTATAATTCAGAAGTTTCTGGAGGCGGGGAGCGGTCAGCTGCCATTTTTTTACATAATGGTTCAGTATCTTTCTTTTGGGGGAACCGTCTTCCGGCAAGGCAACGGCAGGAAAACCGGATAAACGGAAAAAGATGGCAACTTTAGCTTCTGCCAGACTTGCGCTGTCTCCCCGTTTCCCATGGAAGGTGAGAACCCTGTCAAAGGCCTTTACATAGGGGTCTTTGGTGTAATCATCCATATGGGGATGATTGAAATTCTGTCTGATTTCATTGCAGAGCAGAGGAAGTGCTGCTTTTTGACCGCTGCCCTGATAGCTGGCTGTGATACTGGCTTTAATCAGGGCCTTGGAAGGATCTTCCGACGCTTTGCATATCTGCCAGAGAAGTCCCTGCTGAATGACACGGTGGGGAAGGGGTTCGGGGGGGCAGCCCAGATCAAGGTATTCTTCACAGGACTCCGTATATTTGCGAAAAACTTTTTTTTCCTCATCTGTCAGGCCGGGAGGCAGAATGGCCCACAGCGGAATTTTGCCGGTAATCATGAGAAAGGTTCTGTAAAATTCTTCCTTGATCAGAAAAGGAGGGGGCTTGGCCATGACCTCATCTGTCATATCCAGAATGTTTTTTTGCAGTTTTTCTGCCGTATGTATGAAAAAGCTGATTTCCTGGGAAAATTTTTTTTTACCATAGGTGGTGATGCGCTGCAGTTTTTCCTGAAAGGCAGAGAGCTGATGCCTGTCTGTTTGGCTGGGATCAATAATTACCCAGAAGTCAAAGTCGGATTTGGCTGACTGGGTGAAGGTTCCGAGACTTCCGATGTGATAGAGTGCCTGTACCAGAGGATTTTGTGATGGAAGGCAAAGATGTTTTTTTATTTCAGGTCTGTTTTTTTGCAGCTCCTTTGCCATGCCTGAATTTTCGTAGTGCCATAATCCGGGATGGCCCTTGAAAGAGGGAATATGGGCTGGAAATTCCGGGTCATTTATGTGTATAAGAAAAGGAATTTCTATGAAAAGGGCGAGTTGGGCCGGGGACATATAGCGTAGCATTTCCCTTAACCGGGATATGTTATAAAAAATAAAATTGTTTTTATTCTGCTCCACCATACGCTTTATATTCTGCATGGCAGATCTCCTGTCTTTTTGCTTTTTTATGATAAAGACCATGGTTTAATGATTTTGCAGGAAGATTTTTGGTTTGTCCATATCCTGTGGGTGTGTCTGTCTGCTTTACAGCTGATTTTTTGTAAGATTTAAAAAAATAAACTGAAATCATTCGTGGGGAGAAAAGCAATGGGGAAGGAAGGTAAAACAGGTTCCGGTATTGAGCTTGACAAACTGGATTTACCGGACATTCCCGAGCTGAATGCCCTGGATGTGTCAGGTGAAGGAACGGATGGTGGGATAGCGCTGGATGCCCTTGATCTTCCGGATATGCCTGAGCTGAATGATCTGAATACGTCAGGGGAAGGAACGGATGGGGGGATAGTGCTGGATACCCTTGGCCTTCCAGATATCCCTGAACTGAATGTCCTTGATGAAGCTGGCGAAGGGGGGGAGCAGGAAGGGGCTGACCCGCTGAAGGCTATGGGGGAAGAAGACAGGGCTCAGGAAACGGCAGATGAGGGAATGCTGGATGGGATACTGGAAAGCCTTGATAAACAAATGCGATCCGGCAGCTTTCTCCATACCTTCATGGCCCAGATCAGCGAAATTAATGAGGTTGTAAAAAAAGAGTATGCATCCAGCCATGACATTGCCCAGGTGATTCTAAAGGATGTGTCCGTTGCTTCCAAGGTACTGTCACTGGTGAATTCCGCATATTACGGGCGCTTCGGTAAGGAGGGTATTTCCAGTATTTCCGAAGCCATGGTGGTTCTGGGTACGGATACTGTACAGGAAACCGCATCCTCACTGCTTTTGTTTGAGTTCATGCAGGATATTGCAAAAAGTGATCTGCTGAAGGAGCGGTCCCTGACCAGCCTCATGCGGGGGATCATGGGCAGACAGATGGCGGAGAAGGCAGGGTATGGAGAAAAATTTTCCTTTCATCTTATCTGTATGCTCTATGATATCGGTGAACAGGTGCTGATTTTCTGTAAGCCCGATGTTTACAGAAGAATGGAGATCTTTGCCATGCGTCATCGGATGGACAGGGATCAGGTGGCCAAGAAAATGCTCGGGGTTTCCTGCAGTGAGATTGGCAGGGGAATTGCCATGGGCTGGGGGTTTCCCAGAGCCATCCTGGAAGGTCTTTATCCTTTTAAGGAATTTGAGGACAGGGGAAAGCTGACAACCCGGGACCTGAAACGCATTGTGGCATCCTTTACCTATGAGATGTGCAATATGGATTCTTTCACGGATCTCAGGGAAAGAAGACTGAAAATAGAGGAAATTGTAAAACGTTACAGCGGCCTCATTGCCATGGATGCGGCATATGCGGAGTCTTTGCTGACCCATGCCATGGAGCAGGTGGAAAGGCATGCCCGTGTGCTGAAGATCCGTTTGACAAATACCCGGTTTGACAGGGGAGTGGGCAGCCTTTTTGCATCAATGGAGTCAGATGCTCCGCTGGATATGCCCGAAGAAGAGATGCCGCCGGTGGAAATACAGGCCTCATGGATAGCCGACAGAATTCTTGCCATTGAAAAACTGCTGGCTGCGGAGTTTCGTCTGGGGGATGTGCTTTTACAGATTATTACGACAATCTATAAGGGATTTTTTTTCTCAAGGATTGCCATCTGCATTCTGGACAAGGCAAGTGGTCTTATGAAACCCCGTTTTGTCCTTGGGGATGATATGGCGGAGTTCAGCCGTGTGTTTACATTCCCCCTCCGGCAGGATGGGCTGGATATTTTTAATAAGGCACTGCGAACCGGATTTGATATGGTGGTGGAAGATACGGATCAGGCAGACAGGAACAGCAGGGTGCCGGACTGGTATCTGAAAGCCGGTTTTGCCAAATCCTTTGCCCTTTATCCCCTGATTCTGCAAAAAAAAGTGGTGGGGCTGATTTATGTGGACTGGAACAGGGAGTCGGCACAGCGCTATTCCGGCGAGGTGAAGGAGTGGATGTACAGGTTGAAAAATCTTACCCTGATGGCCATTGATAAAAGCAGAAAATAATATGAAGTTCTTTTTGCTTATATAAATGTTTCCTAAATTCCCGATAAATTATACACCTACAAACGTTATACAAAGTGCTAAAATTGGATGTATGGCTTTGAGATTAAAGTTTTTATTTGTTGTTTTTGGCTAAAAATAATTTTCAAAAATTTTAAAAAACTGCTAGTTTTGCCCCCTTGAAGGTATAATA
>NZ_VLLC01000028.1 GCF_007830435.1 Desulfobotulus alkaliphilus | reverse complement strand
TCCCAAACCGTCAATCATGGTGAAAGCACAAGCTTCACCCTTGTACCGAACACGGGCTACAGTATTTTCAGTATTTCAGGATGTGGAGGAAGTCTGCATAATGCAAGCTACAAAACGGACAAAATCACCCAGGATTGTACAATCAGTGCCGTATTCAAAGCATCTTCTTCCGGAAAGACCTCCTCCTCAGGGGGAGGGTGTTTCATGGGTGCCATTACCCAATAGATTCTGACAACACCAGGCTTACGCTTCAAAAGATCAGCCATGAAAGAGTAAAACCATGAAACATACTGGACAATTACTTCAAAAATGACCATGAACAGTATATTTTTGCAGGCGTATATATTCACCAACCCGGCTTATGCCTTCTGCATAGGAGATGCGGGGTTTATAGCCCAGCTCCTTTGCCGCACGGTCCATGGGAAAGCGGTTGTCCGATCCCACAAGGTTGAGGGCTTCATGGGTAATGGGTGGGCGGTGCCGGATGCCAAGGAGCCTCCACAGGGTTTCGAAGACTCCAGCACCTGTTTTGGCCACCAGCCACGGAAGGGAGCGGGGTTCAGGGGCCTGAAGCATAGCGGCAAGGTCGGAAAAATAGGTCTTCCAGCTGATGTCCAGAACATCACAGGCGTTATAGGCACGGCCAAGGGCGGCATCGCTGGAGGCCGCAAGGAGGATGAGATCGGCCACATTATCCACATAGGCAAGGCCAGCGTTCTGGCCTCCGCCTGAAATGAGACAGGGAAGACCTTTTTTAAGGACAGGGGCCACGTCATGGAGCCATGTGCCGGAAGCCGGGCCATAAACATTGGCAGGCCGGACAACGGAAAGCCGGAGTCCTTTTTTTTCATAATATTCCCATGCAAGTTTTTCCTGGGCCTGTTTGGTGCGGCTGTAGGGTCCAAAGGTTTTTCCAAAGGGCGTTTCTTCAGAACAGACCATCTTTGGAATGGCATCGCCATACACCACCACACTGGAAACAAGAAGCACCCTTGCCCCATACTGCAAAGCTTCCTCAAAAATATACCGGCTTCCCTCAACGGTGCATTCCCTGAAACGGGCCTCATCCCCCCAGTCGGAGACAAGGGCTGCAAGGTGCAGTACGGTTCCCGTATCCCTGACGGCTTTGCCAGCAACTGCGGCATCTGCAATGCTGCCACGGATAATCTCCACCTTTTCTCCCCATTCCTTTGGAATGGCTGTTTCCGGCTGTACAATGGCCTTTACACAGATACCTTCGCTAAGAAGTTTTGCCATTACCCTGCGACCTATAAAACCGGTGGCTCCCGTTACAAGTACCGGCTGTATCATGTTCTGCTGCCAACCCATTCCTTACGCCTCCTTATCTTTCTGCCCTAAGGCTTTCCCCCTCTTCCCTCAGCCGTATGGTCCTGCTTTCTTCAAGGATACCAAGGGCTTCCTTGACCCTGTTTTCCGCATAGCTGAGAGTTTCTTCCATTTTCCATGCCGCATAATTTTCATCCCCTGCACAGAGGGCAGCAAGGATTTCCTTATGATTTTGCAGAGCCTTTTTTGCGGCTCCCTCAAGTCCGTAGAAAAAAAGGCTGTAATACCTGTAGGCAGGCTTAAAGGAATTGAAAAGAAGCTGGGCGACCATGTTGCGGGTCATGGCCACTATTCCCGCATGAAAGGCAAAATCCGCATCCGCCAGTGCCTGAATATTTTCCGGACTGTTATCGGTCAGGGGATTTTCTTCCTGCAAAAGATGCTGCTCCGCATCCTGCAGCAGAGCCTTCAACTTATCAAGGCTATGGGAATCCGGATGCAGGGCAGCCTTGCGTACAATAAAAACCGCAGCTAGACGACGGAACTCCAGAAGGGAGACAAGGGTATCCGAATCCATACTGTCTTCGGTCTGCATCATGTGTATGAGCAGATCCAAAGAGGCCTCGCTTCTAAAGGGCCGGACATAGATGCCGCTCTGGGGCTGCTTTTCCACAAGCCCGAGCTGGGCCAGTCTTGCAATGGCATCCCGTATGGTGATGCGGCTGACCCCATGCATCTCTCCCAGCAGTCTTTCCGAAGGAAGCCTTGTATTTTCAGGATAAACTCCCGTGAGGATCTCCCTTTGCAAGGCTTTAAAAACCGTATCCGATCGTTTTGTGGCCATGGCTGTCCTTATATTCCTTAGTCTTTGTGCCTTGTAGCATATTTTCATTTTTTTGAAATGCCATCTTTATTCAGGCCTTCTCAGGGTAATGGGCATTTTCTTTTATTTTGGAAATACCAATTGTCTTTTTTTCTTGACATAAAGACCATAAAAACAAATATTGGTACTACCAAATAAACACCATCCCCGGAGGTCCCATGCCTGAACAAGCCCTGACATCAAACAGTCGAAACACCCTGTCCCCATCCCCTGCCCCAACGGAAAACGCCATCACAGCCATCCGCAAAACCCTTATGGAAACCAATTGCAGTATCTGTCTGGAAAGACCCCGGCTCATGCTGCGGGCAAAAGTTTCCATGCTTTTTCAAAAAAAACAGCATCCCCTTATACAGCGGGCGACAATGCTGGCAGAAGTTTTAGAAAAAAGAAAAGCGGTTATTTATCCCAAAGAAGCCATTGCCGGGAATATGAGTTCCAAAAGAATAGCCGCCAACTATTATCCCGAAGGAGGATCTTCCCATATTTTAGAGGATCTTTTCTGCCTTGAAAAACGAAGCGTTCCTTTAAAACTCTCTTCTTCAGAAAAGCTGAGACTCTTGGGTATTGCGGGTCTCACCGCCACCTGGAGCACGGGTTTAAAGGCCTTTGGCAGTATTTCCCGCATCAGGTTTCTATGGACAAAGGTTCTTGGGGCAAGAAGTTATATTCTCACGGAAATTGCAGGTGTTTCCCATCAGATTCCAGATTATGATCTGGTGATTCATAGGGGCCTTGGCTTTCTGGATGCTGAGGCAAAAACCATTTTAACACGGGGCCTTACACCGGAAGGAAAAGCCTTAGACAAGGATCAGCGGGCCTTTTATCAATCCATCCGCATTGTTCTTGGGGGTATCAGAAAGATGGCTGCCAATCTTGAAAGGGAAGCCCTGATCCTTGCAGAGACGGCCAGACCCGATGACAGAGAGCGCCTTTTCGGCCTCGCCCGGAGCCTTGGGCATGTGCCATGGCATCCGGCAAGAACTTTACAGGAAGGACTTCAGGCCTGCTGGCTGGTGCATGTGGCCATGAATCTTGAAGATTACGAACAGGGGCTGTCCTTTGGCAGGCTGGACCAGATCCTTTATCCCCTGTTTGAAAAAGACATGGCCGAAGGCCGTCTGGATACAGAAAGCGCCACCTGCCTCATTGCCTCCTTCCAGCTTAAGGCCTGTGAGACCATTCCGCTTTTTTCCCGCAGGATGGATGCCTTTTTCAGCGGTAACACCGTGGGGCAGGGCATCACCCTTGGCGGTACGGATGCCAAAGGCCGGGATGTGACCAACGCCCTCTCCGGCCTCTTCCTCGATGCTTTTTTGAAAATCCGCACCCGTGAACCCAATCTGCATGTGCGGATTCATGAAACAACACCGGCATGGTTCCTTGAAAAATGTGCGGCTCTCATTGCAGCAGGCTGCGGCAACCCGGCCTTTTTCGGGGACAAAGCCGTGATCCGTGCCTTGACCCGTGCCGGAATGCGGCTGGATCATGCAAGGGATTACGGGGTCATCGGCTGTGTGGAGCTGGGAAGCCCCGGCCGGACCTACCATTCTTCCGACGCCGGACTTTTCAATGTGCCTGCCTGTCTGGAGCTGGCCCTGAATCAGGGAAAGGCCTTTGGAAAGACCCTTTTTACCCCCTGGGCCGTTAAAAGCCCTGCACCGGAAACCATGACATCTTTTAAAGAGGTGGTCTCGGCCTTCAGCCTTCAGGTGGAGGCCATGGTGGCCGATGCCGTACAGGCCACCATGCTTCTTGAAGAAGCCAACCGGCGTTTCCGCACAGCGCCCCTCAATTCCATGCTCACCAAAGGGTGCATGGAAAGGGGGCGGGATGTGACTTCAGGAGGGGCAGCCTATGATTTCACCTCCTATCAGGCCGTGGGCCTTGCCGATGTGGCCGACTCCCTTCTTGTCATCGAAAAACTGGTCTTCAGGGAAAAAAAGCGGAGCCTTGGAGATCTTGTAAAGATTTTAAAATCGGATTTCAGGGGAGAAGAGGCCTTACGCAAAAGCCTTGTCACCCGATACCCCAAATACGGCAATGGCGATGCCCATGCGGATAAAATGTTCCAGCTTGTGGCGGATATTTTCACGAAAGCTGTCACCCGCCACAAAAACAGCCGTGGGGGAAAATATCTTGCGGGGATGTACTCCATGACCTGCCATACGGCCTTTGGAAAGTGGACGGGAGCTTCGGCTTCGGGCCGCAGGGCGGGCCATGGGCTGGCCAATGGATTTTCCCCTGCCACAGGTGCGGACAGAACGGGGCCGACGGCCCTTCTGCGTTCCGCAGCTTCTCTGGATACCTCAAACTGGGGAAACGGAGGGGCGCTGAATTTAAGGCTTGGCACCGCCTTTGTGAAGGGAAAAGCCGGAGAAAAACTTCTGGCAGGGCTGCTGCGTTCCTATCTGGTCACCCAGGGTGGCATGCAGGTGCAGCTCAATGTGCTGGATGCGGAAACCCTGAAACAGGCCCGCAGCCATCCGGATCGCTATCCCGGTCTTCTGGTGCGGATTGCCGGATACTGCGCCTATTTTCAGGATCTGGCTCCGGAAGTGCAGGATGAGCTGATAGAAAGGACAATCCATGGATAATCCTCTGATTTTTTCCATTCAGCACTGCTGTATCCATGATGGCCCCGGCATCCGTTCAACGGTTTTTTTTAAAGGCTGCCCCTTACGCTGTGTCTGGTGTCAGAATCCTGAATCCTGGAAAAAGGAAATGGAAATCGCCTTCAGGGCCCACCGCTGCCTTGATTGTGGTCAGTGTGCTGAGGTTTGTCCTCAAGGCTTGAGGCTACCGGAAAACCGTCCATCGGAGGCCTGTTCTTTCTGTCTTGCCTGTGTGCAGGTCTGCCCGGCTGAAGCCCTGACGGCCGTGGGGGAAATTTTCAGCGAGGCGGACCTTCTGGCAGGCCTGCGGCCGGAATATCCAAATTTTGAGGCTACCGGGGGGGAGTTACCTTTTCCGGGGGAGAGGCGGGAATGTTCCCCGCTTTCCTATCGGGTCTTGCTGCCAGCCTGAAAAAAGAGGGCGTTCACCTTGCCATGGAAACCTGCGGGATGTTTAACGCTAAAAATCCTGATACCAAAACCCTTCTTCATCATCTGGATCTTCTGCTCTTTGACGTAAAAATCTTTGATACGGATCTCCATAAACGCTGGTGTGGTAAAGGGAATGCCCCAATCAAGGCCAACCTGAGGGAGGCGGCAGAAGCCATGAACGTCGGAAAAGGCCCCCTTGTCCGGCCAAGACTTCCTCTGGTGCCGGGCATCACCAACGGCGAGGAAAACCTTAGCGGATGGGCCGCATTTTTATCCGGTCTGGGGATCAGGGAAATCACCCTCCTGCCTTATCATGACCACGGAAACAGCAAGCGGCTCTGGCTTTCGGAAATGCCGGAGTCGTTGCCCGTCATCCGTACGCCGGATGCAGAGGATCTTCTCCGGGCGGGCAGCATATTTAAAAAATATGGAATGGGGGTGCATGAAGCCTTGGAATAAAAGTCTTCTCTGATCCGAAACGATTGCAATGTCACTTGCAAATAGCCACGGGACCTTGCAACAGTACGAAGCTGCTGAATAATTACGCCGATTCTTCTTATTCGAACTCTGAGCGAGGTAGGCCAGATTGACGAATTATCGACAATAAGGTTCCAGTCCGAATCTCTTTATGATCAGGAACCGGAACCGTGATGGTGGTTCCCGGAAGCTGTTTTTGCATTACGATGTGGCTTCCACGATGGCGCACTTTTTCGAATCCGTAATTTTCTAGGATTCTACAGATTTCATTTCCCGAGAGAACCTTCAGCTTAACCAACAGCCACCTCTAATTGAGTTATATAGACCTCTTTGTGCAATCGTAAGCCGATTTCTTCCTCAGACGCAGTTTCAAAAAACAGTTCCAGAGCCTCTCGTAGATTATCCCTTGCTTCAGCAATAGAATCTCCTTGACTGGCCACATCTACTTCCGGGCACAAAGCGACGTAGCCGTCACCCTCCCTCTCTATAATCGCAGTCAGATGTCTGTTCATGGAAGCTACCTCTCTGGTTTTCCTTTATTCGGCCAATGGTAAAAATAACAGGCCTTACGGCAAAAAAACGACTAAAGATCGATTAAACGTCTCCTTTTTTGTAACCTGAAAAGGCCAAAAAAGCAAAATAATAGTCGAAAGAGCGCTGAATCTGAGATTTGGCACCGTATTTATAAAGGAAAAAGCCGGTGAATAACTATGTGCCCAAAAAATGCTGGGCAGAGGGGCATCAGGGACCAAAAATTCAATTGCTGGAATTGAAGTCTTTCAACCTTAAGCGTTTTTTTTAAGAAAAAATCTTAATGCTTTCCCTTTTCATGCCGATAAAAACATCAAACGCCCTCAGGAACAAGGGGGATTTCCCCTTGGTGGCGTTTATGAAAGGGGGATATCATGATGCTTGAAGCCTTCAAAAAATATAAAGCCATTCGCAACATGGATATCGGAGAAGAAGGATACGGACAGGTCGGTTCTGTTTTCAGGGATGAACATGACCGGCTCTGGCTGCATCTGAACGGAAAGGTATCCAAACGCTACGCCGGGGAACTCACTCCGCTGATACGAAGAACAGGAAATGAAGCCAATCCCTTTGATGTGGATACAAGCGATCTGTTTACACCCTTTGCAGCCAGATCCCGCAATCTGGAACGCCATGCGGATTTTTTATGCCTTGATGAAGCACCCCTTGTGCAGAAAGAAGAAAAACTCACCCGTACCCATGTGAGCCAGACCAGCCCGACGCCCTACGGGGAAATGCTTGCCCCCCTCTTTGACATCTTCATGGCTCCGGAGATTCTCAATGAAGTGCTGATCCGCACCAGCGTTCCCGAAGTGCTGCGTCAGGAAAAACCCTTAAGCAGCGGCGTGATTCTCTATGGTGAAGGCGGTACGGGTAAAACTGCCCTTCAGCGGGCCATTGCCGATGTTTACGAAAGGGCCGGAGCCCATGCAGCCGAGCTGAACGTGGCCGCCTTAAGCGAAAAATACATCGGCTCCCTTGCCCACAATCTGGACGCAGCCATTGCAGAGGTTATAGAAAAAACCGCCAAAAGCGGCAGGCCTGCCTTCATTTTTCTCGATGAGGCCACCTCCCTTGTCATGAGCAGCGAAAGCCACAACAGCTCCGGTGCCGATTACTATCAGGAAGCCGTGGATGTACTGAAAAAATACATTGCCAATTATCCGGATCTGGTTTTCAGCATCACCACCAATGCAGACCCGGAAAGCTTTGACGACACCCTTATCCGGGACGGCAGGCTGGCCCCCGTACGCATACCGGCTCCGGGCCGCAGTGAAAAAGCCGCCATGTGGCGTTTTTTCCTTAAAAAACATGAGGTTTTTGAAGAAATCAGCGAAGGAGAAGCCCTGCAGCTTGCCGATGGCATTCCCAATGAAAAAGGCGCCTTTATCAGCCGGTTCTGCAAAGATTATCTGGCAAGAAAAAAGCTTGCCATGGAAACGGCAAGGGCTGCTTCAGGATCTCTGCTGGAATCTCTGGCGGCAGGCCATTTCATCGGTCTGGACATGGTAAAGAAAACCCTGTCTCTGGATACCCTGATGCTGGATATTCAGAAAGCCCTGCAGCTCAGACCCGGCAAACCCGTAAAGGCCGCCATGGGTTTTCTGAAGAAATCCGCCACATGATCATTCTTTGCCCTTATAGCCCGTATCCGGAGGCAGGCTGCTGCCTCTGGCTGCGGACTGGGCAAGGGCATCACAGCGTTCATTTTCAAGATGCCCGCTGTGTCCCTTCACCCACTGAAACCGCACATCCATATGATCCAGAAGGTCGAGAAGCCGCTTCCATAAATCCGGATTCAATGCCTGTGATCCATCGGATTTTTTCCAGCCCCTTGCCCGCCAGCCCCTTGCCCACTTTTTTTCTATTCCCTGAACCAGATATCTGGAATCCGAGGTCAGCAATATGGGAACACCCGCATCCTTCACCGCTTCAAGGCCGATAATGGCTCCCAGAAGCTCCATGCGATTGTTGGTGGTCAGGGAAAAACCGCCACTGAATTCCTGCCTGCTGCCATCTTCCATGACCACAACACTGCCATAACCTCCGGGGCCGGGATTGCCAATGGCACCGCCGTCACTGAAAACATGGATGGGATAGGCCAGAGGATCAAGACCTGCGTCCTCATATGGGCGAACCTTTTTCTTACCAGCGGCAGAAGATCCCGGAGAAGATACAGAATCTTTTCCGGCCATGAAAGCTTCGGCATCCTCCAGTTTTTCAAAGCCTTTGTATCTGGCTCCGGGAAATCCCATGACCTGAACCTGAGCACCCTCCCCTCCGGTCCATACCTTGTAGATACCGGGCTTTTTGCCCCTGAGAACTGCATAATATTTTTTTGATGCCAAACCCGTCTTCCTTTCATTAATCCATCAAAAAACTTAAAAAAAAATTTGTTTTATTTTAAAATAAAATATGTTAATGTTTTTTTAATTCTCTTTAAATCTTCTTTCAGCCCACCTCCAAAAAGGCCCACCAACGAATCTCTTCTATAATTATTATGATGGCGGCCTTCAGGCCGCCGCCTGCCTCCTTCCGGCTTTTCTTGACACCCCGGCATTTTTTCCCTTATAGCATAGTCCGGATACAATATCCTTCCTGATAGTTTTCCCACAGCACAATTTTAAGGATAGCAATAATGACGATGCATGAATCACCCACCCAAGGCTCTGGCATACTGCATTCTCTGGGGGCCATTGTCCTGTACCGCATTCAGCTTGCCGGTCATTTCACCCTTTTCCTTGCTGCCGGATTCTACCATATCTTTTCATGGCCCATTCAGATACGGAAAATATTGCAGCAGGTTTATTTCATCGGTGCAAAATCCCTCCTTGTCATCTTTCTGACCGCCCTCTTCACCGGTATGGTTCTGGGCCTGCAGGGATACTACAGCCTTGTGAGTTTTGGTTCAGAGGCCTTCCTCGGCTCCGCCGTGGCCCTCACCCTGATCCGGGAACTGGGGCCCGTGCTCACGGCCATTATGGTGGCAGCCAGAGCGGGGTCCGCCATGACGGCAGAAATCGGCATCCTCCGGATTTCCGAACAGGTTGATGCCCTTAAAACCATGAACATCCATCCGGTCCGCTACCTTTTCAGCCCCAGACTGGCCGCAGCCATCATCAGCATCCCCCTCCTTGCTTCGGTTTTCAATGTTGTGGGTATCATTGGCGGTTACCTGACAGGCTCCAAACTCCTTGGCGTCAATCCGGGGGTCTATTTTTTAAGGGTGGAATCCAGTATTCTCCTCAGTGATGTCACAGGCGGTCTGCTGAAGTCCCTGGTCTTTTCCATTGTGGTGGCCACCGTATGCTGCTATCAGGGCTACTTCACCCACCGCAGAAAAAACAGCTTCGGTTCTAAAAGCGTGGGGCTTTCAACCACATCCGCCGTTGTCCAGAGCTCGGTACTGATTCTGATTACCGATTATATTCTCACCTCCATACTCCTGTGAGACATTCATGGAAACACCTCTGATACGACTTGTAAATGTGCATAAACGATTTGGAAACAAAACGGTACTCCGTGGCATATCCCTTGATATTATGGAAGGCAAAACCACGGCCATCATCGGAAAAAGCGGTGAAGGCAAAAGTGTTCTCCTTAAGCACATCATCGGTTTGATGCAGCCCAATGGGGGAGAAATTCTTTACAGAGAAAAGCCCATAAAAGAAATGAGCCGGGAAGAAACAAGGGTATTCAGAAACAAAATGAGTTACATGTTTCAGGGGTGTGCCCTGTTCGACTCCTTAAATATTTTTGAAAACATTGCCCTCCCCCTTAAAGAAGGCACACAACTGTCTCCTTCTGAAATCAAAAAAATGGTCGGAGAACGATTAAGACAACTTGACCTTGAAGGTACAGAAAACCAGTATCCTTCACAAATTTCAGGCGGCATGATGAAGCGGGTTGCCATGGCCCGTGCACTGGTGACAAACCCGGAACTGGTTCTTTTTGATGAACCCACCACAGGGCTGGACCCCATACGCAAAAATGCTGTGCACAGCATGATTGCCAGTTACCAGAAAGAGCTTGGATTCACAGCCCTTGTGGTCAGCCATGAAATCCCGGACATTTTTCACATTGCCCAGAACATCATTATGCTGGATGAAGGGCAGATTGTTTTTTCCGGCAGCTCAGAAGAAATTCAGACCTGTGAAACGCCGGTTGTCCGACAGTTTCTCCGCGGCGAAGCCGGAAGTATGTTCATTGATTAGAATATCCCAACAAAAAGTTTTTTACATCCATGGAGACAGGCGATGAAGAAATTTACCCTTGAAACAACCGTTGGAATTTTTGTCATAATCGGGATTCTCTGCACGGCCTATCTCACGGTACGGCTGGGCAAGATGGAGCTGATCGGAAGCAATTTCTACACCATTCAGGCCCGTTTTTCCTCCGTTGCAGGACTTACAAACAATGCCAGAATAGAAATTGCCGGGGTACAGGTGGGCAGTGTCAGCCGGATTTCCCTGGACCCGGAACGGCTGGTGGCCATCCTTGACCTGAAAATTCATAAGAACATTCCCGTATCTGAAGATACCATCGCCTCCATCAAAACATCAGGACTCATAGGGGAAAAATATATTCAGCTTTCCCCGGGAGGATCGGACATTCTGCTTAAAGAAGGCGATATGCTTTTTGAAACGGAATCACCCTTAGACATAGAAGATATGATTTCCAGATATGTTTTCGGTGGAATAAAATAGCAGAAGCATACCCATATGAAAAAAGGAGCGGCCATGCAGAACCTTCTTAAAATTTTTGGTGTGTTGATATGCCTTATCATTTTTCCCCTTGCAGCCAGCGCAGACATGGGACCCCTTGAAACCATAAAGGTGCGGATCAATGATGCCATCGCCCTCCTGAAAGATCCTGCCTACAAAGATGCTGACCCTGCGCTTGCTGAAAAACAGCATCAGGAGCTTTTTGAACATGTAAAGGGTATTTTTGATTTTAGAACCGTATCCATGCTGGCCACGGGCAGGAACTGGCGGCGTTTTTCAACGGAACAGCAGAATGAGTTTGCCGATCTTTTTGCAAAACTTCTGGCCAATACCTACATCGAAAAGGTGCAGGATAACTTCAGGAACGAAGAAGTGGTATTCGATGATGAAACCATCATCAGTGAAGGCAGGGCAGAGGTCAGCACGCGGGTTCTTCTGAGCAACATGGAAGTACCGGTGATCTACAGGCTCAGAAACATCCGCAACCAGTGGCGCATCTATGACGTACAAATTGAAGGCATCAGCCTTGTTCAGAATTACCGCAGCCAGTTTGAAGATTTTCTTTTCCGCAGGGAACCGGCCGAACTGATTGATGTCATGAAGCAAAGAATCGACAGGCTGGAAAAAGACCGCATTCAGAGGCGAAAAGAAGGACGTCCTGCAGATACCGATGCCGAAGATATGCTTCGCATTCTCTAAGATAACAACCCAACCATCTGTGAATATAAGGAATACAACCATGGGTGTCCGTTTTGTCTGTGTTCTTCTGCTTATAACGGGTCTGATGCTACAAACACTGCATGCTGAAGAATACTGGGACGATGAGGATGATGCTTTTTTTGCGGAAATCGAAGCAGAATATGCCGCAGCTCCTTCCCATTACGTTGCAGATCCCTTTGAGCCCTTTAACCGGGGTATGTTTGTTGTCAATGACAGGCTGTATTTCTGGGTTCTGAAACCCGCTGCCACAGGATGGCAGAAGGTGACACCCTCTCCGGTCCGTACGGGTATCAGGAATTTTTTCAGAAATATCGGAGCTCCGGTACGGGTGACAAACCAGCTTCTTCAGGGTAAGGGAAAGGCTGCTGCTGCGGAAACGGGCAAATTTTTTGTCAACTCCATCTGGGGAATCTTCGGTCTGATTGACGCCTCCCAGCAGCTTCCCTCCCTTCAGGTACCGCCGGAAGACCTTGGCCAAACCCTTGGAAAATGGGGCATTGGTAACGGGTTCTATCTGGTCCTCCCCTTCTTCGGTCCCACCACCCTGCGGGATGGCGTGGGGCAGGTTGGCGACTTTTTTCTGCATCCCACCACCTACGCCAGCGGAGATGCCAGGGGATGGACCGCTGTCAAGGCTACGGACACAATAAATGCCACTTCCTTCCGCCTTGGTGATTACGAAGCCATCAAGGATGCTTCCCTTGACCCTTATATTGCTGTTCGCAATGGCTATATTCAGATGCGCATGCAGGCCATCAGGCAATAAACACAATCAGAAAAATTCGTTCTGTCTCCTTGCAGAGGCACCCCTAAGGGGTGCCTCTGCAAGGCAGTGCCGTAACACCATTCTGCGCCCTACCCTTTGCCGCATCCGGATCTCTGGTCCAGCCACAGGACTGGCAGCAGCCAGACCTGTAAACAATGACGACATCCGATCCTGATCAGAATTTTCCTGAGCCTGTTTTACCGAAACTTTACAAACAGCGTTTCAAAGTGTAAACTCCAGAAATGTGCCTGAATCTGGTACAAAATTCCCAACTCCACCAGGGCTCAGACAGGGACAGCACAGGCTTGTGCTGCGTCCTTTATTTCCTGCCATATACCTCCGGCAAGCATCCCGTCGGGAAACAATGCGTCCCCCACTTTCCAAAGGAGAATCTCCATGCTCCAAAATTTCAGCATCCGTCAGCGCATGACCTTTATCCTCCTACTGGTGGCCTGCATGTTTGCAGGCATGTTCTGGTCCACCTTCCGCACAGCCTATACGGCCCGTGATATGGGTATCCGTGAAACAGGCAGTGTCATGTTCAGGGATCAGAAAGAAAAAATCTATGTCGCCACCCACTCCATGGCCCTTTCCCTCGGTGTCATTGCCAGTGAAACCCAGAACCCCGATGAACGCATCCGCCTTTTCCGCAGCATGATTCAAGACATCCGCTTTGAAGAAGATAAATCCGGGTATTACTTCATTTATGATCAAACAACCAATGTGGCACTGCCTACCCGGCCCGATCTTGTGGGCAAAAATCTTGGCGATGCAAAGGATGCAGACGGCGTTTTTTATGTCCGGGAGCTTCGGGATGCGGCAGCAAAGGGCGGGGGCTTTGTCGAATATATTTTTGACAAACCCGGTTTCGGTAACCAGCCCAAACTGGCCTATGCCGAACCCATTCCCGGTACTTCCATGTGGATAGGAACCGGAGTCTACATTGACAACATTGCTGCGGAACAGGCCCGCATATCCGGCAGTATCAGCCAGCAGGTGCGGGCATATCTTTTATGGATTGCAGGCATTGCAGGCTTTTTTGCCATCCTTTTTTTTATTATTGCCATCATGACCACCCGGGATGTGGTTGTCTCCCTGAAACGCACCACAAGGCTCATTGAAAATCTGGCTTCCGGTGAAGGGGATCTGACCCGCCGCATGCCCGAAGAACGCAAAGATGAAACCGGTGAAATGGCCCTGTGGATCAACCGTTTCATAGAACAGATCCATGCCATTATTTCCCGTATCCGGGAAAATGCCAAAGGCCTGCATACCTCATCGGGGGCCATGCGCAACGAGTCTGAAATGATGGCTGAGGGAGTCCGTGCCGCTGCCAAAGGCACCGAGGCCCTCAGCGATGCGGCATCCACCATGAAAAACAACATGTCGGGTATTGCCTCTGCCATGGAAGAAACCTCAACCAACACCTCCATGGTGGCCGCAGCCACAGAAGAAATGACTTCCACCATCGATGAAATTGCCAAAAACGCAGAAAAGGCCCGACAGACCACAGGCGATGCGGTACAGAGGGTAGAAGAAACTTCCCGCAAGGCAAAGGAGCTGGGGGACATCTCCCAGGAGGTAGGACAGGTTACCCAGACCATTGCGGAAATATCCGCCCAGACCAACCTTCTGGCCCTCAACGCCACCATAGAGGCTGCCCGGGCCGGAGAGGCAGGCAAAGGCTTTGCCGTTGTGGCCTCGGAAATCAAGGATCTGGCCACACAGACCGCCAAAGCCACAGAAAACATCCGCAACATCATCAGCCACGCCCAGAGTCTTTCCCTTGAAGTGGGAGAAGATGTGGGCCATGTCACCGCAGCCATCTCAGCCATTGATGACATTGTCAATGCCATTGCAACAGCTGTGGAAGAACAGTCCACGGCCACACGGGAAATTGCAGGGAATGTACTGCAGGCCTCCCAAGGAATTCAGGACGTCAATGAAAACATAAGCTCCCTGAACAGTCTCGTGCGGGATATTTATAAAGACATTGACGATGTCCGCAGTGCCACCACAGCCATCACCGCCACAGGGGATGCCGTGAACAGGCAGGCCGGGGAAGTGGCAGGTATGGCAGAAACCCTTGAAAAACTGGTGGGACGCTTTAAACTGAGCTGAAATCATAAGTATAAGGCAGGGTTCGCTGTTGCCATATTTCTTAAAAAGATATTTCAACCCTGCCTTGCAGGACTCAAAAAAACAGCGGATCTGCCTTTTGGGGTAGAGGAATCCTTGCGGGAAACAATCCATTTGCCAAAACTGCCTGAAGGAAAAACATGAAAGACATCCTGAAACTCACAGGAAGACTGCTGACCCTTCTGGCCTTTCTGTTTCCTCTGGCTGTACAGGCGCAGGTTGCACTTCTGCCTGAAGAGCAGGCCTACCTTGACAGCCTTGGTGAGATAACCATGTGCATTGATAATGACTGGGAACCCTATGAGATGCTGGATGGGGATGGCAACTTCATCGGGATTGCCGCAGACCTCATAGAGATTGTCTCAGAAAGACTTAATATTCCCTTTGTCATCATACCCACCGAAGACTGGGCAGAGACCCTTGAGGTTTCCAGGCAGGGTGGCTGTATGCTCATCCCCTTCCTGAACCAGACTCCCGCAAGGGAGGAATGGCTTACCTTCACCGAACCCCTGTTTTCAAACCCAAATGTTTTCATCACCCGCAATGAGCACGACTACATTTCTGATCCTTCCGAACTGGTGGACAGAACCGTTGTGCTGCCCCACGGCACCTCCATGGAGCAGTTCCTTCGTGATGATTATCCCAATCTGAACATCATCACAGTGGAAACAGAAAACGAATGCTACCGGATGGTCTCCGAAGGAAAAGCGGACATGACCCTGCGTTCCCTGACCATGGCCGCCTATACCATCCGCAAAGACGGATGGTTCAACCTGAAAATTGCAGGGCAGCCTCCCCAGGATCACTACATGAACCGGCTTCGCATGGGTGTACTTAAAGAGATGCCTGAGCTGCGGGATATTCTGAGCAAGGCCATTGTCACCATCACCCCCCGGGAAAGGGATCGCATCGTCAATGAACATGTGAACATTGTGGTGGAAACACCCGTTAACTATGGGCATCTGTTCAGGGTTATGGCGGTTTTTTCCCTTCTGTTCATCCTCAGCCTAGTATGGGCCTGGCAGATCAAAATCCGCAACAGAAAGCTGCTGGAGCTGAGCGAACTTCTGAAAGAAGATATTGCCGCCCGTGAAAGGGCTGAGGCAGAACTGCTGAAACAAAGTGAAGAGCTGCGCCAGAGCGAACGCACCCATCGCATCATTTTTGAAAACTCCCCTCTGGGGATGTTTTATCTCGACACCTCAGGAAGCATCATAAAATGCAATGACCAGTTCATTGATATCATGGGCTCCAGCCGTGAAAAACTCATTGGCCTGGACACCACAAAAGGCCTGCCCGCACCCATTCTGGAAGCAACACAAAAGGTCCTTAACGGTGAACAGGTCATCTATGAAGACCATTACACCTCCAAAACCGGCAACAAAAGATCCTATCTTCGGCTCATCTACAATCCTGTGAATCCGGGCACATCTCCCACGGAGGCCATTGCCACCGTTGAAGATATTACAGAACGCAGACAGCTTGAGGAAGAAATCCGTTTCAAGAATGAACTTCAGAAGCTGGTTGCTGAAATTTCAGCGGAGTTCATTAACACCACAGCATCCAATATAAATAATAAAATAAACACCATGCTCCAGAGGTACGGAGAATTTCTGGATGTGGACAGAACCTTTGTCTTTAAATTTTCCGAAGACGGAGAGTATATGTCCAATACCCACGAGTGGTGCGCTCCCGGCATTGAATCTGCCAATGCAGCTATGCAGAATTTCCCCTTGGCAGAACTACCTGTCAATTATGAAATTTTCCATCAACGGAAAATATTTTATGTACAAGAAGTTGAGCAATTACCAGACGGGCCGGAAAAAAGACTGTTATCGTCCCAAAATGTCAAGTCCGTACTTTGCATTCCCATTTTTAGCAACAACCAGATTTTGGGCCTTTTCGGCTTTGATACCGTAAAAAGAAGGTGCGTGCTGGATCAGGAACAAACCAAAATGCTTGAGGTCATGGGCAATATTCTGGGGGACGCCCTCCTCAAAAACCGTTTTGAAGAAGAACTCACGCAGGCCAAGGAAAAGGCCGAAACTGCCACCAGAACCAAGAGTGAGTTTTTAGCCAACATGAGCCATGAAATCCGGACCCCCATGAACGGTGTCATCGGCATGGCAGGCCTGCTCATGGATACACCACTGGACGAAATCCAGCACAGGTATGTCAGGACCATACAGTCCAGCGGCAAAGCCCTCCTTGATCTCATCAATGACATTCTTGATTTTTCCAAAATCGAAGCTGGCAAACTGACACTGGAAACCATAGAATTTGATCTTCAGAATCTGATGGATGATTTTATGGACAGCATGGCCCTCAAAGCCAGCGAGAAAAAACTGGAATTCATATCTTTTATCGAGCCGGATGTACCCAGACATCTCCTTGGTGATCCCGGCAGGCTGCGCCAGATACTGGTCAACCTCACGGGCAATGCACTGAAATTTACGGAAAAGGGAGAGGTACTGGTTCATGTGATGCTTGAAAAAGCAGAAAATAATGAGGCCAGACTCTGCTTTCGTATCAAAGATACGGGGATGGGGATTCCCGAAGGCAAAAAAGGACTTCTCTTTGCTGCCTTCAATCAGGCGGATGCATCCATCAGCAGGAGATTCGGTGGCACAGGGCTTGGACTTGCCATATGCAATCAGCTTGCTGGCATGATGCAGGGTGAAACAGGTGTGGAAAGCAGAGAGGGCAAAGGCTCAACCTTCTGGTTCACAGCCCGCTTCGGCCTGCTGCCGGATAAAGAAGAAAAGAGATCCGACATCCCTGAAAGCCTTCGGGGGCTTCCCCTTCTTGTGGTGGATGACAATGCCAGCAGCCGGAAATACTTATCCAAAAAACTGATTGCCATGGGCTTTCATGTGGAAACGGCGGAAAACGGCAGCAAAGCCCTGGCCCTGCTTGACGCTTTCCATACCAGAAACACGCCCTTTACCCTTGCCTTTATTGATAAAAAAATGCCTGAAACAGATGGCATGGTGCTTGGAAGAAAAATAAAGGAAGATCCCCGCTTTCAGAATCTTTTCCTTGTTCTGCTTATCCCCCTTGAGCACATCAGTGCTACGCTGGACAGGGAATCCGGTTTCACTGCCTTTATCAATAAGCCCCTGCGTCACATGGATCTTTTGCATGTCCTCAGATCCCTGCTGAGCGATGAAAAACCCCATCCCTTCCAGCCAGTATCGGGAAGGCCAGAATGCAGTGACGCTCTTCCCTGCTATTCCGGCCGTATTCTCCTTGCAGAGGACAATCGCACCAATCAGGAAGTGGCTCTGGGACTTCTGCAGAAATTCGGCCTTGGTGCAGACATTGCAGACACTGGTCGTAAAGCCCTCCATGCCTTTGAAAACAATAGCTATGACCTTATTTTCATGGATATCATGATGCCGGATATGGATGGTTTTAAAGCCACGGAAAACATCAGAAACCTTGAGGCAGAACGTCTTCCTTTAAAAAAGGTTCCCATCATCGCCATGACCGCGGCTGCCATGCAGCAGGACAGGGAACGCTGTATCCATGCAGGCATGGATGATTTTATCTCAAAGCCAGTGGAGCTGATGGATCTGGCGCGTCTGCTGCAAAAATGGCTGCCTTTAAACAGACAAACAGCCAGCATCACGGCAAATGACTCTCAGGAACTGGCCTCCGTTGCTTCGGTGGCTGAGGATCCTTTGGTTTTTGATTATGGTGCATTCCTGAAACGCTTCATGAACGATAAAACAATCGTTGATAAGGTTTTGTGCATCTGCATGGAAAGTCTGCCCCAGCGCATGGCGGATCTTAAGGCGGCACTCCAGACCAATGACCTTCCCAATGTGCACCTGCTGACCCATACCCTCAAAGGGAAAACCGCCAACATACATGCAGCCTCCTTTTCCAGTCTGGCGGGTCAGATGGAAGAAAACGCTGTATCCGGTAATCTGGATGCGGTAAAAGACCAGATGCCAGACCTTGAGCATGCCTTTGAGAAACTTAAAAAGGCTGTGGCCCTGAGTGCAGGCCATGTATCCTGTTCCGGAGAATCCTGATCCTTGTAACTGTTCAGCCCAGTTTTCCAAGTACCATAGCTGCAAGACAGATGCACAGGCCCCAGTCTATTTGCCCGTGACGCAATCCGGCACTCAAGCTGAAAAGCTCAAGCCCTTTACGGGAGCAAAAGTGATTCAAGGATCTTGAGTGCCGGATTCGGGAGCTCCTTGTCCTGTGCGGAAGCGGCAAAAACTCCCCGCCACAGGCAGGATAAGCTTTTTGATTACCATAGCAGGCCTTGGTACGCTGCCTTTGTGGCGGCTCAGACAGTTTGCCGCTTCTTATTAGCACTCCGGCACTCAAGCCTGAAAAAGCTTATTGCTATTTATAGTAGGCATTGAGTTTATGGCTTGAGTGCCGGAATCCGAAACGATTGCAATGTCACTTGCAAATAGCCACGGAGCCTTGCAGCAGTACGAAGCTGCTGCAACTACAGCATTGGCAGTTCAGAATAAACCGTGCTGAATAATTACAAAAATATATGGAAAACCATGACCCTTTCTTCACCCCCACCCTCTCAGACATTCTGCGAGGCCCTTCCCCAATGGAAGGATGAAAACACCCTTGTGTCTCCCCTGTACAATGACAGCTACTTTTCCAAAGCCGGAGCCATGGCAGAAAGCCGTCATATTTTTCTTAAACAGAACCGCCTGCCCCACCGCTGGCTCGAAAAAACGCCCTTTCATATCTGTGAAACGGGCTTTGGCACGGGCCTCAATTTTCTGGTTACACTAGACCTCTGGCGGCGTTTCAGGCCTGCGCAGTCAACCCTTATCTATACTTCCGTGGAAAAACATCCCATTCCCGCAGATCACCTGCGCCAGATCCACAGGGCATGGCCCTGCCTCATGGATCTTTCCGAAAGGCTCCTTGAACACTATCCTCCTCCTGTATCGGGAATGCACCGCCTTTTTTTCAAGGAATGGCAGATGGAAGTGAATCTTCTTTTTGATGATGCAGAAAAGCTCTCTGAAATCCTTGAAGAGAAAGTGGATGCCTGGTTCCTTGACGGTTTTTCTCCCCATGCAAATCCTGAGATGTGGACAGATACGCTCTTTGAGACCATGGGAAAAAAAACTGCGGATAAAGGCAGTTTTGCCACCTTTACCGCAGCGGGTTTTGTGAGAAGAGCCCTGATTTCTCAGGGCTTTTGCGTGGAAAAGTTACCGGGATTCAGTTTTAAAAGGGATATGATCCGGGGCTTTCTGGATGCTTCCTAAAAACTGCCGAAAAGCGTTCCCAGAGTGATGAGTACGATGAGTGAAATAAAAGGAATGAGCATGGCGGTGATGGCCAGATCAAAATAGGCCTGCTTATGGGTAAGCCCCGTAATGGCAAGCAGTGTGATCACGGCACCGTTATGGGGCAGGGTATCCAGCCCGCCAGTAGCCACGGCAGTAACACGGTGAAGCAGTTCAGGATTAATGCCATAGGTCTGTGCCATCTGCAGGTAGGTGTCTCCAAGGGTGGCAAGGGCGATACTCATCCCGCCGGATGCGGAACCCGTCATACCCGCAAGGATGTTCACACCAATGGCAAGGGATATCAGAGGATTTTCCCCGCCAATGCCCACTACACCATCCCGGATCAGAAGAAAAGCACCCAGAGAGGCAATGACCGAACCGAAACCCACAAGGCTTGCCGTATTGAAAATGGGTAAAAGGGATGCATTGGCTCCGTTATCCAGCGTCTGTTTCAGGGAGGGCAAGCGCTTCCAGTTAAGGGCAATCAGAAGCACAAGGGAGATCACCAGTGCCGCAATAACAGACCAGATACCCCTGACCTTTTCTATGCTGGTATCCCCGTAAAGGGGCTGGGCAAGATAGGCCGTATCCATGCGGGGAATCAGAATAAAGGTGAAAAGCAGGTTGACGGCAATGACCAGAACCAGCGGCAGGGCAGCAATGGCAAAGGAAGGTTTGTCCTTTGATTTCTCCTCTGCGGGCAGTTCCATGAGGTCAAAGCCCTCACATGCGGACCTTTCCCTGAGATCCTTATCCGGAACAAAATCTTTATCCTCATGATCCCCATAGCCCTCATGGGCCATTTTTCTGGCCCTGTGCTGCAGCCAGAGCATACCCAGCGTGAACATCACCAGTGCGGTAATCACACCCAGACCGGGAGCTGCAAAGGGAGATGTGCCGAAATAGGGCATGGGAATGGCGTTCTGTATGGCCGGTGTACCCGGCAGGGCCGTCATGGTAAAGGTGAAGGCACCCAAGGCAATACTGGCGGGTATGAGTTTTTTAGGGATATCCGCCTGCCTGAACAGGGCCGCTGCAATGGGATAAACGGCAAAGGCCACCACAAAAAGGGAGACGCCGCCATAGGTCATCACCGCACAGGACATGACCACGGCAAGGATGGCCCGGGCCGTTCCAAGCTTTGCGATGATACCGTTGGCAAGGGCTTCGGCGCTGCCGGAATCTTCCATGAGTTTCCCGAAAACCGCACCCAGAAGAAAAACAGGAAAATAAAGGGCGATGAAGTCCGCCGTTGATCCCATGAAAATCTGGGTATAGCTTGCCAGCACACGGCCTTCAAGGCTGGCCACCACGGCAAAGGTTGCCAGTGCAGGGGTCAGGATCAGAAGGCTGATCCCCCGGTAAGCAAGGTAGATCAAAAGAGCCAGAGCAATGAGAATAACGATAATTCCCAGCATGTTCTATCTTCCTTTCTTTTTTGAAACCGGATTTTCACCCACTTCCGGCGGCCTGAAGGAGTCAGTAAAAAGGGTTTTCAGATCAAAGGAGGATCGCACCCCCAGATCATCATAATGATTTTCAAGAAACTTACTGGCCCAGCTCCTTCCCCGCTCTTTCAGATAGAGCAGATAGGCCCATTCCGCATTCATTTTACTGGAAGCTTCCAGCCCCTTGAGATCTTCTTCGGCATGGATGATATGAACCAGAATATCCCTGTAAGTTTCGGCCTCAAGCTTTTCCGACGCAATGACCTGATGCAGAAGCTCAATGGCCCTCAGCTCTTTGATCAGGCTGGAATTGAAGGTAATTTCATTGATGCGGTTAATGATTTCCCGACTGGTTTTGGGAATATTCTCCCTGATCATGGGGTTGATCTGAACCACAATCAGATCCCTTGTGGCCTTGTCTTCCACCAGAGGGTGAAGGGCCGGATTTCCGATATAGCCCCCATCCCAGTAGGCTTCCCCGTTGATTTCAACGGCCTGAAACATGAGGGGCAGGCAGGCCGAAGCCATGACCGTATCCACGGTAAGTTCCGGCTGGGTAAAGACTTTACCCCGACCAGTCCGCACATTGGTGGCCGTAACAAAAACCTTGATATCCGTGCAGTGATTCACGCAGTGAAAATCCACCATGGAGCTGACCAGATCCCGCAGAGGATTGATGTTCATGGGATTCAGCTCATAGGGTGAAAACTGCCGGCTAAGCTGTTCAAAAAAAAGATAGCTGGGCGATCTGTCCAGGGAGTAACTGCCCGTGAGTCTGTCCCAGATACTGCGCTGAATGGGAGAGGTCATGGCCGCATCGCTTACGGCTTTCCAGAATTTTTCAAGGTTTTCACGGGCCCCCTCCCGGCCCCCGCAGTCAAGGCCTGCGGCGACCACCACGGCATTCATGGCTCCCGCGCTGGTGCCGCTGAGGGTGGCAATTTCTATTCTTTCATCCTCCAGAAGCCGGTCCAGCACCCCCCAGGTCAAAGCTCCGTGGGCCCCGCCTCCCTGAAGTGCCAGATCCACAACCTTCCTCTTTGTTCCTGATCCCATACTTTAAGCTCCTTTTTCACTGTTTCATACCTGACAAAGCCAGAACCTGCTTTTCTTACAAAGGTCCATATGCCCTCTCTATAACTTTTGGTGACATACCACTAACGGTGCTGTCAACCACCCGCTTGCCATTGGCAAAAAGATACCGGGCCTCACTGGCAAAATTGTCACCCAGGCAGATACCGCCAGCAAAATAAAATATAACCAGGATTCGGGTATTTCTCATAACCTCCTCCTAATCCAGAATCCGGCCCCTGGGTGGGGACGTCTCCCTGACCTGCTCCAGCAATGGGACCTCACCTCCCTGAAGTTCCGGCGGAGCTGCCACCGCTTCTCTTATCTTGCCCGTGAGGTCGGGATAGGGTTGAGCTATTATCGGACTTGCCGCTGGTCGTGGAAGATCTTTCTCATCCAGCCTGAGAAAATAGGCCAGTTTAGCGCGATCCTGATAAAGCGGTGCCCAGAGATCTGGGTTGCTCAGTATATCCGAGACAATCCAGCGCTGATCATCCACAATCCAGCCTCCCTGCTGGAGCAGATGCAGGTAAGCCGACTCCGGCCCTTCGGTCAGGACCTTCAGTTGCGTTTCGAGCATTAAAGCAAATTTACTGTTAATATCATGGAGCAGTGCCCGAGGAGAATCGCTTTCAATGAGCTGGTGCATGCGGGCAAGCGTGGCCGCAGCAATATGCGGCTGACCGCTACGCGCCGCCAGCGCCCCAAACTGCCGGTAAAGCAGGACAGCATGGGTATAGGAAGTCACCTGATCTTCCGGCTCATCCAGAGCAAGCAGTTGTTCAGCATGATAGAGCAGCAGTTTCCCGAGGTAGCGGGGGCTAAGTTCATCCGTCAGTTCACCATAGAGCAGGTCATTTTCGATAAAGGGGTTATGATAGGGATCTTCGGCAATAACAGCCTTGAGTTTTTCCAAACCCTGCTCAGCAAAACCGAGCCTGAGCAGTTCACGCCCCTCCCGGAGCCGGTCAGCTACGCGTTGTTCGCGAACTGTTTTCCAGGTGACAGGTACAAGATCAAGGGGCATGGACCCCCCTCCAATTGCCATCCATTTGTTATTGTGAGAAAAAGATACGACAACTGGCCCAGGCCATCGTCGGCCGGGATCGAAAACCGGCTTGCCATCAGGTGTTGTCGCAGGGGGGCTGAGGGTGGGAGAAATCACCATAATGGGCAGGCGTGACCCAATATCCCAGACGCTGATTCTTGATTTCTGCTGTCCATAATGGCCCACCATCAGTATGCGGCTATCGTTTGAAAACGAAAGGGTTCTGGGCTGCAAAGATGTCTCCGGCCGAAAAGTATCCCAGACCTGCCCGTTCTGGGGATCAAGGATTTCAATCTGGTTGAGATCTTCGCCTGTACTGCGGATAACCGCCAAATATTTTCCGTCTGGAGAAAGGGCTGCCTGTTTCACATTTTCTACTGTGAACGGTCCCTCCTGAAATGAAGGCAGTTGCCAGGTTTTCAGGGAAACACTGTGAGAATTTCTGTAGCGAGTTGAAACCAAGGCATACAGCAATGCATTATCCAAAGAAGGTGGTGTGACATTGAGGCTGGAAGTGCGGACTGTTTCGTTACGCCTCAAACGTGGCTTAACGGTCTTCACGGTATGCCGGAGAACCTGATCGTCCTGAATGTGCCATAAAGTAATCTGGTTGCCCTTTACACTCAACAACCATTCTCCGGTGGCGCCGTAAAATGCCAGATCCGTAGCCGATTCCGGAATCGTTGTAATTTTTGGCCCCAGAGGAGCCTGCCACAGCATAATTTCATCATCACCAGCCGACGCCAGCACGGCTCCGTCCAGCGAGACCGCCATAGCGGAGGTTGAGGTCGATGTTTTTATGGTGAGTCCCTCCAGCCGGCCAATCTCTTTTTTTCTGGCAGCATCCCAGACCCGGACGTAATTGAGCAGTCTTTCCCGGCTGAAGAACACATTACCCCCAGGCCAGAAGCTGATACGTGTAGCCCCCCAGGATTGATGCTGGCTATCTGAATCCCAATAAAGTATATTGCTGCTCTCATGCGAAAAAGCGGCAAGACGCTCATCAGGAGCAATTTCTGGAGCTACAGACCGTACACCTTTGGAACCCACCCCTGTCTCTGATTTTTGCACCCCAGTCTGCGCCTGCTCATATGACTGCGACTGTTGTGACATTGTGGGTGGCGTTTGAGCAGGCTGCTGCTTCACAGGGGAGCCGGTTTTAGAAGACTGACAGGCAGTAACTCCAATAAACAGGACAACAAAGATAATCCGTGTAAGTGATGTGATCATTTTTCCTCCTTACCCCGGCAGATAGTAGTCAGGAGCGTTTACATACTGGCCAGGTAAAATTAACGATGATGCAAGTAAGGGCTATCTTCTTACATAACCTGCCACTACCTCTCTTTCGCTGGGGTTGAAGTTGACCCGAAACATGGCGGGCAGGATATCTCTATCAAACCTCTCATGGCTGCCGTCCAGCTGGTGGTTCCGGGAGCTGCTCAGCCGGAGCAGTGTCGCTGTCCTTCGCATCGTGTCCAGCCGGTTACGATCCTGCGGGCTGAGATAATAGGTTTCCCCCTCTACAATAACCGGCACCAAATCCGGGTCATAGAAATAACCGGCGGCGGACACCGATACCGGCGCAGCTCTTAATACCTGCCGCTGGGTGAATCGCCCGCTGCCTGCTACCGGCTTGCCCTGCTCTACTCTACCATCCCATGAGCTTATACTGTCAGTGTATCTAGCTCGCGGGTCGTTATACTGTAAAGCACCAAGGATAGCTCGTTGGCTTTGGCTGCTAATCCTGGCGGACTGCCTATTAATCACACTGTTCAGAGCAGGCGGAAATCGATCAAGCCTGAAGCTTGTATTTCTCTCAAGCTCACCTACTGCCCGGCCTATATCCTCAGCCCAGCGAATATTCTGTGGCAAAAGCCCTGCATTACTGTTCATGATAATCTCAATATTGACATTGACCAAGGCGGCTGCCATCGAAGCTCTAATTCTGAGGAATTCATATTCGTCACGAGTTGATCCCCATGAATCAAAACGCATATACAATGGGCCATCACCTTTTTGGCTGCTCGCTTGCATCTGTGCCAAAAGTTCAGATTTAACAACAGGTACAAGCTGGGCTGCTCGGGGATGACGGGAGTAGGCTATCTGCAGGAATTCATCAATAAACTGTTCTGCACGCGCTCTGCCCCGTTCCGCCCATGACTCGCTAACACCAGGGGCCCCGGCACCTGCACCCTGGGCAACTACCGTCCTCGGGGGTGCAGGGGGAGTGCTTACCCTCGGGGCTGGGGTTTGTTGTCGAGATGGGGTGGGACTTGCGGCGCGAGGCGTTGCAACCGGCCTCGGGTTTATCAATATCCTTGCCCTGGTCTCGGCAGTCCTGCCGTCTGCGTCGCTTATCTTTATCTCAAGGAAGCCGACCCTCGCCTCTCTTGTCGCTACTCCCCCCAACGTCCCCGCCAGCTCGCCCGGCCGGTGTCCAAGGCTGAAGCCCTCGCCGGTGGCACGCATCTCTACCCGCAAGGGTTTTACAAAGCTTGATGGCACCTGCACCGTAAATTGCCGGTTCTCTCCGGAGTTCAGGCTCTCCGGCAGATTATGCCCCAGCCGGTATGGCTCTTTCTGGAAGCTCACCTCGGCGCTATGCCGTTTGCCATCGGGCGAGAGTATCTCCGCCCGGGCTACAATTTCCTGCCCGACAGGCAAAAGTTCTTTCGGTACCATCAATCCTACCCGATAAGGCGGCTTTTCGCCGGAGCGTGGTCTTTCCACCGAAACACTCTCGATGGTCTCACCGCTCTGCTTCAAGATAGCCGAAAGCTTCACGGTAGCCTGCTCCAGCTCCCGCCCCAGGCTGAAATAGGCGTATATCAAGGCATCATCATCTGGGGTGAGAAACGGATGATGCTTTTGTTTCTCCTGACTGGGGGTAACAAGCAAGTTGTCTATCTTGACCGACTGGGATACCTCAAAGGCAAAGGTGGCCCTGCTTTTCATCTCCGGGTGCGAGAGGTAGTTATGGAACAGCCCCAGCACATAGCTACCCTCCGGCAGATCCTCCAGAAGGAACCGGAACCGGGTTTCTCGGGTCTCGCCAGCTGCCAGCAGATATTCCTCTTTCCCCAACCCGTAAACCGGCTCGCCATTGGCATCATAAAGCTGCCAGACCAGCCCGGACATCTCCTGTATTCCTTCAGGAAAGCTTATCTCGGACTTAAAGGCGAGGATATCACCGTTCTGCACCGAACGGGTCAAAGGCGGCCCATCATAATCGTTTAGCCGGGCGTTTATTTCAAAGGCTGCGGGACGGGTTAAGGGCGGGCCAAGCCTTAGTTTAACATCCTGATAGGCAAGCCGTTTTTGGGTTTCAGAGTACAAGGCGACAGCCACCCGGTATTTCCGCGGATCCATGCCGGTGGAATCGAAACGCAGCAGGTGGGCATTGGGATCCGAGCCGGGAACAATTTTGTAATTCTCGCCACCGACCGACCACACCACCTGATGCTGGTCCGTCCAGTGGCCAATCCGTGCCACGGTAAAGGCCAGAATGTCGCCGGGCTCTGTTGGCAGCGACTGCCCCTCGCTGTCGGCTGCAAACAGCGGCAGACCACCTTGAGAAATAAAATGGTTCTTGCTGGCGGTGATGGCGCCGATGCCAATCCTGTCCGAAACCGTGAATGTCGCCTCCCGAAAATCGACCTGCAGGCCACTGTCTCGCTCGAAAATACGGATGGTGACGGTATACAGGCCGGGTGAAAAACCTTCGGCTATGGTGAAGCTCACGCCAGCGGCATCGGGAGCATCCGCACCCAGACCGCGGACAATGACAGCGGGTCGGCCGCCGGGGATGGCAAGCTCCCATCGCACAAAATAATCGCTGGTCCAGCGCGCGTCTTTCTGTACCACAAAGGCGATGGTCTCGCCCACTTCGACCTTACCGGCCAAAGGGCCGCCCTCCAAGCCACCGCGCCGACCGTACAAGCCACCGAGATCAAAGGCTTCGGACCGGTCATGGGCTGCCTTCCTCATCTCACGCTGCAGGCGCTGCTGTTCGGCGTGGGAGAAGTCAGCGATAAAGTTATTGCTTACATCCCTCCCCAGCCGGAAAGCCTCCACCACCATCTGCCCCCCGGCTACCAGTGGATCCAAGGTCATTGCGGAGATGGTTTCCGCAGTAATCGTGGAAGCAACGGCGAACATGACAAAGGCCGGATCCGTCTCCCAGCCGCTCTCCCCGCGCCTGACCATATCCTCAATATAGGCTTTGGCCCGCTCATCGACCCGCCAGCCACGTTCCATGGCATCAATGATCGGGAGGGGAATCAGCTCGGCAGTGGCGACCATGGCACTCTTTGCAGCAATGGCGAGATCGGAGTCCCCCTGCTCGAAGTTCCAGAAGAGGTGACTGCCCTGCCGGGCCTCGTTGAGCCGCTGCTCGATGGAGATAAGGTTGCCGGCCCAGCCCGCAACCCGGCCAGCGGTCTGCAGGCGTGTGGAAGGTGCGGGAGGCGGCGCGGATTTTTGGGCAAATTTGAGAGATTCGGTCTGGCCCCGCAGGTTTTCGGCAAACTCGGTCGGTGAGCGGAAGCCGTGTTCCTGGAGATTGCGCGTAACAGCATCCACATCGGTCCGGCTGGTACCCGTCACCCCCTTGACAATCTCCGAGGCCTGACGGAAATTCTTCGGCAGCTCCCCGACCCGGTAGCCCTGGTTCTGGTAGGAGGATCGCAGCGTTTCCAGCGTCTCCACACCCTTTTTCATCTGAGCAAGGCCCTCGGCAGTGTGCATCTGACGCAGATTATCAAGCCGCAGGCGTTCGGCGGGGAAGAGCGAAGGGTTTTTGAGCCGGGTCTCGATACCTTGCGCAATTTCCAACTCGGCCCAGCTTTTCTGGAAATACATCTGCGACATGCTTTCGGGATTGATCAGAAGCCCCTTGCCGGCCTTGGCCCGTACCACACTGGGGGTCGATTCGACCTTCAGCCGCCCCCGTCCGCCGTCCTGTACCCGGATGTCAGAATCCGCAGCCATTTTTCGCTTGAATCCGCCCCGGCCGTCGGGTTCATAGGTCAGGGTGCGGGTCTGGTCGGAGTAGTCATGGCTCGCTTCCACATGGAAGCGGTCTGTGGCCATCTGGCGGTAGCGGGCCGCATGCTGCCGCAGGGTCACAGGGTCGTTCAGATCGCCGGTATAGCGGGTACGCTGGGCGAATTCCCGATAATAAACATCCTCCCATTTCCGGGTGGGAACCTCTATCCAGCGGCTGGGCTCGACTTCCACCAGCACCCGGACATCGCGGTCAGTATTGACCGCCCCACCCTGAACGCCGGGGGTACGGAAATCATGGGTGATCACCCGCTTACCCTGATATTCGGGCAAAGCTTCCACATGCCGGATCACCTGCCGGTCCGCAGGCCTGTAAACCCTGTTCTCCAGGGTATCCGCAAAGGCCTTCTGATCGGCTGCTCTCCCGTGGTATTTGACATCACGGGTCTGGCGTGAATCGGCAAAGGTACGCAGCACTTCGTCAAGATCGCTGAAGTCTGCGGCTACGGCCAAGCATCCGGGAATGAGCACCAATGCGGCGAGCAGCCAGCAAAGCCGTCCGGCAGACAGGAATCGGGGTATCTTCATTTTCATTCCATCTCCTCCCGATCCCAGGCGGCGAGCAGGTCACCGGCATACCGGCGCAATTCCGGTCCGGCGGCGGTGGAGGAAGCCAGACCGGTCAGAATATTTCTGGCCCGCTCCACCTGGTCCCCATGCCTGAGCAGCACGGCCTGGCCGACGGCCACCGCAGGATGATCCGGGTGTTCAGCAGCAAGCCTGTCAAAATGGAGAATCCCGGCCTGAATCCGGCCGTCCAGAATGTAACAGAGCGCCAGAGGGGCAGTGTTCACCGGCGTAATCATCGCCGGACTCTTAACAAACAGACTGTCATACTGCTCAATGGCGGACCAGAAACGGCCCTGCTTCATCAATATTTGAGCCAGCATCAGCTGAGCCGGGCCATTGGCCGGGTTGATATCAACCGCCTCGATAAGCAGTTCAGTGGCCATCTCCAGGGTTTCCCGATCTCCTGAAAATTCCGCATAGATCATCGCCAGCAGCACCCGGGGCTGATCCCAGTCAGGCCGCAGCTCCGCCGCCGAAGCAGCATAATAGATCGCCTTTTGGAGATCAGAAATTTGGCCGGACTCCAGCCACCGACCATAACAGCTCGCCGCATGGCGGCCCCGAACCTCGGCCAGCTCGGCATAGAGGCACGGTGAGGGCTCTTTTTCGATCATGGCCAGCAGCATCGCCTCATCGGGAAAAAGACGTTCCCCGGCTGAGGCCAATGGGGTCCATGGAAACCAGGAAGAAACCAACAACATCATGACCAGCGCGAGTACCCAGGCCGCCTGCAGCACTTTCCAGTTCCCAAGAACCCGAAAAGACATAAATATCTCCCGTACCATGAGACGAACCCTTCCAGATATCATCGCACCCTCCTCCGAATCCCGGTTGCGGGGCAGCACCGCCACTACTGGCAGAAAAATGGACCTCTCTATTCCCGGCCTGCTTGTATACCTGCAGGGCTTCACAATGCGCTTATCTCTGGCGTAGCACTTAAAGCAGAAAGAATTATAGAATTATCTCTGCATTTTGCTGAAAATCAATTTTCTAAAAATATGAACAAGTTATTTTTTGACATCTTGAAGGTACAATAATATCATACTATGAAAAAAGGGGGAGGGAGGAGCATGACTTGCATTATGAATGCAAAAAGCTGGAAACAATACTTATATTTATAAATAAGAATACTATCATAATGGTAAAGGAAAATCCAGAAATAAACAAAGTATCACTGGAAAGATCAATCCCGGTGCAGGTACCCTGTTCACAAGCCTGAAGACCTTGAGCGGATGGCAGCCAGCAATACTCCCGCCACAGCCTCTTCTCCCACAACACTTTCTGTGAAGGACATTCACCATTCCGCAGTCCGGGAGTATGGAAATTTTATCTTCTTCATCTGATAACAGATAAAATTGGCTTTATGAAGCGCTTCAGAAAAACATTCCTTAACAGGTGTCAGGACGGTCATCCATGGCTGCCCTGACACGAGGGGGTTTTGGGCGGCTGCCTTTAAAATCTTCCAGTCCCGCACGGATACTCTTTCCGAATTTCAACAAAAAACTGCCAGTTCAAACCTTTTCCCATTCAAAACAGGTTATACTTCTGTTTTCACTGTCAAATTCAACCCCGACAAGATAAATTTCCTTACAATCTGAAATAAATTTTTCAAAATATTTTTTTTCTTTTATCTGGCCAAGTGCTGACTGCTTATTCTGTGAAAGCCTTATTACCTTAAACTCAAAAATATACACCCTGTCTTCAAACCTCACACTCATATCCAGTCTGCCCTGATTGCTTGTATCTTCAGCCCTTACATCAAGGCCGATGGAAGTAAAGTAGCAATAAAATATTGATGCATAGTAGCCCTCATATCCTGAAAGCTCATTTTTCCTGTACCAGTCATGGGGGATTGATGCAAAAAAAGCATAAAAAAGCTCTTTTAGTTCATCTATTTTATTTGCTTCAATCAGTCTGTAAAGCTTCATTCCCGAATCTATCTGGATTTTTGGACTGCTTATAAAATATCCAAGTATAAATTCTGTTAAACTCATTTTTACTTCATGATTTGGAAATGAAAGCTCATACATTTTTCTTGAACCAAGGTAATAAGAATCCTTTATTGTCAGGTATCCTGTCTGGAATAAAATTGTTTCAAGCTCAATAAAGTCGATGTCAAAACTTCCAAGGAGAGCTTCTGTTGCATAGAGTTTTTCAAGGTTGGGTATCAGATATTTCTTTTCTTTTAAAATTTCTATTAAAAAGGCAGGCGTTGCTGTTTCAAACCAGAAGTTGTTAAACTCTTTTGTATCCAGAAACAGAAGTATATCAAATGGATTATATACAGATGTTCCTGAAAAATTATAACCATTATACCACTTTTTTATACCTTCTCTGTTTAAGCCTTCAAGCCTTTCCTGAAATACTGTTTCAAGCTCCTGTTCCGTATATCCGCATATATCTGAATATCTTTTATCAAGGGTGATATCCTGCAGATTATTAAGCCCTGAAAAAAGACTTACCTTTGAAAATTTACTTACACCCGTTAAAAAAGCAAATTGCACAAAAGCATCACTGTCTTTTATTACGGAATAGATATTTTTCAGGCCTTCCCTTACGTCAAGGGCCTTGTCCTTATCTGTAATATTATCTAAAATCGGCTTATCGTATTCATCAACTATAATTACGACTCTTTTACTGAATTTTTCTTCAGTTCTTAAAATAAGTTCTCTGAACTTTCCTGAAAGAGAATTATTTTCCGGTTTAATTCCGTACACTTTAAAATATTCATTAATAATTTCTTCCACTTTTTCATCAAGTTCTTTTCTGCTTTTGATTACTCCACCGCCGAAACTTAAAAAAATTACCGGATACCTTTGCGACCAGTCCCAGTTTTTTTCAAGATAAAGACCTTTAAAAAGATCTTTGTTACCCAGAAATGCTTCCCTTAAGGTATCTGCAAAAAGACTTTTCCCAAACCTTCTTGGCCGTGAAAGAAAATAGTATTTTCCATTGTCTGCAAGCTGTTTAATGTATTTTGTTTTATCTGCATAACTATAATTATTTTCTGCAATTTCTTTTAAGTTGGATATCCCTATGGGCAGTTTTTTCATTTTTCCACCATTTTTTTAAGGCTGCTTCAGATTCAATGGGGCCGGAAATTGATTACCCCGGCTCTGACCGCATATTCCCCCTGAGATAACTATGACCCGATTATATTGGACTGTCACGGAGCTGTCAAACAGGCCCTTCGCCAACCTGGCCATGCATATATCAGATAAAACCAAGCACTTAAAGCCACACCGGAGTCTCTGGGCGAAAGCTTCGATACGTCGCCCCTTTCTGTCCGGTCAAAGCCCTCACCCGGAACTTCCCCGACCTTCGGCCTCCTCCCGCAGGGCTTCCAGTTCTTCCCACCGGGCATAAAGGGCCTCTACCCTGCGGCCTGTCTCTTCAAGCTCTGCGCATAAAACCTGCAGAACTTCCGCATCCGCCTGCACCTCAGGAGCCAGCATACGCTTATTGCAATCCTCAAGATCTGCCTCAGCCCCAAGGATCTTCTCTTCCATACCGTCCAGCTCCAGTTGCAGCTTATAGGAAAGCTTGCCGCTGTTTTTCTTTTTTTCTTTTTTTGCGGGCTTTTCCCCGTTTTTTTTCTCCTTAGGATTTTCCTTCGCCTTCAGATCCGTCAGCCACTGGTCCATGGTGGCAAAAAGCCCGGTATTGCCTTCACCATCAAATCCCAGCACCCGCTGGCAGACCGTATCCATCAGATAGCGGTCATGGGAAACAAGAACCACGGCTCCGGGAAATTCCTGCAGGCTGTCTTCCAGCACCTCAAGGGATGGAATATCCAGATCATTGGTGGGCTCATCCAGAAGCAGAACATCGGCAGGACGGCGCATGAGATTGGCAAGGAGAATTCTGGCTTTTTCTCCGCCGGAAAGTTTAGCCACAGGCTGATGCAGCTGGTCCGCACTGAAAAGGAATCTTGCGGCCCACCCTGCCACATGGTAGTTGCGACCCTGATACATGACACTGTCCCCGTCCGGACAGAGGGCCTGTTTCAGGGAAATATCCGGATCCAGATTTTCTCTGGCCTGATCAAAATACACAACGGAAAGCCCCTCTGCCCACCGGACTTCTCCGCTGTCCGGCCGCAGCTCTCCGGCCAGCATACGCATGAAGGTGGATTTCCCTGCGCCGTTTCTTCCAGCAAGCCCTAGACGCATACCCGGAGAAAGCACAAGGGAGATATGGGAAAAAAGATCCCTGCCTTCCACCCGGCCCCCAAGATTCAGCACTTCCACAAGTTTTCTGCTCTTCCGGCTGGTGCTGTCAAAGCCGATATTAACGCGGGTCTGCTGACGGTTCCGGTAACGCACGGCAGCCAGCTCATCTTCCAGCCTGCCTGCCGCATCAATGCGGTACTGGGCCTTGGTGGTTCTGGCCTTGGGCATACGCCTCAGCCATTCTGCTTCCCTGCGCATACGGTTTTCAAGCCTTGCTTCCCGTTCTTCCTGCTGCTCAAGAAAAAGATTTCTCAGCTCACAAAAACGCTCATACCCACCAACGGCGGAAAAAAAGCCCTCGGGATAATACCGGCCCAGCTCCACAATCCGCTGGCAGACCCTGTCCAGAAAACGGCGGTCATGGGAAACAGCAATAAAGGCAAAATCCGCAGATCTCAAACGCTCTTCCAGCCAGAGAATACCTTCCACATCCAGATGGTTGGTGGGCTCATCCAAAAGCAGCAGCTCCGGAAGCCTCACCAGCTCACTGACAATGGCAAGGCGCTTGCGCCATCCTCCGGAAAGGGTGGAAACTCTGGCATCAGCATCAGGAAATCCGGCTTCTCCCATGATGCGCCGGATGCGGCCATAGGCCTCAGGATCTTCAGGTCCTGCGGCGGCGGCTTCTTCCAGTACCTCCCTGATGGTAAGCCCCTCATCAAAGCGGTCCTCCTGGGAAAGAAAAGCCATTTTCAGGCCCTTTTGCATCAGGCAATCCCCTGAATCCGGACCCGTGACACCCCCCATAATCCTCAGCAGGGTACTCTTGCCGGAACCATTGGGGCCGATCAGTCCCAGACGCTCTCCCTCTGCCACAGAAATCTGGAGGTCTTCAAAAAGTAACTGCTCCCCATAACTCTTGGAAAGCCCCTTCCACGTAAGCAATGCTGCCATAAAATATTCCTTAAAAGCCCTGTTTCATCAATAAAGTTCAGCCCTGCCTCCGCCTGAGCTTTGCCACGGCCTCAATGTGAAAGGTGTGGGGAAACATATCCACAGGCTGCACCTCAAGCACTTCGTAGTCCTTATGCATCATGGCAAGATCCCTTGCCATGGTGGCCGGATTGCAGGACACATACACCATGCGCTCCGGTGCCAGCGCCAGAATACGGCTGACCACATCCGGATGCATCCCGGCTCTGGGGGGATCAATAATAATGACATCGGGCTGTATGTCCAGAGCAGGGAGCACGTCTTTCATGTCGCCCAGAAGAAAGCGGCAGTTTTCCACACCGTTTTCAAGGCAGTTTTCCCTTGCATCGGCCACGGCACTTTCCACGATCTCAATGCCTGTGATTTCCGAGGCTTTTTCCGAAAGAAAAATGGGAATGGTGCCTGTGCCGGAATACAGATCCAGCACCTTTTCTCCGCCCTGCAGGTCGGCATATTCGGCCACCTTGCCGTAGAGTTTTTCAGCCCCTGCCGTGTTGGTCTGGAAAAATGAGTTGGCTGAAATCTTAAAGCGGAAGGAACCGATGGCATCGTAAATGGCCGGTTCTCCGGATAAAAGAACCTCTTCTTCACCAATGGCCACCCCGGCTTTGCGGCGGGTGACATTTTTCACAACGCTGCACACTTTCGGAAAAGCCTGCCGGATACGTTCTGCCATGGGTTTCAGAATACTTTCATCCGCTTCCTTTGTGACAAGGTTCACCATAAAAACATCATCGGCCAGACTGTGGCGCAGCATGACAAAACGCCAGAAGCCCTCATGGCTTCTCAAACCGTACATGGGAAGGCCGGATGCAAGGATTTCCTCCCGGATAAAATTCAGAAGCGGACTGGCCATCTCCGGCTGAATGTGACATTCATGGATATCCAGCACCCGGTCAAAGGCTCCGGGAACATGCAGCCCGATTGCCGCATCCTTTATCACATCCGGGTTGGCAAGCTCTTCGGGCAGAAGCCAGCGGCTGTCCGTGCAGGTGAACTCCATCTTGTTTCTGTAGTGGAAGGCCCTTGGGGAAGCCAGCGCAGGAAGAACAGGCACCCCTTCAATGCCCCCGATGTGCTCAAGGGCCTCACCCACCTGAAGGGTTTTATAAAAAAGCTGTTTTTCATAGCTCAGATGCTGCCATTTACATCCACCGCAATGGGCTGCGTAAATACACAGGGGAGTAACCCTGTCTGAAGAGGGTGAAAGCACTTCCAGGGTTCTTGCCTCTGCATGGCGCTTTTTCTTTTTGAAAATTCTGGCCCTTACCCTGTCCCCGGCTACAGCGTCATCCACAAAAACGGCCAGACCGTCAATCCGGGCCAGTCCCCTGCCCCCGAAGGCCATGTCCGTAACATCCAGTTCTATTTCCTGTCTTTTTCTGATATCGCTCATATGGAATCCATTGTTTAAGGTTCTGGGAAGTGACAAAGCAAAAAGTTTTTTATATAGTCTTTTGTTCGATGGAAAATCAAGCATACAAGAATGACCCCAACGAGGAAATCATGCAAGAAACATCTCAAAACCAGACAGCAGACCAAAAACAGGGTGAAGCCCTTCGCTTTACTTCCGGCACTTTTTCCCTTTCCGGCTTTCTTCACCTGCCCGATGCCAAAAACCCGCCCATTGTCATCGGCTCCCACGGCCTTTTGAGTGATGCGGACTCCGCCAAGCAGGTGGACCTTGCCAGACAGCTGCTTGCCTGCGGTGTGGGCTTCTTCCGTTTTCACCACAGGGGTTCCGGAGATTCCGAAGGCAGCCTTGGGGAAACCAGCCTTGACACCCGTGTGGAAGACATGGTGGCGGCCTGGGAAATGCTTTCCCAGCGCAAAGACCTTGGAAGACCCTTCGGACTTTTTGGGAGCAGCATGGGGGCTGCCACCTGCATAGGGGCATGGTCTGCCATAAGGCCTGCAGCCACCTTCCTTGTAGCCCCCCTGATCAAGGGCCGGGTACTGACCCAGCAGGATCCCGCTGACATGGCTGCCATTCTGGAAGAAAGCGGACTCCCGGAATCTTTTTTTACCGAGAATCTGAATTTTGACCTGACCGAACGCATACCTGCCATACGCAATGTCTTTGTGGTTCATGGCACCGAAGACAGGGTGGTGCCCGTGGAAGAAGGTCATATGGTATATGAGCTGGCGGCAGAACCCAAACGCTTTATTGCCTTTGAAGGGGGCGACCACCGCATCAGCCATCCGGGGCATCAGAAAATCCTTCTGAAAAGAGCCTTTGATTTCTTTGAGGAAAAACTGACCCTCAAGGCCAGAACCTGCGGTATGTGAGCCGGTACACCCGGCAGGACACCAGAAAATCCATTCAGAAACGTAATTATTAAGCACATTTTTATATGCAAGATTGTGTATTATTTTCAAAGTACTGGTTCCTGCAAAAGACAATCGGGCTGTTTGTGAGTGACATTGCAATCGTTTCGGATCAGAGCTTTGAAGGCCTGTGCGAAAGAAGCGGCAAACTGTCTGAGCCGCCACAAGGCAGCGTACAAAGGCCTGCCATGGTAATCAAAAAGCGTATCCTGCCTGTGGCGGCGAGTTTTTGCCGCTTCCGCACAGGGCAAGAAGCTCCCGAATAAGATTGCGTCACGAACAAATGGTCCGGTTGTCTATGCACCTGATTAAAGGCTTTCGATTTAACGAAGAAAAATTGTGCTGAACAATTACTCAGAAAGAAAGGAAGCACCATGGAAATACCCCAGCGCAACCTTGCCATGGACCTCATGCGCGTCACGGAATCCGCAGCGCTGGCTTCGGCCCGCTGGCTGGGCCGGGGCGATAAAATATCCGGAGACCGTGCGGCTGTGGATGCCATGCGTCTTTCCTTTGCCGCCGTTCCCGTGGAAGGCCGGATTGTCATCGGTGAAGGGGAAAAGGACGAAGCCCCCATGCTGTATAACGGAGAAACCGTAGGCAACGGCACCGGTCCCATGGTGGATGTGGCCGTAGATCCCGTGGAAGGAACAAGTCTTCTGGCCTTTGGCAGGCCCAATGCCATCTCCGTTGTGGGTCTGGCTCCCTATGACACCATGTTCAATCCCGGCCCCAGTTTCTACATGCAGAAGCTGGTGGTCCCTCAGGCGGCAAGGGATGTTGCGGATCTGGATGCTCCGGTTCCTGAAAACCTTGAAAAAATTGCCAGAGCCCTTGGCAAGGATGTGGAAGATCTTGTTATTTTTGTGCTGGACAAACCCAGACACAAACCCCTCATAGAATCCATCCGTAAAGCAGGTGCAAGGATTCAGCTCCATACGGACGGTGATGTTGCCGGTGCCCTCATGGCCATTGATCCCGACTGCGAGGTGGATATCATGATGGGAACGGGGGGGACGCCAGAGGGTGTGCTCGCCGCCTGTGCCATACGGGGCCTCAACGGTGAAATGCTTACCCGCCTTGATCCCCAGAGCAGCGAAGAAAGGGAAGCCCTGCACGCAGCAGGCATTGACATGAAAAAAATCCGCTCCGTCCGGGATCTGGTCAAAAGTGACGATGTCTTTTTTGCAGCCACTGGCATTTCCGGTGGCACCTTCCTTCCCGGTGTACGGTACACGGGCAGCGGCGCCACCACGGATTCTCTGGTCATCCGGGGACGTACCGGCACCATGCGCTATGTCCGGTCCATCCATAATCTTAAAAAACTACAGCAGTTCAGCGCTGTCAATTACGGCTAAGGAGACCCCATGCTTTCTGTTCAACCCTATGCTGAGATGGCAGAAAAACCGGATACAGGAATCCTTTTTGTCTGTGAAGACATGCCCTTATATAAGGAAGAAAACAAAGCCCTTCTCTGTGAAAAAATCAGAAACCTGCCGGAATTTGCCGCCAAGGCAGAAAAAATCTACTTTGTTTCCATGCCCGAAGAAATGCCCCTTCCCCGTGTGATCATGGTGGGGCTGGGAAAAAAGGAAGAGCTGGATGCGGAAAAATTCCGCAGGGCAGCAGCTGCGGCTGTGAAGGCTGCCATGGAGGCAAAGGAAAAATGCCCTGCTGTCTTTCTTCCGGATGCAAAAGAAACATTGCAGAGTGAGACCACGGTAAAGGCCATACTTGAAGGCCTTGTGCTGGCCAACTACCGCTTTGATTCCTACAAAAAGGAAAGTGAACTCAGGGTCCTTGAAAAAATTATCATTCTGGCAGAAAAGACAGCACAGTCAGGGATAGAAAAACTGGCTGCCGGTGTCGAGGCCGTATGTACGGCCACCCATCTGGCCCGGACCTGGGTTTCCACACCATCCAATGACAAAAGGCCCGAAGCCCTTTGTGACATGTTTGAAAAAGCAGCGGCATCCGAAGGCCTTGAAACCCGGCGCATGGGAAAAAAGGAGCTGGAAAAACTTGGCTTTGGTGCCATGCTTGCCGTGGCTCAGGGCAGCGATGCCGGGCCCTGCCTGCTGACCCTTCATTACCATCCTGAAAAAACAGCGGATAAAACCGTCGCCCTTGTGGGCAAGGGTGTCACCTTTGATTCCGGCGGACTGGACCTGAAACCGCCTGCGGGCATGGAAGGCATGAAAATGGACATGGCAGGAGCTGCGGCTGTTGTGGCCACTTCCATTGCCCTTGCCCGCACACGCCCCTCCTTCCGTTTCATTGCCGCCATTCCCATTGTGGAAAACATGCCATCTGCAACGGCCTACAGACCGGGGGATGTTTTCCGGGCCTATAATGGTAAAAGCATTGAAGTCATGAATACGGATGCCGAGGGCCGCCTGATTCTCGCAGACACCCTTGCCTGGCTTGCGGATGTGGAAAAACCGGATCTTATGCTGGATGTGGCCACCCTCACTGGAGCCTGCATGGTGGCCCTTGGGGATGAAATTGCCGGAGGTTTTACGGAAGATTCCATGCTGGCCCATGCCCTTGCAAGGGCAGGAGAAGAAACCTTTGAGCGCTGCTGGCCCATGCCCCTGCCCAAAGATTATAAAAAACTCCTGAAAAGTGAACTTGCGGATCTGCGCAATGTATCCACCACAAGAAACGGAGGCGCCATTACCGCAGCTCTCTTTTTGAAAGAATTTACGGGTGAGACAAGGTGGGCACACATTGATATTGCAGGGCCTGCCTATCTGTCCAAGGCATCGGCCTGCTGCCCTGCCGGCGGCAGCGGATTTGGTGTGCGGCTTTTGCACCACTTACTGACAGACCTTGAAAAAAACGGAAATCTTTAATCGGATGGCCACTGCTTTTCAGCCACAATGACGGCAAGTAAATAAAACCCGATTGGTAATTATTCAACACAGTTTATTCTGAACTGCCAATGCTGTAATTGCAGCAGCTTCGTACTGTTGCAAGGCTCCGTGGCTATTTGCAAGTGACGTTGCAATCGTTTCGGATCAGAGCTTTGAAGGCCTGTGCGAAAGAAGCGGCAAACTGTCTGACCCGCCACAAAGGCAGCATACTAACGCCTGCCATGGTAATAAAAAAGCTTATCCTGCCTGTGGCGGGGGGTTTTTTCCGCTTCCGCACAGGGCAAGAAGCTCCCGAATAAGATTGCGTCACGGGCAAATAGCTTGGGGCCTGTGCATCTGTCTTGCAGCTATGGTACTTGGAAAAATGGGCTGTGACAGTCGCCTGCCGGGCTGAAGGACTGCCTGAAACACCTGAAAACAGAGCACCTGTCTTTTTAAGATTTCAATCCCCAAAAAAAACAGGTATAAAATAAGTACTGTTTTCAAACCTCCCACACACACCCCACCTTTATCCCGGAACAAGGAAATCATATGGCCGCTTTCAGCCCTATCCTTTCATATCCGCCGCACCATAAAAACCTGCGGAAAAGACCGGGATCAGACAGGGGTCTGCCAGCATATCCCATGAACCGGGTGGTGTTCCTATGAATATAAACACTTACAGCATACAGGCCAGACTCCACGAAAGCAGCCGATCCACCATTTACAGGGCCCTTGATACAAAAAAGGGGAAAAACTGCATCATCAAATGCCTGCGTTCCCGGACACCCGAAGATGTGGTGGGCTATATGCAGGAACACAGCACGGGCAGACATCTCAGCCTCCATGGTCTCTATGGTGGGTGCAGGCTGGAAAAACATGAAGACATGCTCATGCTGGTTTTTGAGGATATGGGAGGCCGTTCTCTGGACCATGGCATCCTTCAGGGCAAAACAGATCTGAGGGAGGGGCTTTTTCTTGCCATAGCCATCACAGAAGCTCTGGAACGCATCCACCGGGCCAAAATCATCCATAAAAATATCAACCCCACCCATATTGTATGCAATCCGGAAAATGGCCATGTGGAAATCATTGATTTCAGTACAGCCACCATCCTGCCCAGTGAAGCTCCCCGTTTTCACCATACACAAACCCAGGCCGGATCCATGGCCTACATTTCTCCGGAGCAGACAGGCCGCATGAACCGTGATGTGGATTACCGCACGGATTACTATGCGCTGGGCGTTACCCTGTACCAGCTTTTCAGCGGTACCCTTCCCTTCACAGGCAGAGATCCTCTGGAACTGATCCACTGCCATATCGCACGCCAGCCCCCTGAACCCCATCAGCACAGACCGGATATTCCCAAAAACCTTTCCCGCATTATCATGAAGCTTCTGGCAAAAAATCCCGAGGACCGTTATCAGAGCATACCGGGTATCCGTTTCGACCTTGAAACCTGCCTTGAACAGATCCGCAAAGGGCGTGAAGAGTATTTTGAAATCGGACAGAAGGACGGCATGGAGCGTTTTCAGATATCCCAGCGCCTTTATGGCCGGAACAGGGAAGTGGACACGCTGGTTCAGTCCTTTGAGCAGGCCAGTCAGGGGGGCAACGCGAGTGTTTTCATCGGTGGCTACTCCGGCTGCGGCAAAAGCACCCTTGTAAAGGAAATGTACAAGCCCATCACCCAGTCCTGGGGGTATTTCATCAGGGGCAAGTTTGATCAGCTCCACCGCAGCATTCCCTACAGCGCCCTTGTGCAGGCCTTTTCCGGCCTGATGCGACAGTATCTGGGAATGGGAAAGGAAGCACTGGATGCCCGGCGCAAACGCCTCGACCATGCCCTTGGCTCCTTTGGCCAGATTATGGTGGACCGCCTTCCGGACCTTGAAGACATCATCGGCCCCCAGCCACCCGTGCCGGAAGTGGGAATGGCCGAAGCCAGCAACCGCTTTCATCTGATTTTTAAAAAGTTTCTCATGGCCTGCTGTGAACCGGCCCGGCCCCTCACCCTTTTTCTGGATGATCTGCAGTGGGCAGACCCTTCCTCCTTAGCCCTCATTGAACAGATAGGGGCGGATGATGAAGTTCAGGATTTTTTTCTCATTGCCGCCTACAGGGACAATGAGGTGGACGAGGCCCATCCCCTGAAAAAAGCCATGGAAACCATCCTGAAAAAAAATCCCCTTGCAAAACAAATGTTTCTGGGCCCACTCGGTACGGATGACATCCGTCAGATGGTAGCAGACACCCTTCACCGTCCGGCAAAAAGCCTGATCAGCCTGACGGATCTGATTTCGGATAAAACCGGAGGCAATCCCTTTTTTGTCAACCAGTTTCTGAAAACCCTGCACGAAGAAAAAAAGCTGTCCTACAACCCCCAGGAGCAGGCCTGGGACTGGGATATGGAAGGCATACGGAGCATGGGGATCACAGGCAATGTGGTGGATCTCATGGTTGCAAGGCTTGAAAAGCTTCCCCTGCCCACAAGAAACCTGCTCTCCGGAGCCGCCTGCATCGGCAATACCTTTACCCTTGATATCCTTGCCATCATCGCACAAAAAACGAGAATTCAGGTTTTTAAAGACCTTCTGCCAGCCGCCCTGATGGGAGTGATTCATCCCCTTTCCCAACCGGAACCGGCTCCCGATGATACGGATGCTCCCCTGATCGTCAATCAGCACCGTTTTCTCCATGACCGGGTACAGGAAGCCGCCTACAGGCTGATTCCCGAAGAAGACAAGGCTGCCACCCATCTGGAAACGGGCAGGCTGATGCAAAACAGCGATCCTGAATTTAAAAACCTGAATCTTTTTGACGTCACCCGCCACCTCAATGCGGGGATTCCCCTGATAAAGGATGCCAGTGAAAGGCTGCACCTTGCCCGTCTGAACCTGAAAGCCGCACGCAAGGCCCGATCCGTCAATGCCATTGATGCCGCAGCCGTCCATGCATCTGCGGGTCTCTCCCTGCTTCCGGAAGACATACAGGAACAGGATGCCTCCCTCTGGCTGGAGCTGATGCTGATACAATCCGACTGCCATGTTTTTCAGGGAGATTTTGAAAAGGCCCGGATGCTCTTTGATGAAATGCTGAAAAAAACCGAAGATGAAATGGACCGCAGCCGGGTCCATGAACGCCAGCTTCAGGTGTACATCAGCAGCAACCGCATGGAAGAAGCCCTGGGCCTTACCACAGGAATTCTCAAGCAATGGGGCATTGTACTTAAAACCAATCCTTCCCGCAAAGACTGGCTGGTTCTGGACAAACGCTTCAGGGAAGGGATGCAGGGCCGTTCCATAGAAGAACTTCTGGATCTTCCGTCCATTGACAATCCCCGCATGGAAGCGGCACTGCGTCTTCTGATGAACACCCTGCCCGCCGCCTATCAGACCCGTAGCCGCAGGCCCTGGTGCATGATCTCTCTGATGACCTCCATGATGAACATCGGCCTTGAATACGGGCATTCCGACATATCCGCCTATGCCTATGCCGCCTACAGCTATTCCATCACAGACCAGCACAGGTATGAGGACGCCTGGCGTTTTGGCAGACTGGCCCTTGACCTCAATGAAACCATGGGAAATCCCGCCATACGGGGCAAACTTCTTATTTATTTTTCCTGTTATACACAGTTCTGGCGGGAGCCCTTTGCCAGTTGCCAGCCTTTGTGGGAAAAAAGCTACCATGCGGCCTTAGAGTCCGGGGATCTTATCCATGTGGCTTTTCTTTTCATGAATAAAATTCCTTTGCGCCTTGCCCAGTCTCCGCCCCTGCCGGAACTTTACGGGGAAGCCCGCAGCTCCCTTGAAATAACGCAGAAAACCAATTATCTGCTGGTATTTTTTATCGTGCAGATGAACTTCAGTCTGATCTCAAACCTGACAGCCCGCACGGACAGCCCCGAAAGCCTTGATACGGATATACTTAAGGAAAAGGATTATACGGACTTCATGGAAAAGGAAAACAACTCCATGGGCATGGCCTATTACCATGCTGTCCGTCTGATTTCCGCCACATACTTTGGCAGATGGCAGGAGGCCATCTTTCACGGTGAGGCCTTTGAAAAGGTCATGCTCTCCGTACCCGGCATGATCATCATGGCAGAACACGGGTTTTATTTTGCTCTGGCCATTGCCGCAGAATTTCAGAAGATTCCCGAAGAACAGCAGCCATATTATGCCGATAAATTCGCCCATTATACGGAAAACAACCGCATCTGGGCAAAAAACTGCCCTGAAAATTTCCTCTGCCGCCACCTTCTTCTGCAGGGAGAAAAGGCCAGACTCTCAGGCAATGGGGATGCCGCCCTGAGTTTTTATAAGGAAGCTGCCGGGAATGCGAAAAAAAACGGTTTTTTAAATATCGAGGCCCTGTGCAATGAAACAGCGGCCCGTTTCTGGCTGGAAAAACGTTTCATCACCTATGCCGCCATCCACATCAAAGACGCCATGCTGGGCTACCAGCTCTGGGGAGCAGAGGCCAAGCTCCTTGAACTCCGACGTCATTTCCCAGAAATTGAAAAAAGCGGCGCTTCCGGATACCCTGAGAAAAAAAGCCCCCTTAAGGACAGTCTTCCGGATACAAAACTGCTGGATCTGGATGCCATACTCCGGGCCACACGGGCCATTTCCGGTGAGATCGTACTGGACAGACTGCTTCAGACCCTGATGACCACCATGCTGGAAAGTGCAGGGGCTGAATCGGCCCTGCTGCTCACCCCCAAAGCCGGTGGCACCTTTCGCATTGATGCCCATGCCCATACCCGGTGGCAGGAAGGCAGCTATGCCAGCCTTGTTACGCTGACACCCAAAAAAGACGCCCTTTCCTCCTATCCCTTAAGTCTGGCCCGGTATGTGGCCCAGTCCTGCCGTCATGTGGTCATGGACGATGCCAGAACGGATCACGACTTTTCCAGTGATGCCTATATCCTCAGCCATCAGCCCCTTTCCATCTTCTGCCTGCCCATTATGCGCCAGTCCAAACTGCTGGGGGTTCTCTATCTGGAAAACAACCTTACCACGGGAGCCTTCCACGAAAAACACATTGCCCTGCTCTCCACCCTCTGTTCTCAGGCCGCCATTTCCATAGAAAATGCAAGGCTCTATGAGCAGGTACAGGAATATTCAAAAACCCTTGAAGAACGGGTGGCGGAACGCACGGAAAAACTGGAGGAACTGAACCGCCGCCTCCGGGATCTGGCCCATCAGGATGGTCTTACGGGGGTTGCCAACCGCCGCCACTGTGATGTCTGTCTGGAACAGGCATGGAACGCCATGAAACGGCAGAAAAAGCCCTTGACCATTATTATGTGTGACGTGGATTTCTTCAAGAATTACAATGACAGCTATGGTCACCAGAAAGGCGATGACTGCCTCATCGGCGTGGCTGCGGCCCTGCGGGCACAGATCCACAGGCCCGATGATTTCCTTGCGCGCTATGGTGGGGAGGAATTTATCCTGATTCTGCCGGATACCTGTGAAAAGGGAGCAAAAAAAATTGCCGAAGACCTGCGGCAGGCGGTACAGGATATGGGGATCATCCATGAAAGCTCTGCCGTTTCAGGCAGGGTAACCATCAGTGCAGGTACGGCCACCTGTATGCCATCGGATAATGACACGGTGGAAAATCTTGTGCGTCAGGCGGATGCGGCCCTTTACCGTGCCAAGGAAAAGGGCCGGAACTGTGTTGTTTCTGCCTGAAATAAGGTGGGCGGAGGTGTCCGTAGAGGAAAACGATTATCGGGTTTTCACTGATTTATCACAACACATTTATCACCTGACGATGCAAAGCGCAGCGCAACACCAGTCAGGTGCAAAAAAAGGTTAGCGGAAATCGTTACTCAACTATCTTATACCCCGCTGATTTCAATGATGGTCGTGTATAGGCAAATAACATTTCAACAGGTTCGGGAAAGGGATTATAAAACCAATGAATCTCTCCACGAGGAACAAACATCGTATCTCCTTTTTTCATTTCGATTTCTGTTTCATTAACTCCGCTAATTCCTTTTCCGGAGAGGATGTAGATAATCTCTTCAGCGTCTTTATGAATATGCTTCTTATGCGATGATGTTTCTGCTTCAAACCGGCAATAGGCAAAAGTTATATCCTCGGCCCCGACAGTATCTTTGTCAACAAGAACAACTCTTTTTGCATTATCAAGATCTTTAATCGGTTCATTTCTTCCTTCTTCAATTCCAATTACATCCTAAATTCCCGATAAATTATACACCTACAAACGTTATACAAAGTGCTAAAATTGGATGTATGGCTTTGAGATTAAAGTTTTTATTTGTTGTTTTTGGCTAAAAATAATTTTCAAAAATTTTAAAAAACTGCTAGTTTTGCCCCCTTGAAGGTATAATAACATCTTACTACAAAGGGGGCGATATGGCTTGTATTGTGAAGCAAAAAGTTGGAAACAATACTTATCTATATGAATCAACTTCCTATCGTAATAGTGAAGGAAAACCCAGAAATAAAAGATGTCTTATCGGAAAAATTAATC
>NZ_VLLC01000027.1 GCF_007830435.1 Desulfobotulus alkaliphilus | reverse complement strand
AAGGTGAAGGCAAGCTCTCTTCCTTCTGTGGTCAGGGAAAAGGGTTACTCCCTGTGGGTCAGAAGAAGGCAGCTTGAAGGCACCGAAGGGCTGGAAGGGCGGCGTAGTACATTGATCTATAGGAAGGTTACTCTCTACTATGCTAAGGTATTACCTAAGATATACCTAAGATTCTCCTAAGAAGCCTCAGATACTCTCTCTCTCCCTATTGCGTGACTGTAAAGAGTTCGTGTAACAGCCTGATATACTTTGTCATATTTACGGAAAAATTCCCAAATCAGAAGCATGACAAGAATTCGCATAACAGGCTGTAACCATTAAACATATTTGCAAAAGGCACTGAAAGCCTTTGGTGCGCCAAAAACAGGCCGGAAGCCAGCCAAAGGAGCGAAGCTCCGCTTCTTAGGGCCAGCCGGGGGCCGACCAGAAGCCAGCTCCCGACCGTTTCCCGGCCTTATGTACCCCTAAGCAGATAGCCCGACCTTCCCGACCACCTTCGGACGCTCCACTGCTGCTGCTTCAGGCTCCGCTTCAGGTGGCGGTATGTGCTTAATCGGAAAGGCTGCCTCTTTCATCAGCTTAGCCATCTTGACCTTCAGATCCACACCACGCTCTGGATAAAGCATGGCGACCATCAGCCAGCACTGTGCCGCATTCAGCATGTGAGGCTTTCTGTGGTTGGGTACCGCATTAAACCCAGGCTCTGCCAAGGCTTCAAATTCTTTCCAGTACGTCCCAAGCATAAGCTTCAGGGTTCTGTGCTTCACTCCGAACGTGTATGACAAATCTCTGGTGCTGTAGATGTGTGTTTTCATGTTAGGCCACCATCGTCTGCTGTGCGGGTCTTCCTGCTGCCAGGATCTCTTTCCGTTCTTTGTAGGAAAGGCCCTGAAGGATCAGCCGTGTGTTCTCTTTCTGAAGCCAGAGAAGCATTTCACGGCCTTCATAAGTCAGAAGATCCCGGAAAGGTGTCTTGCCATACTCCTGCTTGTAAGCGGACGCAGTAAGGCCCGTCACAATCTCACGGATCATATTGTTTTCATTGGAATAATGGAAAGGCTTGGTTGCTTTGCCCTCTGCTGCCCGTACCTTTTTCAAGGCATCCGTCATGGGATGGTAGGACAGTTTCAGGTCTTCCCGAAGGGCTATCTCCAAGGCTTCAGCGGTATCCCCTTTTGCCAGGGCATCGAACGCCTTGAATACTTTCAGGTGGAAGGCCGGATCTATCCAAGCTGCATAATCGTAGGCCAGCTCCCGGCAAGCGTAGGTTCCCTGTGTCTTTGGATTGCCGCCTCTCTGAACGTGAAGGACAGCATCAGAAGCCCGTTCCTCAGATTTGAGGTTCGCTTTTCCGTCAGAAGAGCAAGGCCGGGATTCCGGCATCGCTTTTCCATCAGAATCCCGTTCCTGGGAATCCAGGTTCGCTTTCCCAGGGGCGTGAGTCAGGATGGTTTCCAGTACGGAATCCGGAGATTCAAGCCGGATCATTACTTCTCCACCGATATTTTCATAAACCGTCTTGTCTTCCAGGGCCGGATCAAGATTGACCACGCCTTCCAGCATCGGCACTCCTTCGAACCTTTCCTTTGCAACCTGAAGAACCAGATCCTGCGTTCTCTGACTTCTCAGCCAGTTTCTTACCTGGTGCTTCTTCAATTCCCCGGAGGCTTCATGCAGATCATTCAGGCGGTAAAGCCCGGCTTCATTGCATGTAACGGCAATACCATTGATTACAAGATCCTGGGATGCTGCTGCTGTGATTCTTTTCTTCATAATTTTCTTCTCCTTTTCTTGTGGGAAGTCAGCCGTTCTCTCAAAGGAGGAGGGCTGGATCTTCTCCGGTTAAGTTGTTGATGTGAAGCATGGAACACCCACGCCTCTTTGAATCCACGGACAAGCCTGTGGCTGCTTAGGTTAAGCCCCTGGATTCAAAGTGATTTGGGTATGATTGCTGTGGCTGTTGCTGTGGTACTGTTGGTATGTGATTGCGTATCTCAGCCTTCTTACCCCACCCTGTCCTCTTAAAATCCAGAACAGGAAAGGCTTCAATGTCAGGTGGTTATGGGAAGAAGTGGAGCGTGATAAGAGTTCGTATAAGCCCTTGAAAAGTAAAGGCACTTCCCCCTATAGCGGCCCCTTGAGATTGTTCAATTATTACAGGATGTTACTATGGGCAATCTGGTTAAGTTTTGCGGGTATTTCAGGTAAAACCGAACCAGACAGAAGGATGGAAGGATCGGAAGGCGTGAGAAGATTTTGCTTTCGCCGTTAATAGGGCCTGTATTTATTCCCCGAAGAATCAAGGGTTTACACAAGGGCAATTTGGCAGGACGCATGAAATGAAATGAAACGCTGCTTTCCCTAATAATGGGGCCTGTATTTATCCCCTGAAGAATCAAGGATTTACACTTGGTCAAGTTTTAGAGGGCTGCTGGGAAAAAACGACCTTCTGAAATCGCTCAGGAACAGCGTTCGGGCTTTGGCCTATACGGTAGGCAAGGTGGAATAATGGCTCTGAGAAGCCCCTAAGAAGCGGAGCCGCTCCTTTGGTTGGCCTCTGGTTGGCCTCTGAGAAGCCTTTGGTTGGGTATGTGAAAGGGTATGTGAAAGGGTATGTGAAAGGGTATGTGAAAGGGTATGTGAAAGGGTATGTGAGAAGGTGAAGGAAAGCTCCCGGCCTTGGATCAGGGGCAAGGTCAAGGTCAACGGCCATAAGGAAAAACCCCTTTTGATAAAACCCACACGGGAAGCTCCTGTGTCTGCCCTGGCTTTACCTTGTCGGGCCGTTCGGATCGGTCGGATCGGTCGGATCGAAGAGCTGATCCTTGAAGAGCCGATCCTTGAAGAGCCGATCCTTGCAGGTCTGGCCCTGCTCTCTTCCTTCTGTGGTCAGGGAAAAGGGTTACTCCCTGTGGATCAGAAGAAGGCAGCTTGAAGGCACCGAAGGGCTGGAAGGGCGGCGTAGTAGTCATTGATCTATAGGAAGGTTACTCTTTACTATGCTTAGGTATTACCTGAGATATTGCCTAAGAAGCCTCAGATTACTCTCTCTCCCTTTTGCATTTACTCATAGAGATTCGTGTAACAGTCTGATTTACCTTGTCATATTGACGGAAAAATTCCCAAATCAGAAGCATGATAAGAATTCGCATAACACCCCGTAACCATTAAGCATACTTGCAAAAGGCACTGAAAGCCCTGTTCGGAGTCGATCCTTGCCCTGAGCCGATCCCCTGGCTGGCCCCCGAAAAAGCTTAGGAAGAAAGCCAGATAGGTATGTGAATCTTGCAACCGCTTCTCACAGCTCATTGGCGTACACGCTCTTGATCTCTTCAGCCTGAATGCACAGGTAATCCAGGGTCTGCCTCTGGCTGCTGTGGTTAAAGCACACCATCAGCTCAGGCAATCCCTTCCCGAACGTAACCCGCTGGTGGTATCCCCAGGTCTTCCGCAAGCTGTGGCTTCCATAGTTCCCCTTGAGATTCAAAGCCTTACACCAACTCTTCACAAGCCGATTTACATAGGAAACCGTAAGCGGCCCACGCTGCCCCTGGAAGAGAAGGGCCTCAGCGTCAACTTCAGGCATGGCAGCCAAAAGGCCATTGATTGCGTCCACGGCTGCCTTGTTCACGTTTATGCGTCTTTGTTTACCTGTCTTTTGCTCCTGAATCACAAGTTCATCCATGGGCTGAAGTCCTTCCACCTGGCCTACCGTCAAGCTCAGAAGGTCAGAAGCCCGAAGGTTCGTATTGATTCCCAGGACAAACAGGGCGTAATCCCTTGGCTTGGATCTCAGAAGCTGCTTGATTGCTTTCAGATCCTTGACTTGCTTGATAGGCTCCACGGCTATCTGGCTGCCCTGCTTTGGATTGTTCCCGTTGTTTCCCATGTCGATGCCTTTCTTCCTATGTAAATAAAAGTTAACTCTCGAAAAACGGTAGAGGAAGCTTGGAAATATCCTCAAATGGTGGATACTTTTTACCCACCTGAAGGAGCTGCAAGGATCGTCTCTTTGATCCGAACAAGGCTGGTATGTGGGGAGTTAGGAGGCCACGATATACCAGCTCAATTTCAGGGAGTAAGCCAAGATCCCGCTGAAGCTCTCAGAAGCCCTCAGAAGCTCTCAGATCGATTCTAAGCCTTTCCCTTGTCATTGCCTTGACTTGGAAGCCTTATTGCCTCTCAGTCAATCTCAGGCCCTTCCTGTGCTATTTCCTGGGTGCTGGCGGTACAGGCCCTACTTCATAGCGTACTGAGACAGGAAGCCACCAGAAGCTCTCAGATCGTCTCAAAATCCCATGAAGGCAATCACGCAGGCCCTGAAGCGTTCGTTGATCCTGGGGCATTCTGTGGCCTCACCTGTGGCTTGTGCGGAGTAAGGTTCCTGTCTGTGCCTTGGATCAGTCCCGGTCAGCTCCCGGTCAAGCCTTGGATCAGCTCAGGTCAGCTCCCGGTCAAGCCTTGGTTCAGCTCAGGTCAGCTCCCGGTCAAGCCTTGGATCAGTCCCGGTCAGCTCCCGGTCAAGCCTTGGATCAGCTCAGGTCAGCTCCCGGTCAGCTCCCGGTCAGCCCCCTGTCCCTTCCCGTCAACTTCTGTGGCAATCTTAGGGAAAACTTGACGGGTTGTAAAGCGGAAAAATCACAGCCTCAGCCTGAATCAAGGTCAAGCCCCTGAATCCAAAGGGAAAGCGTGTGCTTACAACTCGTCAACTTTTACTCAAAAGATGACCAGACTTACTCAGGGCCATTTACCCCCCGCCACAATTTCAGAGCCACTTGCACCTATTAAATTGACTGCCACAATCCAGAGCCGCTTGCACCTGTAAAATCAGCAGCCACAATCCCAGGGCCATTTGCACCCCTTCACAATTCCAGGCCCGTTTGTTTCGATGGGCCATACTGCATTCCAGAATCCAGAGAAGAATCCCCGAAGAAAAGTTCCGGCCCGTTTGTTTCGCCTTCCCGATTACATGAAAAAGCTGGCCGCCTCTATCCCTTGGCAAATCGAAAAAAATGTCATGACGTACCGATCCCACGGGGGGGATATTGGGAACTGCAAATACGTAAGCAGGCTTTCACATTTTTGGGCCAAATTTTCAGGGACAAAAAAAAGTACAAAAAACTATTGACAGGCACACGCACTTTATATTATCTTTTGTGAGATTAGGATAACCAGGAGGTTCCCCCTCAGCTCCACCAAATACTTAAAATTATACGCTTTTCTTTTATTTGGGGTTGAATTTGGGAACCTGAATACAAAATTCAGGAACAAATGAGGCCCTTTTTCATGTCCGGAAAAACGTATCTTCCCACCATCCCACATCCTGTTTTTTCCGCCTGACATTTCCCGTTGCCCCTCGCACGATCATTCCAGCACCCAGCCCAGCCAGTCCGTTCCTGCCCCGGATCTCTGACGACGGAAAAAAAGAATATCCCGGCCAAGTCCCTTCCAAAGGCTTTCGGCCCTTTCCTGTTCCCAGAGATAAAAAATCCGTCCGTTTTTATCCCTGTACGTCCCTTTCCCTTCCTTCAGGGAGACATAAATCCTGCCACCGTCAGCAAGAAGGCAGCCAAGCCTCTCCATGACAGAGATCACCTTTTCTTCGGACAGGTGCACAAGGGAGCCAGAAAAAAGAAGGCCTTCCACCTTCATATCCTTAAAATCCCAGGTTTCAAAATCCGCCTGCCATACCCTGCAGCCGGAATATCTTTCTGCAAAATCCACAAGCTCAGGAGAACGGTCCAGGCCTTCCGCATGGAAGCCCTGTGCCTTCAGCCATTTCAGATCCCTGCCCGATCCGCAGCCCACATCAAGCACCCTTGCCCCCCGGGGAAGGGAGTGCACAAAATCACTGAGAAACAAGGAAGAATCTGCCATCCGCGTTCTTTCAATGAATGCGTCTGCCATCTCCCGGTAATATGCAATCACTTTTTTCTCATTCAGAATATCAGGGTTTGATATAGGCACAGCCCTCCTCCTGCTGAAGGCGAACCAGCTCCAGAATTCCCGCAGCTACGGTTTTCATGCCGGAAGGCAGTTCAGAAACATCCACACCCTTGGCCCTGAGGGCGTTCTGGCAGGCAACAAAATGGACACCTGCCTCGGCAAGACCGGAAAGTCTTTCCGCCAGATCCGGCTGCAGTCCGCGGAAAAGCAGAACACCGGGACCATTCACGACAAAGTGGGCATTCACATGGGCCGGACCACCCGCAGCCCGGATCAGGTTTTCAAGATTGGTCAGTCCGATGCCCAAACGTTTGGCATCGGGGTCATCCATATGCAAAACCACATTCAAAACAGCCATAAAAGCCTCCCTTTTTTCCTCATTGTTTTAAGGTCATGGTTTTCATACCCGTATCCACCCGGCATTTCAAGATGCCTTTTCCCTGTGCAGGAAGCCATGTATCTGTTATGGCCTTGAAAGGAAATCCCTTCAGGCTGGCACAAGCTTCCGCAGCCTGTCCGGAATGAAAAAAGCTCTGCCTGCCCGACCACAGATAAGAAAGGGGCTTTTCACTGGCCAGCATGGCGGGGTCTTAGCGGATGGCCCCTTGATCCTGCTGCCCTCAACCAGCCCGACTACCGAAGGAACAGGGATGCACTTTCCACCTTCTGAAAATGAAATCAGCACATTCCGGACAACACTTCTTCAATGGTATCAGAACACCAAACGGGACCTGCCATGGCGCAGAACCAGAGATCCCTACGCCATATGGGTTTCTGAAGTCATGCTCCAGCAGACCCGTGTGGATACGGTGATTCCCTATTATGAAGCCTTTATGGAAAAATACCCGGATATGGCTTCCCTTGCCCGGTCAGAACCCGAAGCCCTCCTAAAAAGCTGGGAAGGTCTTGGCTACTACAAAAGACTTCAAAATCTCAAAAAGACCGCCCTTTTCCTGACGGAAACCAATGATGCCAGACTGCCATCGGATTTCCAATCCCTCAGAGAGCTTCCCGGCATTGGCGACTATATTGCCGCAGCGGTCAGCTCCATTGCCTTTCACGGGAAGGAAGCGGTGGTGGATGGCAATGTGAAGCGGGTTCTGGCAAGACTTTTCACAGATCCTGCACCGGTTAATATTTCCTCCAGTCACAGGCACTTTCTCAGGCATGCCTCCCTGCTCCTTGACCCCGAACAGCCGGGAGAAGCCAATCAGGCACTGATGGAACTGGGCGCCATGGTCTGCACCCCTGCCCGCCCCTCATGTGACGGCTGCCCCGTCTCTTTTTCATGCGAGGCCCTGCATACGGATAATACCCGGAACTACCCTGTCCGTCAGCCTAAAAAAATCATTCCCTTTTACCCGGTTGCCTGTGCGGTCATCGTCAATGAACGGTTTGACATCCTCATTACCAAAAGACCGGAAACGGGCATGCTTCCCGGATTCTGGGAATTCCCCGGTGGCCGGTGTGAAGGGAAGGAAAGCGGGATGGATGCCTGCATCCGTGAAGTGTTTGAAGAGACAGGTCTCAAGATTGAAAAGCCTGAAAAGATCTGCACCATCCGCCACGCCTATACCCATTTCCGCATCGAAATGAGCCTTTTCATCTGCCGTATCACGGAAAAAGAACGCCAGAATCTTAAGCCCATAGAGCATCGGTGGATACCCCATGGAGAACTCGATACCCTTGCCTTTCCTGCGGCAAACCGTAAATGCATGCCTGCCCTGTCCGCATGGTTTCAGGCGCATAATGCCAGCCCATAACCCTGCAACCCCAAAACAGGCCAGCGCCCTTCCCTTTTCCCGAAGGAAGGCAGGCAAAAGAAACCATCGGACAAAAATGTCACCTTTTCACTAAGCCCGCACCTGATTCCGTATTTCTTGAGGATTTATTTTGCCTGTGCTATGAGCCCTGCACCCCGTTTATCTTTATTTTTCCGGAGGATTCAATGAAAAAAACGGTTATCATTCCCGCCCGATGGGGCTCCAGCAGGCTTGAAGGTAAACCCCTGCACCCCATCAATGGCATTCCCATGATTCAGCATGTGTATCAGCGCTGTGCCAGAGCAGCCGTGGATGCCGTGGTGGTGGCCACCGATGACATGAGGATTCTCAAGGCCGTGGAAGCCTTTGGGGGTAAAGCGGTGATCACATCAGAGAAAAACCGGTCCGGCACAGACCGGGTTGCGGATGCCGCCCGCATACTTGAACTTTTACCCGATGACATCCTTGTCAATGTGCAGGGAGACCAGCCCCTGATTCATCCCTCCTGTATCGATGAGGTGACAGCACCCTTTGAAAGGGAGCCGGATCTGCCCATGGCCACCCTTGGTTATGTCATTCAGGACACAAGGGAAATCCATGATCCCAAGGATGTGAAACTGGTAAGGGATATCCGGGGCAATGCCCTCTATTTTTCAAGGGCCACCATTCCCCATGCCAGAGATGAGAACACGCCCGTTTCCCACATCAAGCATCTGGGTGTCTATGCCTATACCCGGCGGTTTTTGGACATTTTCAAGGATCTTGCCACGGGTCAGCTTGAAGAGATTGAAAAACTGGAACAGCTCCGGGTGCTGGAACATGGCTATACCATCCGCGTGGTCATGACCCCCCATGACTCTCCTGAAGTGGATCTTCCCGAAGACATTCTTCGCATTGAAACAAAAATAAAATCAGGGAGCTGAAAAAGGCATGCACACCGTAAAAAAGTCATCCCTGCTCATCCTTGCCTCCGCCTCTCCGAGACGGAAGGAGCTGCTCTCCCAGACGGGTATGGAATTCGCTATTATCTGCAGCCAGCTCGACGAAGAAAGCGTTCAGGCAGACAGCCCCGAAAACCTTGCCTGCGCCCTTGCATCGGCCAAGGCCGGTGAAGTGGCCGCCCTTTACCCTGAAAACTGGATACTTGCCGCAGACACCCTTGTGGTAAAGGGAAACAGGATTCTGGGCAAACCCGGCTCTGCCCCTGAAGCCGCATCCATGCTGCGCCTGCTCAGCGGCTGCACCCATCAGGTCATAACCGGCGTCTGCCTGATGAACAGGATCAGGGAAAAGACGATTTCCTATGCCGTAACAACGGATGTACTGTTCAAGCAGCTTTCGGACAGGGAGATTTCATGGTATACAGCAGATTCCGAGCCCTATGATAAGGCAGGGGGCTACGCCATACAGGGACTGGCTGCCCACTTTATCAGAAGTATCAAAGGCTCCTATACCAATGTGGTGGGACTGCCCATCTGTGAGGTCATGGAAACCCTTGCACAGGAAGGCATCCGTCCGGCATACCCGAATGACCAGAATGGAGACCCTCTTCCGTGAGTATCAGCCAGAGACTGCAGGATATAAAAAAGCGCATGGAAAAAATCTGCCTGTCATGCGGGAGAAACCCCGACAGTGCAGCCCTTGTTGCGGTCAGCAAAACCAAAGGGGAACCCCTTATCCGGGAAGCCTTTGAAGCGGGTCAGATCCTCTTTGGTGAAAACTATGTGCAGGAAGCCACAGCCAAGGCAGAAAATCTCGCAGCACTTCCCATATCCTGGCATTTTATCGGACATCTGCAGCGCAACAAGGCCCGTTTTGTGGTCCGTTATTTTGACCTGATCCATTCCGTTGACTCCCTGCGCCTTGCGGAAGAAATCCATAAACAGTCTGAAAAAATATCAAAAATACAAAACATCCTGATTCAGGTACATCTGGGTGGCGAAGAAAGCAAAGCCGGTATTCACCCCAAAGACCTGCAGGAGCTGCTCCGGAACATGACAAGACTGAAGCATGTATGTGTTCAGGGACTGATGGCCATACCTCCACCCGTAGAAAATGCGGAAGAAAACCGCATCCACTTCAAAGCCCTTCGGGAACTTATGGAGGAAAACAATGCAGCAAATATTCTGCCTGCGCCCATGACCATTCTTTCCATGGGAATGAGTGATGATTTTGAAGTGGCCATGGAAGAGGGTGCCACGCTCATCCGCATCGGAACGGCCATTTTTGGTTCAAGATCTTGAAAAAAGCGAATCCAGCCATGAAAATACTTCTGCACACCTGCTGTGGTCCCTGCACCATTTATCCCCTAAAATGCCTCAGGGACGAAGGCCACAGCGTCATGGGTTTTTTTTACCGCCACAACATCCATCCCCTGAGAGAATGCCTCCGCAGGGAAGAAACCCTGAAAGAGTATGCCCTTCAAATGGAGATGAAAGTCATCTTTCAGGAAGGATACGAGCTGGAAGAATTCCTGCAGTCCATGGTTTTCAGGGAAAAGGAACGCTGCCGCATCTGTTACCATAAACGCCTCACCGCAACGGCACTTCTGGCAAAAAGGGGAAAATTTGATGCCTTTTCCACAACCCTTCTCTACAGCCGTTTTCAAAACCATGCCCTGATCCGTGAGATGGGAGAGGCCGCAGGCAAAAGCGCTGGCGTCCCCTTTTTTTACAGGGATTTCAGGGAAGGCTGGCAGGAAGGGATTGAAACTTCAAAGGAAAGGGGCATGTACCGCCAGAGCTACTGCGGATGCATTTACAGTGAAAAGGACAGGTATTTCAAAAATAATGGGAAAAAAGCCTGACCGGGCAAAAGGCCAAAGCCTGATCATAATGCAATGTATCTGTTCAGCACAGTTTTTTCTGAACTGCCAATGCTGTAATTGCAGCAGCTTCGTACTGCTGTAAGGCTCCGTGGCTATTTGCAAGTGACATTGCAATCGTTTCGGATCAGAGCTTTGCAGGCCTGTGCGAAAGAAGCGGCAAACTGTCTGAGCCGCCACAAAGGCAGCGTGCTTAAGCCTGCCATGGTAATCAAAAAGCTTATTCTGCCTGTGGCGGGGGGTTTTTTTCGCTTCCGCACAGGGCAAGAAGCTCCCGAATAAGATTGCGTCACGGGCAAATAGCCTGGAGCCTGTGCATCTGTCTTGCATGTATGGTACTTGAAAAACTGTGCTGAACAATTACCACCAGATAATACAAAGTGCTTAGAATATGGATACCCTATGTTTTATCAACTGTTTTATACCATTGCGGCACTGATTCTTGTTACGGCCTGGGTGCCTGCGGCCGACCTTCGCCACAGCTTTACCGACTGGTTCCATCTCCTTGCCGCATGTCTTCTTTTTTTTATTCTCTCAAGCCTGTGGAACAAAAAATCCCTGCATAAATACAGACATCTCTCCCCTTCAGGCATTGCCGAAAAGTGGCACCGCCGTCTGCAGGCCCAGAATCTTGTCCTGCTTATCTTTTTCGCTTTCTTTGTCCACGGACTTCACCTGCCTTTTCTGCTTTGCCCCCGCTTTCTGGCAGATCTTCTCCCCTTTCTTCAGGACTTTTTTGCCCTTGCCTTTTATTTTGCTCTTCTCTGGGGACTCTGGCATCTGGCTTCGGGCAGCATGGCATCCACCAGAATTATCGGAGAAGGTGACCGTCAATCCTTTATCCGGGAGCAGATGGGACTCAGCCTGCCTGCCCTTCTGCCATGGTTTGTCTTGTCCGGCCTCCACGATTTTCTCATGCTGCTGCCCTTTTCCGGTTTCAGACAAGCCTTTTCCAGCAGTACGGGCCAGACCGTTTACTATCTGACAGTCTTCACAGCCATTTTTTTATTTGCGCCCCTCTGCGTCCAGAAATTCTGGGGCTGCTCTCCCCTGCCCCCCGGCCCTCTTCGTCACCGCATTGAAAAAGTGCTTCAGGACACAAAAACCGGCTTTAAGGATATTTTAATCTGGCCCCTTTTCGGGGGACGTATGCTCACCGCAGGAATTATGGGTCCATGGAAAAAATTCCGTTATATTCTGGTAACCCCTGCCCTGCTGCAGCACCTTTACCCGGAAGAACTGGAAGCCGTTATTGCCCATGAGGCAGGCCATGCCCATTACCGCCACCTGATTTTTTATGTATTCATTCTTGCAGGTTTTCTTCTGGTTTCATGGTTTTTTCTGGATTTTCTCTACCAGCTTCTGGTCCTTGGGCCGGGACTTATGCTCCTTTCCTTTTTTTCATTTTTATCCCCTGCAGCCCTGGCAACGGCTCTGGGGATTTTTATCACCCTCACGCTGTTTATCCTCTATTTCCGTTTTCTTTTCGGATACTTTATGCGGCATTTTGAAAGACAGGCCGATGCCTTCGCCTTCAGGGTACAGGGTACTGCCCGGCACCTGATCCAGACCTTTCACACCTTAAGCAATATGACAGGCCAAAATCCGGACAAACCCAACTGGCATCACTTCAGCATAAGCCAGAGAATCCGCTTTCTGGAAAAGTGCGAAAAAAATCCTGAGCTTGCCATTCTCCATGACAGGCAGGTCAGAGGCTCTGTGTTGCTGTATCTGTTTTTTCTGATTCTGCTGACAGGGGCTGGGGGGTATATGAAATGGGCTGGATGGGATGACAGCATCCAGAAAACCCTTCTTATCCGTGCCCTTGAGATGGAAGTCCACACAGAAAAAAAGGATCCTCTGCTCCTGCGCCATCTCGGAGACCTGTATCAGGAAAAAAAGGCTTATCAAAAGGCCCTTTCCGCCTATCACAGGGCCCTGAGTGCGGGAAGCCGGGATGCCGATCTTTTTAATAACCTTGCCTGGCTTTATATCACCGCCGAAGACAGTGGGGTGGCAGACCCCCTGCTTGGAACCTATTTTGCCGAAAAGGCCGTACACCAAAAACCTGAAGCACCTTATATCCTCGATACCCTGGCAGAAGGATACCACAGAACAGGACGCAGGGAAGAAGCGGTTTACTACGGCCGTAAGGCACTCCATTATCAGAAAAAAAGCCATGGAGAAACAGACTATTATGAGAAACAGCTTGAAAAATTCTTAATGGATCAGGGGACTGAGTAGCCGCACTGCGCCGCCTTTTCCTGAGGTCATCAGGCATTACCCAAAATGGAATCCTGCTTTTTTATTTGATACAGACCTTCCGCACCTGAAGCAGATCCGTATGCCCCCCAAAAACCTTGATAATCCCATCCTGTTTCAGGGTTCTCATGCCCTCTTCTATGGCCAGATCCCGGATTTCCTCCATGGGGGCCTTGCGCTGAATCAGACGCTTGACCGTATCCGTACCCACCAGCAGCTCATGCAGGCCCATGCGGCCTGCGTAACCCGTCTGATTACAGCGATCACATCCCTTGGGTCTGCGGAGCTCAAGGGAATCCGTATAGCGGATACCCGTATGTTCCTCAAACTCCCCTTCTTCTCCATAGTCCCTGACAATCTCATCGTATTCCTCCCTTGTGGGGTGATAGGCCTCTTTGCAGTTTTTACAAAGGGTACGCACAAGGCGCTGGGCCAGAATACAGAGAATGGCATCTGCAAAGTTAAAGGGATCCATGCCCATATCCAGAAGACGGGTCACACTTTCCGGAGCACTGTTGGTATGCAGGGTGGAAAAAACAAGGTGGCCTGTGAGGGATGCCTCAATGCCAATCTGGGTGGTTTCCTTGTCCCGCATCTCCCCCACCATGATGACATCCGGGTCGGCACGGAGAAAGGATCGCATGGCTGCGGCAAAGTCAAAACCGATCTTGGGCATGACCTGCACCTGTCTGAGACCCTTCTGGGTAATTTCCACAGGATCTTCAGCCGTCCATATTTTTCGTTCCGGCTTGTTTATAAAACCTAGGGCGGAATGGAGGGTGGTGGTTTTACCGGAGCCCGTAGGCCCGCAGACAAAAATAATGCCATAGGGCTGCTGTATGGTCTGAACAAAGTTTTCATAATTACGATCTGAAAACCCCATTTTATCCAGAGGAATGGGTTCGCCCGCAGCCAGAATACGCATGACCACGTCTTCCAGCCCCCCCTGGGTCGGAACCGTTGCCACACGAAGCTCAATATCCTTGCCACCATATTTTTTGAATTTGATTTTACCGTCCTGGGGTTTTCTCCGCTCTGCTATGTCCAGATCCGCCATGATCTTGATACGGGAAACAATGGCATTCCTGTAACTGTAGGGAATGGTCTGGTAAAGGGTACAGGCACCGTCCACCCTCACCCGGATCTGGGTATTCTGTTTTCCCGGATAGGGTTCTATGTGGATATCCGAAGCCCCCCTTGCAAAGGAATCCAGCACCACCTTGTTCACAAGCTGCACCACGGCACTGCTTTCCTCGGAAAGGGCGGACTGGGATTCCTCCTCCTCTTCCTCCGCATCCTGAAGCTGGGAGAGGATGTCATCCATGGACAGGCCCTGCTGATGATCGGCCTGGGTGAAACGATCAATGAAACGGCGGATATCCTCCTTAAAACAGAAACTGAAAACAGGGGATTTATCGGGAAAAAGTGCCCGGATTTCAGAAAGGCGCTGCAGATCATGGGGATTATCAATGGCTATACGGGGTTCATCGTTTTCCGTACCTACGGGTACCCAGAAATTCGCCCGCATAAATCCCACCTTCAGCCCATGGAGAAGATCCGTAGGAATGGGAACCGCATCATCGTAGGGCTGGAAGGAAACCTTGTAAAAACGTGCAAGGGATTCTCCTATGTGCTTCTTATCTATCTTGAAATCATCCAGAAGAATTTTTTCTATGTTTTCCTTGCGGTTTCTTGCAAGGGCCACCGCGTCATTGAGCTCCTTCTGGGTTAAAATATGATTTTCAAGGAGATAATCAAACTTGGTGACCCGCTTGCTGCTGGCAAGACGTTTCTGATTATGCAGGGCAATACCCAACACCTCAGCCAGTTCCGTCACATAAACTTCATCCCTTTCATCAAAAACCGTCCCGTCTTTACGGTTAATGAGCTGCAGGGCACCCAGAAGAAAACTTTTATAAATGATGGGAACCACCAGAACCTGCCGGGTAACAAAACCGGATTTTTTATCCCAGCTTTTATCAAAGCCAAGGGCAGGATCAATTTTTTTCAGTTCTGCGTCATCATAAACATTACCCACGTTCACAAGCTTTTGATTAAAAACAGAATATCCTGCTATGCTGCCGGGAGAAATGGGAACCCGGATCTCACCGATCTCCTCACCACTCTTAAAACGGGACACCAGCTCCCTTTTGATACCATCCACATAATAAATGGTCAGCCGCTCACAGGCAAAAAGGGCTGTAATCTCATCTTTCAGGTCAATGAATATTTCATCTATGCGTGCGGCAGAATAGATTTTATTGCTGATCTCCTGAAGGCGGGTACGGTACTCAACCTCAGATTTCAGATTCTGCACATCATGATTTTTTTCAACAGGTTCCATGGCAGCTCCCGGATTTTCTGCTACATTTCAATGGGAAATGTCCTCACGCTCTAAAAAAACGATACCACAACTTCCTTACACCGCCGCCAATCAGAATAAACGCCATAAAATAAAAACAGATACGGATAAAAAAACCGGACCCGGAAAAGGATTCTACGGCAAGAATATCCGGCATGATCTGGGGAATCCTGAAAATAATTCCTACCCCTGCCCCGATCAGTGCCATGGCCCATATTGTATCCAATGGATTTTCGCTTCTTTTTGCCAATGCTATCACCCCTTTGTGTTCAGACTGTACATCCGTCAAGATTGTCAATCTTCAGATCAAAATCCGCCTTGATCGTCTCATAGGCAAGGGTTTCTTCCTCAAGGGTCCCGTAAAGGGTATCGATCTTTGACTGCAGAAGACCGATTTCTTTTGCAAGGGCTGCCATTTTTAAACCATCTCCCGTCAGTGCCAGATCCTGCATCTCCCGGGTAAGGCCCTGCAGCTTTTCTTCGGATATTTCTATATCTTTTTCCAGAAGATTCATTTTTTTTTCTTTGGGTTTTAAAAGAAGGGATTTCTGCTGAATGATTTCTGAGCGCATTTTCCTCAGATCTTTTCTGCTGGGCGTATTTTTTTCTGTACCAGCTCCTGCTGACGAAACAGCAGATGATTTGCCCATGCTTCCCTGCTCTTCCTTTTCCTCATCCCAGCCCTCATTCTCAAGAAATTCTCCGTAACTGCCATTAAAAACCACAGGGCCGTTTTCTTTGAAGACCACCAGACGGTCTGCAAGGGCATGGAGAAACATTTCATTATGGGTAACCATAACAACGCTACCCTCAAAGGCATCAATGGCTTCCAGCAGGGCATCACAGCTGTTCATATCCAGATGGTTGGTCGGCTCATCCAGAAAAAGCAGATTATGGGGCTTTATCAAAAGACGGCCCAGCATGACCCGGCTTTTTTCCCCACCGGAAAGAATGCGGATGGGCTTTAAGGCCTGATCGCCCTCAAACATCATGGCACCACAGATATTCCTTGCCGTCTGCCGCTCACAGTCTCCATGGGCCGCCTGAATTTCCTCCTCCACGCTACGCTCCGGATGCAGCCTGCTGATGTGGGTCTGCTCGTAAATACCCGCCTCAATGCCAGGATTCAGGGTAATTTTTCCTTCCGCAGGTTCAGTAATCTGCGCCAGAAGTTGCAAAAGCGTTGTCTTGCCTTTTCCGTTTTTACCGACAATACATACCCGTTCTCCCGCGGACAGGGTCAGGGAAAAATTCTGAATCAGGGGGAGATGCTGCTCATAGGCAAAGGAAATGCCACTGGCCTGCAGCGTGTACTTTCCCTTGTAAGGCAGGTAGGGAAAACTGAATTCCAGATCCTTGATATTTTCCAGCTTGTCCTTTTTTTCCATTTTGTCCAGCGCCTTAACCCTGGACTGCACCATACCCGCCAGTCTGGCCTTGGCCCTGAATCTGCGGATAAACTGCTCCATTTCCCTGCGGCGCTTCTCATCATTGACCCGTGTCTTTTCATAGACCTCTTCTTCCTGAGCCATCTGTATATAATATTTTTCCGTATCTCCTGCCACCTTACGGATACGTTTCCTGTGAATCCCCACCACATGGGTGACAACCTTATCCATAAAACTTCTGTCATGGGTGATAAGAACAAGCTCTCTGGGCCATGAGGAAAGGAAACGCTCCATCCAGCGGATGGAAGTAATGTCAAGGTAGTTGGTGGGCTCATCCAGAAGAAGAAGGTCCGGTTCCGATACAATCACCCGGGCAAGGTGTACCCGGATCTGGAAACCACCGGAAAACACATCCGGAGGAGAAGCCATATCCTGTTCTGAAAAACCAAGTCCTGCAAGAATTTTTTCCGCTTTCCATACAGCATCCTTTTCTTCTGCAGGCAGCCCCGAGGCCACTTCATCCAGTATGCTTCCCCCTGAAAAGGATAAATGCTGGCTCACATAACCGATGCGGTAATTTTTGGGCATCAGGATCTGCCCTTCATCGGGCATTTCCTCCCCGGAGAGGATACGCAGCAGGGTTGTTTTCCCATGACCGTTGCGGCCCACAAGACCTATCCTTTCCCTGCTGTTGATCTTGAAACCCACACCATCAAAAAGATCCTGACTGCCGTAACTTTTTTTAAGCTGATCCATCTGTATCATTTATTATATCCATCCATGGGGCATATATTAAAAAACAAACCCAAAAGAAAAAATATATCATGCCCCGGCCTGCGGGAAAAGACTCTTTAATAAAGACGCCCCCGTTCCTGTCCGTGTCAGGGGAAAGAGGAAAACCCTGTTTTTTCTTGACTTCACCTCTAAAAATACTTAGACAGACGCTGATTTCTGGTCTCTGAACTCTGGTCCGCTGAACGTTCCCCTTCTGTCATATTCTGTGACAGATAACAAAAAGGAACGGATTCGAAACCCCTTATCCGTATATCATGTTTTTCCATGACAAGCATAAGACATGGAATATATGAATAAATAATTTTATCAGTTTTTTTTATAAAGACCTGTGAAAACCTTGTTATCCCCATGTTTCTGACAGTCAGATCCGATTCAACTGTCCTGAAACATCTGGATGTATTTGTCCGCACCATCGCCATTCTGGTTGTGGACCCTTAAAAAACGGTGATATCACCCGAATTATTAATTTCATCAGTCTTTTCTGTATTTTTGAAAGGAAGGAAAAAAGAATGACCACCTACGTTTACAGCTTCGGTAATGGAGCGGCAGATGGCGATGCAACCCAGGCCGAACTTCTCGGAGGAAAAGGCGCAAACCTTGCAGAGATGGCCCAGCTTGGCCTTCCCGTTCCCGCAGGTTTTACCCTAAGTACCGACTGCTGCAATGATTTTCTGTCTTCCGGTGGAAATTACCCCGGAGAACTGCGGGAACAGGTTCAGTCAGCCCTTGCAGCTGTGGAAGGTATTATGGGCATGAAGTTTGGGGATCCTGAAAATCCCCTTCTGGTTTCCTGCCGATCCGGAGCCCGTCAGTCCATGCCCGGCATGATGGAAACCGTGCTCAATGTGGGTCTCTGCCCTGCCACCATTCCCGGCCTGATCAAAAAAACGGGGAATGAGCGTTTTGTCTATGATGCCTACCGCCGCCTTATCATGATGTATGCAGACGTGGTCATGGAAAAAGCCGAGGGTATTGAACCCATTGATGGCATGGGTATCCGCAGCCAGCTTGACCGGATCATGGAAGATCTCAAGGAAGAAAAAAACTACATCAGTGACACGGACATTCCTGCCGAAGACCTCAAAAACCTCTGTGACACCTTTAAAAAAACCGTACGTGAGGTTCTGGGCGTCGATTTCCCGGACAAGCCTGAGGATCAGCTCTGGGGAGCTATTGGTGCTGTTTTCAAAAGCTGGAACGGTCGCCGTGCCATTTCCTACCGCCGCATTGAGGGCATTCCGGATCAGTGGGGTACGGCCTGTACGGTGCAGAGCATGGTTTTTGGCAATATGGGAGCCACATCCGCCACAGGCGTTGCCTTTACCCGGAACCCCGCCAACGGAGAAAACCGCTTTTATGGAGAGTGGCTGCCCGATGCCCAGGGTGAAGACGTTGTGGCCGGAACCCGGACACCCAATCCCTTAAACAACGACACAAAAAATGAGCAGAACGCCCACCTTCCTTCCCTTGAGGAAGAAATGCCCAAGGTGTATGCCCAGCTCTATGAAATCCGGAACAACCTTGAAAAGCATTACCGGGATATGCTGGACATTGAGTTCACCATCCAGGAAGAGCGTCTGTACATGCTCCAGTGCCGGGTAGGCAAAAGAACGGGACCTGCCGCCCTGAACATGGCCATGGACATGCTGGAAGAAAAAATGATCACGGAAAAAGAGTGCGTGATGCGGGTCAAACCCTCCCAGCTGGATGAACTGCTGCACCCCATTGTGGATCCTGCCCATGAAAAAACGTCCACCGTCATTGCCAAGGGCCTTCCTGCAGGCCCCGGCGGTGCCTTCGGCCAGATTGTCTTTACAGCCCAGGATGCCGTGGATTGGCATAAGAGCGGCAAGCAGGTAATCCTTGTACGTGAGGAAACCAATCCGGAAGATGTGGAAGGTATGCGTGCTGCAGAAGGTATTCTCACGGCCCGTGGAGGAATGACCAGCCATGCGGCCCTTGTGGCCAGGGGCTGGGGCAAATGCTGTATTGTCGGTGCCGCCATGATCAAGCTGGATTTCAAGGCCAAAGAAATGCGCATTGGCGGTAAAGTATACAAAGAAGGGGATGTGGTTACCCTGAACGGCTCCAAGGGTCTTGTCTATGAAGGTGCCCTGAAAATGGTGGATGCCACGGAAAATCCCCGGTTCAAAGCCTTCATGACCATTGTGGACAGATACCGGACCATGGGTGTACGCACCAATGCGGACAGCCCCCAGGATACGCTGGTTTCCCTTGAGTACGGTGCGGAAGGCATCGGCCTTTTCAGAACCGAGCATATGTTCTACGGGGGAGATTCCGAAGAACCCCTTTTCCTCCTGCGCAAAATGATCCTCAGTGATACGGAGGATGAACGGCGCCAGGCCCTGGAAGAACTCTTCCCCTTCATGAAACGGGACATTCAGGCCACCCTTGAAACCATGGACGGCATGCCCGTGACCATCCGTCTGCTGGACCCTCCCCTGCACGAGTTTGTTCCCCATGGCAGGAGCCATCAGGAAGAACTGGCCAAAGCCCTTGATATTGACATTGATGATGTGGTCCGCAGGGGTGAAGAGCTTCAGGAAAGCAACCCCATGATGGGGCACCGCGGGGTACGTCTGGGAATCACCTACCCTGAAATTACGGAAATGCAGGTCCGGGCCATTCTGGAAGCGGCCGCCGAACTGATCCGTCAGGGGAAAAATCCCCTTCCTGAAATCATGGTTCCTGTCACCTGTGATGTGAAAGAGCTGATCTTTGCCAAAGCCATTACGGACAGGGTTTATGCGGATATTCTGAAAACCTTCAGTCTGGATGCCATTGATTACAAATACGGCACCATGATAGAAATTCCAAGGGCTGCCCTGCTGGCCGATAAAATGGCCGAGTGCGCTGATTTCTTCTCCTTTGGAACCAACGACCTGACCCAGATGACCTTTGGATTCAGCAGGGATGATACCGGTGGTTTCATGGCCGATTATCTGGACAGGGGGATCATAGAGGCCGATCCTTTCCAGACCATTGATCAGGATGGTGTTGGTCAATTGATCCAGTATTCCGTAGAACGGGGCAGGAAGACACGGCCTGACCTTAAAATCGGCATCTGTGGAGAACAGGGGGGGGATCCCGCATCCGTTGCCTTCTGCTATGCCAACAACCTGACCTATGTCAGCTGCTCACCCTTCCGCATTCCCATTGCAAGGCTGTCTGCAGCACAGGCTGCCTTGAAGGCTGAAGCAGGTAAATAACCTTTAATATATATAACCAGAACAGAAGAGATCCGGTCTCCTGAAGGACACCGGATCTCTTGTTTTAAAATCAACTTCTCTTATTTTTTCGGCGGACTCATCAGGGCTTCCCCATCCACCACAAGGGTACCCTCCTGATTGGTACAGGTTGTTCTCAGGGTCACCCGGTTTTTTTCCACAAGAAGGCCTGTCACTTCAACCTTGGCGGTGATGGTATCTCCGATACGTACCGGAGCAAGGAATTTAAGTTCCTGACGGAGATAGATGGTTCCGGGTCCGGGCAGGCGGGTTCCCAGCACGGCAGAGATAAAGCCGGCACTCAGCATGCCATGGGCAATACGGGTTTTAAAAACAGTGCCCTTTGCATATTCTTCATTTATATGGGCAGGGTTTAAGTCCCCTGTAACTCCTGCAAACTGATAAACATCCGACTCGGAAATCGTTTTTGTAAAGGTTGCGCTGTCTCCCATGGAGATCTGATCAATGCTAAGTCCCTGCATAGGTATCCTCACGTATGTTTAATCAATGAATTCATGGGGCAGGACGGCTCAAAAATTCTGATCCTCCAGGCCCTGCCGTTAAAAGAATTTTCACACTCTCCCGGCAACACCCTTGCCCTTATTTTTGGCAGCATAGGATTTTCCGCTCCCCGCCTGCTTCTGGCCGGAAGCTGGCTTTTTACCGGCTGTTCTCGTATTTTTAGCGGGTTCGGAAGACGCATCGGCACCGGACTCTTTCAAGGCTTCCGTCAAACTCTGTGTTTCCGGGGCAGCATCCCTTTCAAGGAGCCATTTGGAAATGGTTGGCACAAATTCCTTCTGATACTTGGAACTCACATAAATTCCTATATGCCCTGTATCAAGGCAGATATCCGTTGTATCATTACTGCCTACCTTACTGGTAATCTGATTACTGGCCGCAGGCGGAACCAGATGATCCAGACGGGCATAAATATTTAAAACGGGCATGGTGACCCGGTTCAAATCAATGAGATGGGGACCAATCTGCAGTTTATTCTGAATAAGAAGATCCTTCTGATACAGATCTTCAATAAACTGGCGGAAGGTTTCACCGGGCACATCGGGGCTGTCATAGATCCATTTTTCCATGCGGATAAAGTTTTCCACAAAGACCTTATCCCCAAGATTGTTTATGAATGACCGGTATTTATCAATCATGAGCCGGGCAGGATTCAGGAGAAGAAAACCAAAGTTCATCATATCTCCGGGCATATTCCCGTAATTTTTCAGAATCGCTTCCGCATCCAGACTCCGCATCCAGACATGAAGAAGACCCTCTTCATGCCCAAAACTCGTCGGCGTAACCGTAAGAACAAGGTTTTTTACCTTTTCAGGGTGAATGGCAGAATAAATGGTACAAAAAGTTCCGCCCATGCAGATACCCATGAGATTCAGGGAAGAAACCCCTTCCCTTTTACGGATAAAATCCACGGCATCATCTATGTAGACATTCACATGGTCATCAATGGACAGATATTTATCCTTCTGGGTAGGATATCCCCAGTCCAGCATGTAAACATCCATGCCATCTGCCAGAAACTTCTCCACAACACTCCGCCCCGGCTGCAGGTCCAGCATGGTTTCCCTGTTAATGAGGGCATACACCACAAGAATAGGTGTTTTTCTCGGCGTTTTCCCCTTAGCCTCTGACCGGTAATGCTTAAGCCGCACACGGTCTTCCTGCCATACGATATCATAGGGGGTTGCTGCGATCTGATCGTCAAGGGAACTTAAAAGCACATCAACAGCATCTTTCAGATATGCCTGATTTTTTTCCGTATTGTTTTCCAGATCCGTAAGAAACTTGTCCGTCAACCTGCCAATATCCATCATATTGATCCCCCGTTACTTGTATTACCGCCAGTTTCCGAAAAAACAATCCTGATAATTTGATAAAAACCTGTGCCACAGTGGCAGGAAAAAACCATCAGATTATTTTTCTGCATTCTTTTCCAGATCCCGGATCCGCCTTTTTAAAGCGTATATTTCTTTATACAGTTCATCCATTTCAGAGCGTGTGGGTACGGGAACACTCTGGAGACTGTCTTCTATTATCGCATCCCTTGCGGATTTGAACTCTCCCATGGCACTCAGTGTTTTGCCCAGTGCCGTCGTATATTCCTGAGAGCGGAACAGCTCCATATAGTGAGCTTCCAGTTTCTGCAGCCAGAGCTTGTAGTAATCTTCATTATCTTCTGGAATACGCCCTTCCGCAACCATCTTCTCAATATCTTTTTGCAACTGCAAAAAACTCTGCTCCATGGGAATATAAAGAAAGTGCAGCAGCTCTATGGCATTGCCATGGAAAAGACTGAACCGGTCCAGGGCCGTCATCATCCTTTCCTGATACTCCCGCCCCAGTCCGACCTGAGGAATATGGAAAATCTTTCGTATCTCCTTTTCATAAATTTCCTGCCATGCATGCAGAAAATCATTGCTGTTGCCTTTACCCTCCATCGTTTCAAAAACTTCTCCGAGTTTTCCCGCGTTTTCCATAAAACGCTGCTGCATAAAATCCGTCTGCTTCTGAAAAACCTGCATAAAACGACCGACGGCTTCCATCTGTGCAGCCATATCTGAAGGATCAAAGGACTTTTCCTGATCTTTATTCATACTTCCACTCCAAGTTTCCATGTTTTTGAGAAAACCACCCCAGCTTTCCGTTAAGGATTGCGTCCATTTTTTCTGGAAAATTTCTGCCTGGCCGGGAAAATTCTGGCCAGTCTCATTCCACGTTTCCGAAAAGGAGCGCCAGAACTGACCCGTAGCTTCTGCAACAGCCTGAATGGAGCTGGTGAATGGGGATGCATCCTGATTTTTTGTCATTAAACCTCCTGTACTTTTTCAACTGCAGAAAAAACACCATATATAAAAATTATTTTTATCAAACGACAGGGGTAAAAGTTAAAAATCGTATTCGCTGGTTTATTAGTGAATCGAATTGAAAGACAGTCAAGAAGGAAAAAGCATCGAGTGGCCGAAGACGGCAATGTAATTTTATACCAGCAATACATTCAAAGGTATTCCCCGGCTATAAAAAATCCATTATTTCCTGTACTCAGAACGTCATCCGGTATTTTTTTATTTTACAGGCGGTACAATCCTTCGTTTCAAACAAACGAGATTGATTTTAAGGTTTGCTTTGACTGGTGTATGTGCAGCGTATCTGCCTTCGTCTTAATGGGGATTTTTCAGAAGTTATTAAGTTTACTTTTTTATGCTAACCGAATTTTGGAAAAAGGTCCATAGGAAAAAAACACAAAAGCATGGGTTTTTTCCCCATGGCCTTCTAAATAATCATCGCAGGCCCATCAGGATCAAGCATACAGGCCTGTATCCCACAAGATACGACTGCTTTTTTAATTGCTTTTAAACCTGTAAAGCCTTTTCTGCTCACTGCCCTGACTCGGCCACCGTTTGCAGGTCAGGCTGTTGTCAGGCCCGTGGTGCGATCGGATATTCGCAGGGGCAGTCCTGAAGGTCTGCCCCTGCGAATAATTTTTTCGATCCCTGCTTTTAAGGGACCCATTGCAGATGCAAAGCTGACTAGTATAAAATCTGGTCATACAATTTCAACAACATAAGACTCCTGCGGATGAAAGGTAGTGATAATCGGATTAAAAATCATTCCGGAATTTTTAATCTCTGGCCCGGATGGATTGGATCACTCTGTTTCATCCTGTTGGCTTCCAGCAGACTTCCAAGGCTTACCCCATGCTTCCTTGCGATGCTGAACAGGGTATCCCCCCGCTGTACACTATACTCAAGGCCCCGGCCAGAAGGCGGTGGCGCTGCGGGACTTGCCGGTTCCGTCTTTGGGGTTGAGGATCTGCGTGTTTTCACAGTGGCATCTTCACCTGTTGCCTCTGCTGCCTTTGGGGGAGCAGGGGCAAGGGTTCTGTTTCTTTCTTCCACAGCCGCCTGAAGACCGTCCATTTTTTTGGAAAGAGCAGCAATCTGTAAAGAAAGATCCGCATTCAGTTTCCTTATGGCTGCCACAAGCTCTTCCTGATCAGGAACCCCGGATTCGGAAAACATCCGCTGCATACGCAGGGACTCCATGGCACTGGCCAGCCTGTCAAGGCGGTCGGATATCTCAGCATACTCCGCACCTGCACCACCCGCAGAAGGAAAAACCGGTTCATCGGATCTGCCCGGAAAAAAAAGCAGAAAAAGAACCAGTACGGCCACAAGACCAGCCCCCAGCCATACAAAGGGCATTTCCACGGAACGGTACCAGGTTTTTTTACCGGCGGGAGGCCCGAAACCGGGCTCTTCATGCCCGCCAGCCTCCAGATTCGATCTGATTTTCGGATCCATACAACCTCCTCAGCAATCATCATGGCATAATATCTCTGCTTTTTTCTCCACCTGAACAGAGAATCCCTGTCTTATGTAATAGAGGCAGGGAAGTCTGCATCCCCACCTTTATCCATACTTAAAACACATAACCTGACCGCCCATATATATCCAATTATATTTCAGACATGCAATCCAATAAACGCTGTTTAAAAAAACGATAATACAATTTTTTAAGGAACCATTTATTCATCAACATTTTTTTATTGAAAATAACGTCCGGGACGGTATAGGGTAGCAAAGTTGTACCGGCATAACCCTGTAAATATCGTTGTAAACAATGATTCAGGTAAAGGGAGATACATTATGGATACACAGCAGGAGTTAAGACTTTCCGATGATCTTCTCGCCTTCATCGACATCTGGAAGGAAAAACGGGGAAACCTCATCATGATTCTTCACCGCATCCAGCAGGATTTCGGTTATGTACCGAAAAAAATCGCCATTGAACTGAGCCGTTATATTGATGTCCCCCTGGCAAAAATCTACGGTGTTCTCACCTTCTACCATTACTTCAAACAGGAAAAACCCGGACGCAATACCCTTGCCGTGTGTACGGGCACAGCCTGCTACCTGAAGGGAGCCCAGGACCTTCTCCATGAAGTGGAAAACCTTCTGGGAGCCGGCGTAAAGCAAACCACGGAAGACGGCGAATTTTCCGTAGAAGCCGTCCGCTGCATCGGCTGCTGCGGACTGTCACCGGTAATGACCATCAATGACGAAGTCTTTGGGGTTCTGAAAACCGATGAGCTTGCTGGAATCATATCAAAATTCCACAGCAAGTCCTCCGGACAGCAATAAACTGCCGATAACCTGCCCCAGTTACATGTAAGGAGAAATCAATGGGAATGAGCAGAGAAGAGCTCAGATTGCTGCGTGAGAAAAAGCGCCTGGAGCTCCACGAAGGCAAAGACAGTGAAAACAGGATTGAAATCCTCATCGGAATGGGCAGCAGCGGCATTGCCTCCGGTGCAAAGGATATATTGAAAACACTCAGCGAAACCCTCAAAGAAAGGGGTATAAACAATGCCATGATCCGCAAGACAGGCTCTCTGGGCCTTGATCATGCAGAACCCACCCTTGAAATAAAAATGAGCGGCATGCCGGATATTATATACGGCAAAGTGACCTCCGATGTGGCCCGGCGGATTGTTGACAGACATATTCTCGGCAGGGAGCTGGTCTGCGGTCATGTTTTTGATAAACCTGCCCAGGATGTGGTAAAGGAGCCCGAACATGCCATATAAAAAATTTTGCCTGGTCTGCAGCGGCAAGCAGTGTGCGTCCGGACAATCCGAAGAAATTTACAAAGAGCTTAAAAAACTGACCATGGAAAAAGGTATCTGCCAAGACGTGCAGATCGTAAGAACCGGATGCTTCGGCCTTTGCAGCAAAGGCCCCATCGTCAAAATACTTCCCGATGAAACCTTTTATGTCAATGTAGGCGTAAAAGACGCAAGGGCCATTATCGATGAGCACATCATCGCAGGCCAGCCCGTGGAAAACCTCATGCTCAGGCATGAAAATCCCGCAAAAGAATCCAGATTCTACCAGAAACAGGTACGTATTGCCTTAAGAAACTGCGGGATTATCAATCCCGAGGACATCACGGAATACATTGCCCGTGACGGCTATGCCGCCTTGAGCATGGCTCTTTTTGAAATGGAGCCCAAAGACATCATCGAAGAGCTGAAAAAATCCGGCCTCAGGGGAAGGGGGGGGGCTGGCTTTCCCACATGGATGAAATGGAAGTTCACCCATGACATCAGAGATCAGGCCGATGAAATTTTCATCATCTGCAATGCCGATGAAGGGGACCCCGGCGCCTACATGGACCGCTCCATCCTTGAGGGCGATCCCCAGTCCGTACTGGAAGCCATGGCCCTTGCCGGGTATGCCTGCGGCTCCAGCATGGGCTATATTTATATCCGTGCGGAATACCCCCTGGCCATTGAACGCCTGTACAAAGCCATGGATCAGGCCCGCGAATATGGGCTGCTTGGAAAAAATATTTTAGGCAGCGGCTTTGATTTTGACATTGAAATCCGCTTGGGTGCCGGTGCCTTTGTCTGTGGTGAAGAAACCGCCCTTATCGCATCCATTGAAGGGGAAAGGGGCATGCCCCGCCCCAGACCGCCCTTCCCCGCCGTAAAGGGACTCTGGGGGAAACCGACTGTCATCAACAATGTGGAAACCTATGCCAATATCCCCAAGATTATCTTAAGGGGGGGAGACTGGTTCAGCCGGATCGGTACGGAAAAATCCAAGGGGACCAAGGTTTTTGCCCTGACGGGTAAAATCAATAACTCAGGTCTTGTGGAAGTGCCCATGGGTACCACCTTAAGGGAAATCATCTATGATGTCGGCGGCGGTATTCCCAACGGAAAAGCCTTTAAGGCAGCACAGACCGGTGGTCCATCGGGCGGTGTTATTACCGCAGAACATCTGGATACACCCATTGATTATGAAACCCTTGGTGCCTTGGGTTCCATGATGGGCTCCGGCGGCATGATCGTCATGGACGAAGATGACTGCATTGTGGATGTCACCAAGTTCTACCTTGATTTTTCCGTGGATGAATCCTGCGGGAAATGTGCTCCCTGCCGCATCGGTGGCCGCAAAATGTACAATATTTTAAGAAAAATCACCATGGGCAAGGGAACCATGGAGCATATCCAGCAACTGAGGGCCCTGGCCGTTCCCATGCAGAAGGCCTCCCTCTGTGGTCTTGGACAGTCGGCTCCCAATCCCATCCTTTCCACCCTGAGATATTTCGAGGAAGAATATCTGGCCCATATCAGGGACCATCGCTGTCCGGCGGGGGTATGCAAGGCCCTTGTCACCTACACCATCAATCCGGATATCTGTATCGGATGTACGGTCTGCTCCCGTAAATGTCCCAACAACTGCATCACGGGCGAACGCAAGAAGCCCCATGTCATTGATCAGGACAACTGCATCAAATGCGGCATCTGTTATGAGGGTTGCAAGTTCGGTGCTGTACAGATCGCATAGGTATTGACCGGAAACGAGAAGGAGCAGATACGTGCAGAAAATACATATAAAAATAAACCAAATTCCCATGGAAGTCGAAAAAGGCACTTCCGTACTGGTGGCGGCAAAAAAGGCCGGCATTCATATTCCAACCCTCTGCGCCCATCCCGACCTCACACCCTGGGGGGCCTGTGGTCTCTGTGTGGTCAAGGTTGAGGGCATGCCAAAGCTTCCCAGAGCCTGCGTTACGGAAGTCAGCGAAGGCGCCAGCTACATCACCCATGACCCGGAACTGAATAAAATCCGCAGAACCATTGTTGAGATGATTCTCTCCAATCACCCCAATGAGTGCCTTACCTGCGGACGCAGCGGCAGTTGTGAGCTGCAGACCCTTGCGGCAAACTTCAGTATCCGGGAAGTCCCCTTTGAGTCCAATGTAACGGAACATCCCAAGGATGAATCCACCCTCTCCATTGTTCTGGATCCGAGAAAGTGCATCAAATGCGGCCGCTGCGTTCTGGTATGCCAGCAGCTTCAGGACGTATGGGCACTGGAATTCATCGGCAGAGGCGATCATACGGAAATGATGCCCGCAGCCGGTGCCCTGCTCAGTGAAAGCCCCTGTATCAAGTGCGGCCAGTGCAGTGCCCACTGCCCTGTGGGTGCCATCTACGAAAGGGATGATACCAAAAAACTCCTGGATGCCATCCTTGATCCGGAACTCCATGTGGCAGTACAGATAGCACCTGCCGTTCGTGTGGCCATAGGAGAAGCCTTCGGTCTTGAGCCGGGAACCATCACCACAGGAAAAATCTATGCGGCTTTAAGGCGTATTGGTGTGGATGCCATCTTTGATACCAACTTTTCTGCGGACCTGACCATCATGGAGGAAGGGACGGAGTTTGTCGATCGCCTCACCAAAGGAGGTGTACTGCCCCTGATCACATCCTGCTGCCCCAGCTGGGTGGATTACATGGAAAAATACTGTGCCGACATGATTCCCAACTTCTCCACGGCCAAATCACCCATGATGATGCAGGGGGCTCTCACAAAAACCTATTATGCGGATAAAAAAGAGATACCCAAGGAAAAAATCTTTTCAGCGGCCATCATGCCCTGCACCAGCAAAAAATTTGAAATTGTCCGGCATAAGGATATGTATGCCTCAGGCCAACAGGACGTGGATGTGGTTCTGACCACAAGGGAGCTGGCCCGGCTCATCAAACAGTCCGGCATTGACTTTCTCTCCCTTCCCGATGAAGGGGCAGATTCCCCCATCGGAGCCTATACGGGTGCAGGCACCATTTTCGGTGCCACAGGCGGCGTAATGGAAGCAGCCCTGCGCACGGGCTACTTCCTTGTCACAGGCAGCGAATATGAAAAAATCACCTTTGAGGAGGTGAGGGGCATGGACGGCATCCGCACCGCCAGCATTCATATTGACGGAAAAGAGCTGCGTGTGGCCATTGCCCATGGTGTCGCCAATGTGCGGGATCTGCTCAACGAAATCCGACAGGCCAGGGACGAGGGGAAAGAACCCCCCTACCATTTTGTGGAAGTCATGGCCTGCAGGGGCGGGTGCATCGCAGGGGGCGGTCAGCCCTATAACACCACCGATGAGGTGAGAAACGCCCGTATTGCCGGAATGTACGCCGATGATCAGCAGTCGGAAATCCGGTGTTCCCATAAAAATCCGTTTATTGAGGAAATCTATAAGGAGTTTCTGGAAACACCCGGCAGCGGCAAGGCCCATGAACTGCTGCATACCCACTATCAGCACAGGCCCCTATACACCAAATAGGATAATTTACTGAAATCCGGGCAGGCCCCTGTGCCTGCCTTCCTTAAAAACCTTAAAGACTCTAAAGACCTTAAGGATCTTAAAAACCCTGAATCCGGGCAAGCCCCCTTCGCCTGCCTTCCTTAAAAACCTTAAAGACTCTAAAGACCTTAAGAACCTTAAAAACTCTGAATCAGGGCAGGTCCCTGCACCTGCCCCAAAGAAATCCTTAAATGAGGAGATACAACTTGCCCGGCTTTACGCTTTGCCAAAAATTAACCAAGATCCATAAAAAACTACGCTGTAAAATATATATTTTAGCATGGATCTTATTTCTTTTTTCCATTTTTCCATCACCAGCCCCTGCATCCCAACCGGAAAACACGGAAGACATCATTGTCCTTGACAGAGTCATTGTTTCCGCAAGGGGCAGTGAGGCCCCCATTTCCCAGACCCCCGGCGGCACCGCCCTGATGGATGCTGAAACCCTTCTGCGCAGCAACCCTGTGGGACTTACGGATGCCCTTACCCGCATTCCGGGTTTAAGTGCCTCACCGGATTCCCCATGGGGTTCTGAAATCAACATCCGCGGCCTTGGCAGAAACCGGGTCATTCTGCTCATTGATGGTGCAAGGGTACATACCTCAACGGACATCAATGCCCGTTTCGGCCTTGTGGATACCAGAGATATTGAAAGGGTTGAAATTCTCAAAGGCCCCGTCAGCGCCCTTTATGGTTCAGGATCCATCGGCGGTGTCGTCAACATCATCACAAAAAAGGGAAAGTTTTCATCTGCCCCTGAAGTCAAGGGTGCCTTAAGCAGCACCTTCAGAGACAACCCGGAAGGCTATGGCATCCATGGACGTATTCAGTACAATACCCCGGATTACTGGCTTTATGCCTCGGGAAACAGGCGGGATCATCAAAGCTACAAAGACGGCAGGGGCAATGAAATACACAACTCCCAGTTTGAAGACCAGGGGGGCAGTGTCAAGGGAGGATACAGATGGAACAGCCTCCACACTACCCGCATTCAGCACCAGCACTTTGAAGGAAAAAATGTCGGCATCCCCGGAAGGGGCGAAGCCTCCATGCCACAGGCAGCCGATGTCACCTACCCGGAAACCCTGAGAACACTGACACAGCTCACCCACACCTTCATCCCGGATCAGGGGCTGTTACAGCAGTCGGAGCTAAACCTCTTTCATCAGAGAATCGAAAGGAATGTACGCATTGACCAGCTGCCACCTGCCAGTCCCATACTGAGTCTGCATCCTTCGGCAGACCATGACACATGGGGACTGAAATGGCTTAACAGCATGAAAAAAGGCAAGCATGCCTTTACTCTGGGGGCGGATATATGGGAATGGGAAATGACATCCTCCAGAACAAGGCACTTCAAAGACCAGCCCACGGGCATTGACACGCCCCTTGCCGATGCAAAGCAGCTTTCCGCAGGTGTTTTTGCCGAAAACAACTGGCGCATCCACCCTTCCTTCAGCCTTAATACGGGCGGCAGAGTGGATTATATCCGTGCGGAAAGCAAAGACCACTATGCATGGATACAGCCCCCCTCACCGGACACCCCCAACCCCCTGACACGAGAAGCGGATAATCACGAAAACATCAGCTGGGACCTTCACGCAGGTCTTGCATGGAATTTCATCCCCCGGTGGTCTATGACCTTCCTTGGCGCATCCAGCTACCGGTCTCCGGATCTGATGGAACGATTCAAGTATATCCATCTGGGCCAATATGCCGTATACGGTACTCCGGATCTGAATCCGGAAAGATCCAGATTCCTTGAATACGGCATCCACCATGTGCAACAGAACCTTGCTGCCAGCCTCAGTGTCTTTCTCAATGATGTGGACGATCTGATTGTGGAAAAAAGAACAGACAGTTCCAGGCATGATATGAAAAACATCGAAAGTGCCAGAATCTACGGAGCAGAGGCTGAACTGGAATACCGCTTTTCAGGCCACTGGCATACCGCCGCCAGCCTTGCATGGACACGGGGGGAAAACCGAACAGAAAAACAGGATCTGGCAGGAATCCCCCCCTTAAACGGTCTTCTGGGGATTCGCCACAGTCCATCCACCGGGCTCAACGGTCATCTTGAACTGCTCTGGGCAACAAAGCAGACAAGGGTTGCTCCCGAAGAAAAAACAACGCCCGGATGGACCAGCCTGAATGCGGGCATTTCATACATATTCAGACCATACATATTAAGACAGACGAAAACCACCCATGAAATTGCCTTCAAAGTAAATAACCTGATGGATACCACATACAGGGAGCACCTTTCCACAGGAAGAAAACCCGCGGAACTCAATGCCCCCGGAAGAAGCCTTGCTGCCACTTATACGCTGGAATTTTAATGAAAAAAATCAGATCCATCAAAATATCAGTAAGTCTCATCCTTGCAGGAGTTATGGGAATTGCAGGGGCTGTTATCCTGTTCAGGGATGCTCCGGACCAGACCCTTGTCTTCGGAAACAATCCGGATCTCCCCACCCTCACCTTCTATACCTCAGCCATGGCAACGACGCCGCAGCTTCCCTTCTGGAGTGCCATCCGAAAGGGAAGCATCCTTGAAAAATGCAACTTCCGGGTTGTGCTGTGGAAAAATCTGGATGACCTGCGGGGAATCATGCTGGCTGGAAAAGGAGATCTCTGGCTGGGGGATACGGAAGGTTTTGCAAGGGCCCATGGTGCAGGAGCCCCCGTGCGCATTCTCATGATCAGCGGCTGGCGGAAATTTTATCTTGTATCCAGGAATCCGGATATTACCTCCATAAGCGACCTCCACGGCAGAGAACTGGCAGCGGCTCCGCCCGGAGGGCCTGCGGTATCCCTTCTCAGATCCTTAAAAGAAGAGCATGGAAAAAAGATCCGTTTTTCAGAAATGGAACCAAGGCAGCTGGCTCTGATGCTGATGGATGGCAGAATGGATACAGCCATTGTACCGGAACCCCTGCTCACAAGCCTTCTTCTGCGGGACACAAATCTTAAAATCATTGAAAACATAGAAGATTACTATGGACGCCGTACAGGTGGGCTGCCACGCATGCCCATTGCAGGGATGGCCGTCCATGCAAAAACGGCTGAAAAATACCCGGAACTCATTGCATCCCTGCTGGATATCCTTCTATATGAAGGAAAAAAACTGGAAGAAGATGCAAGGGATGCCGTCCATGCCCTGCCTGAGGCTTTTTCCGCTTTCATTCCACAGGAAATGGTTACAGCGTCCCTGGAAAGGGACCGGGTGATGGTGAAAAGTGCCCTTGAAGCAGAGCAGGAAATACGCAGCTACCTGCATATTCTCATGCCTGCTTTTTTTAACGGAGACCGGTCTGATTTTTTCTGGCAGACCCCTTAACCCGGCCAGCGGCTTTTAAGGAGACAAGGTGCAAGGCTGCATCCCTTTTATTTTTTCCATGGGTCTCATGCTCACTTTCTGGGGATTTCTCACTTTTTTTATGGGTACAGGCCTTGTGCCCTCCCCGGTGGAAACATTTTCCTGTCTTGCAAAAATGCTTCTGGGAGCCAGCCTCTGGGAAAACGTGGCCATTTCTGTCTTCAGAGGCCTTCTGGCCATTTCCACCACCCTGTTTCTCGCCCTGATTACAGGTATTCTGGCGGGCCTTTCCCGAAAAACCATGTCTCTCATTACTCCCCTTGTGGTCGCCCTTCAGGCTACCCCCCCAATTTTGTGGATCACCCTGCTCATGATATGGGCAGGGACAGGGAGCACGGTACCCATTGCCGTGGTCATCGCATCACTTTATCCGCCCCTTTTCTTTACCGTTGCCCAGAGTGTTGCAAGCCTTGATCCAAGGCTCTTCAGCCTTGCAAAAATCTATGGCGTAAAAAACTACAGACTCTTGAAGGACCTGATCCTGCCGGGCATCCATCCCTATCTCCTTGGCGGACTCTCCTATGCTTTGGGGAGCTGCTGGAAGGTAACGGCTGTGGCGGAATTTTTTGGAAGCAGCAGAGGGATTGGCGCCGGAGTCTACTGGTCATACAGGATGCTGGACATGCCCCAGCTTTTCTCCTGGGCCATCATCCTTGTGGGTATGGGCATGGGGATAGAATTCGGGCTGATACGGCCCTTACGCCGAAGGGCGCTGGCACAAAGGGGCATAGATGCTCAGGCTTGAACATATATCCAAACAATTTCAGAGCCGCTGTATCCTTGGGGATGTCAGCCTTACCCTTGCAAAAGGCGATCTGCTCTGCATGACAGGTCCTTCGGGAATTGGTAAAACCACCCTGCTGGAGATTGCCGCAGGTATTGTCCGGCCCGATGCGGGAAGCAGGATCATTCGCTTTTCACACATGGCCTGCCTGCTGCAGGATGCGCCGCTTCTGCCATGGAAAACGGCTCTGGAGAATATGGATTTTATCCTTTCTGCCCGGATTTCAGGGGAAAAAAGGTATAAAAACAGTCTTTTCTGGCTGGAAAAAATGGGACTTCAGGAAGCAGCCCATAAGAAACCCATGGAGATGAGCGGTGGTATGCAAAGACGGCTTGCCATGGCCGCCTGTTTTGCAGGCGAACCTGACCTGCTGCTTCTGGATGAGCCCTTTGCCTTCCTTGACGCCTTATGGCAGGCCAGGATATGGGAAGAAATTGTTGCAATGAACCAGAAAAAAGGAACGGCCATTTTCATGGTTTCCCATGCCACGGAACAGCTCAGGGATGCCGGAATCCGCATTGTTCCACTTGCTGCATCCCCCCTGAGCATTGATATCTGAAAAGGCCAGACCCAAATCATGCAGGAACGTAACTGTTCAGCACAGTTTTCCAAGTACCATAGCTGCAAGACAGATGCACAGTCCTCACAGCCGGTCCATCCTACACCCTGCCCTCTGCCACAAGCCTTGCAAAATGTTTAAAGGAACGGTCATAGGTTTTTTCCGCATCCGCCGGGAACACACAGGCGGGAAGCTGCCCCTTTCCCCTGTGATAACGAATGCAGGCGCAGCAGTTACCCTGCCTCGGACATCCGGGATAGGTACAGGCACAGCTCTTTTTATTTTCCTCCTGATTGCATTCCATAAGCACCCCACTTTCGGACAAATTCAATTTTTGATTTTATTCACAAAGCTTTAATCCGGTGACGTTTCAGCTCGCGGGTAAAGGCCATCACCATTTCCCTTTTAACCTCTTCCATGGATACGGGCACTCCAAGCTCTTCCTGCAATGAGCCCATGGAGACATCAAGGCCGCAGGGAGTGATCCATGAAAAAGGTTCAAGGTCCATGGCAACATTCATGGCAAGACCATGAAGACTCACTCCCCCTTTTACCGCAACGCCGATACTGCCGAGCTTACGGTTTTCCACCCACAGTCCCCTGGCATCCTCCCTGCCATGGGCCATGACTCCCATGCGGAACGCACAGCGAACCATCACCCTTTCCAGAAAATCCACCCAGCCCCTTACCCCAAAACCATTCTTTTGAATATCAAAGACAGGATACACCACCAACTGCCCTGGCCCGTGATAGGTCACAAGCCCGCCCCTGTCCGTGCGTACAATGGCAGCACCTCTGGCCCGGATCTTTTCAGGAGAAAGCCTGAAAAAACCTTCCCCTCCCCTTTTCCCCAGAGTAAATACCGGCGGATGCTCCAGCAGAAAAAGGACATCTTCAGGTTTAGGCCAATTCCTGCAATGAAGATGCCTCTTGTCCCCCTCTGGGTCTTGGCTGAGGCTCTCGAAGCAAGGGGCGGAGTGAGGGTTCAATTTTCGGGTGCATTTAATCTCGGAACGAACCTTAATCGATGCCCTTTTTTCCTCCAGTACTTTCTGCTGCATACAGAAGGCGGACTCCCAGGAAATCAGCCCCAGATCCTTAACAGAAAAGTGCTGTTCACATGCCTCCGCAGAGGCAGGGATTTCTTGCTGCACCTGTTTCATCAAGACGCCCTACAACGGTTCTGGAAGGAGACTGAAGAAGGGTCTCCGGCTCGGATTCCGCCTCTTTCCGGATACGCTTCATGGCTTCAATGAAGCGATTCAGCTCTTCCACACTTTCGGTTTCCGTAGGTTCCACCATCAAGGATCCGGAAACGACCAGAGGAAAATATACGGTGGGCGGATGAAAACCCAGATCAATGAGACGCTTGGCCACATCCAGGGTCGTAACCCCCAGAGCTTTCAAGCCCTTGTCGGAAAACACGCACTCGTGCATACAGATGCCTTCATAGGCAAGATTATACTCATCCTTAAGGCTTTCCCGGATATAATTGGCATTCAGAACAGCCAGCTCACTGACCCTTTTCAGGTCATCGCCCAGGGTCCGGATATAGGCCCATGCCTTCAGGAGCACCCCGAAATTTCCGTAAAAGGCATGGAGACGACCGATACTTCCGGGAAAATCCGTTTCCAGCGCAAATTCCTCATCCTTTTTCACAACACGGGGGACGGGAAGAAAGGGCTCCAGCTCACGGGTAACGCAGACAGGTCCGGCTCCGGGCCCGCCTCCGCCATGGGGAGTGGAAAAGGTTTTATGCAGATTGAAATGCACCACATCCACACCCATGCGCTTCATGTCCACATAGCCCATGACGGCATTCATGTTGGCTCCGTCACAGTAAACCAGCCCGCCCTTTTCATGGACAATGGCCGCAATGGCTGCAAAGTTGGTTTCAAAAAGCCCTAAGGTATTGGGATTGGTAATCATGATACCTGCGGTGTTTTCATCCATCAGGGCAGCCACATCTTCTGCGTGCAAAATACCGTCCGGGCCAGATCGCAAGGACAGAGGCTTCATACCGCAGAGGGCGGCGGAGGCCGGGTTGGTCCCATGGGCCGTATCCGGAATAATGATTTTCGTTCTTTTTTCTCCTCTGGCTTTGAAACAGGCATCAAAGAGCATCATGCCGCAGAGTTCCCCATGGGCACCCGCTGCGGGCTGAAGACTTGCTGCATCAAGGCCTGTGATGGCCTTCAGCATTTCCTGAAGTTCAAACATCAGACCAAGGGCTCCCTGACTTAAGCTTTCCGGCAAAAGGGGATGGGCTGTGGCAAAACCCGGCAGGGCAGCCAGTTTTTCATGGATCTTTGGGTTGTATTTCATGGTGCAGGAACCCAAAGGATACATGCCAGAATCCACCCCATAGTTCCACTGGGAAAGCCGGGTGTAATGGCGCACCACCTCAAGTTCAGAGAGATCCGGAAAATCCGGCCCATCCCCTGCCATGGCCGGGGGCAGCGCTTCTGCCACCGGTACATCGGAAAGGGGCATGGAAAAGGCCATGCGTCCCTTTTTTCCCTTCTCCCAGAGCAGAGATTCCTTAAAAACCAGCCCCCCTGATGCATAATCCCCTGTCATTATATTGCCTCCCGAATAGCATCTGCCAGTCTGTCCATGGATGCTGCGGATGCGGTTTCCGTAGCGCAGAAAAGAAAGGCCCCTTCAAGTTCAGGATAAAAATCTCCAAGGCCCAGCCCAGCCACCATGCCCTTTTCCATCAGCCTTTTCCGGATTTTTGAAAAACCTTCCGGTGCCTTCAGGCAGAATTCATTGAAAACAGGGCTTTTAAAAAGGGGAGTAAAGCCTGCGGCCTCAAGCCCTGTTTTCAGATAGGCCGCCTTGTCCCTGTTCAGGGCCGCCAGTTTCCTCAACCCCGTGCCTCCCAGACAGGCCATATACATGGCCGATGCCGTTGCACACAAACCCTGATTGGAACAGATATTGGATGTGGCCTTTTCCCTTCGGATATGCTGCTCCCGCGTGGAAAGGGTGAGCACAAAACCCCTTTTTCCATGGATATCCTTTGTCTGACCCACCACCCGGCCCGGCAGATTGCGAACATGGGCCATGCGACAGGCAAACATTCCCAGCCCCGGTCCACCGAAACTCTGGGGAATACCTAAGCTCTGACCTTCCCCGCAGACGATATCCGCCCCCTGAATTCCGGGGTTTTTTATCAGGCCAAAGGCCAGCGGCTCACTGAAACAGGCCACAAGGAGAGCCTTTTCTCCGTGGGCCAGGTCTGCGGCCCTTTGAAGGTCTTCTATGCAACCGAAAAAATTGGGACTCTGCAGGGCAATGGCAGCCAGATCCCCCATATCGGCCAAAGCATTTGAATCCGTGACTCCGGTCTCAGGATCATAGGGCAGCTCTATGATTTCAAATTCCGTAGGGGCAAAGTAGGTAGCAACCACCTGCCTGTAATGGGGATGAATGGCCGAAGACAAGGCCACCTTCTTCCTTCCCTTTCCAAGGCGGATGGCCATGAGCAGGGCTTCCGCCAGAGCAGAAGCCCCGTCGTACATGGAAGCGTTGGCCACATCCATGCCCAACAGCCTTGCCGTAAGGGTCTGATACTCAAAGATGGCCTGCAGGGTACCCTGACTGACCTCCGGCTGGTAGGGCGTGTAGGCCGTGGTAAATTCCGAACGGCCCAGCAGCTGGGGAATCAGAGCGGGAATGTAATGGGAATAACTTCCTGCCCCCAGAAAAACAGAATGGGAAGCGCCGCCGGACATGGTTGCAGCCATGCTTTCCATGCGGGCAGTCAGATCCCATTCCGAAAGGGGCCGGGGCAGATCCATGGGCCGGAGGGAGCGGCAGGATTCAGGAATCCCTGCAAAAAGATCTTCCAGGGAAGAAACCCCGATCCTTTCCAGCATGGCCGCCACATCTTCCTCGGTATGGGGGAGATAGCGCATATTAAAGTCCCTTCAGCATATCAAGGTAGGCTCCGTGATCCATCAGAGATAAAAGAGCTGCGGGGTCATCTGCGGTGATTTCAAGAATCCATCCATCGCCATAGGGCGAAGAATTGACAAGCTCAGGACGGTCTTCAAGCTCTGTATTCACAGCGCTAACCGTACCGGAAACGGGCATGTAAATTTCACTGACCGCCTTGACGGACTCAACGGTTGCGCAGACCTCTCCCTTTTCAAGGCGGGTTCCCGGCTCGGGCAGCTCCACAAAGACCACATCCCCAAGCTGATCCTGGGCATAATCCGTAATGCCCATGCGGGAAGGTACGGCTTCTTTATCCATCCACTCATGGGCATCGGTGTAGCTTAAGTTGTCAGGTACAACAAGATCTTTGATTTCCTTCATTTTCCACCTCTTTAAAGTATATTATTTTACTGTAACGTAACCATTTTTTCAAAAAGCAGACCGAAACTCCAGAACATTTCAGGCCAGCATGGCAGAAAGGGCTTTTCTCGCCGTACGTGCCGGACGCAGATCCGCTGTCAGGGTTACGGAAATTTTTCTTTTTCCGTCATCCAGAACCAGAGGGATTCCCGGTGCAAGGGGACGATCCACCCGCACAAAACCACAGGCAAGTCCTTTGATCACAAGGTCTTCGGGTTTGTCCGGACTGGTGATGGAATATACAACCCCATCTTTCAAACCCATCCCCATATCCGTGACACAGGTCAGTACCCGGCCAATGTTTTCCTGTCCCAGCCATACGGCTGTATCCGGCCCTGCCGCCACCTTTCGCAGATCCTTTCCCACAAAGGCAAAGGTATGAAAGGCAGTTTCCATGGCAGCCATCAGGGCCTCGTCTCCCAGAAAGCCTTTGCTGAAAGATTTCCTGCCTTCCGTAAAGGGCAAAGCAAACATCCATGGATGATTCACAAAGGGCCAGTCTCCGATATCCTGATGGGAAAGGGGCAGAAGGGCTCCGGTACGCAGGGAATCTCTGGCCGCAAGACCACAGGGGGTCAGACCCAAGGGTGTTCCTGCTTCAGAAAGCAGAGACCATACCCTGCTTACATCCTCCATGGCACAAAAGATCTCAAAACCAAACTCCCCGGTATAACCGGTGCGGGATAAAAGGATGGGGGTCTCATCCTTTAAAAGGCAGCGTGCTGAACTGCCATCCAGCGTCCAGTCTCCCTTAAAGGAAAAATAGGGCATGGCTGCAAAAAGTGCCGGAGCATCCTTTAAAACCTCAGAGAGAATTTTTCCCGCCAAAGGCCCCTGCACATCCACCTTGCCCACCCTGTCCGTAAGATCCTCGACTGCCACATGCTCACCTTCGGAAAAAAGAGAAAGATGTTCCTTTATGATCCCCCCCATCCCCGCATTGACCACGATGAGGTAATGATCCTTCTCCAGCATGTACACAAGGGCATCATCCAGCACATGGCCACTGACATCGCAGAAAACCCCGTAGGCGCAGCGCCCCGGCGCAAGGGGCAGGGCTTTGGGACCGGTACAATGATCCAGATCCTTGGAAAAAAGCCCTTGCAGAAGGCTCCGGGAATCCTCTCCCCTGATGCGGATCAGGGCCATGTGACTGGTATCAAACATCCCCGCAGCGGTGAGTACACTAAGATGCTCGGCCCTTGCACCGGCTGTATACCAGAGGGGCATCTCATAACCACCAAAATCTGCCATATGGGCACCCAGCTCAAGGTGCCCTGCATGGAGCGCTGTTTTTTTTATGACTGAATCCATGAAAATTTTTCCTTCCCACTCCCAAAAAAAACGATTAAACCATAAAAATAAACGTAATTATTCAGCACAGTTTATTCTGAGCTGCCAATGCTGTAATTGCAGCAGCACCGTACTTTTGCAAGGCACCTTGGCTATTTGCAAGTGACATTGCAATCGTTTCGGATCAGAGCTTTGCAGGCCTGTGCGAAAGAAGCGGCAAACTGTCTGAGCCGCCACAAAGGCAGCGTACCAAAGCCTGCTATGGTAATAAAAAACCTTATCCTGCCTGTGGCGGGGAGTTTTTGCCGCTTCCGCACAGGGCAAGAAGCTCCCGAATAAGATTGCGTCACGGGAAATAGCCTGGGGCCTGTGCATCTGTCTTACAGCTATGGTATTTGGAAAACTGTGCTGAACAGTTATAAATAAACAAACACATTATAGGCTCTTGCCATGGGAAAATACATGGGATATGAAGAATAAAATTTCTTTTTTCCTGCTCTCAATCCCGCCAGGCCCTTTTCTGCTGTCCGGGCCAATATCTTTTATATCTGCCAGCAAAAGAATGAAGGATCTGCACCATGCATACCCGAATTCCCGCCTTTTTTTTCTGTCTTTTCCATCTTTTTTCCTCCCTTGCCCTGGCCAGTCCCCTGATACGCATTGTGCCCCAGGGAGAGGATGTCCCTTCGGATCAGCGCATCCGTCTGGAGTTCGACAGGCCCATGATACCCTTAGGGCAGGCTGCCGCTGAAAATATACCTGTACGTATATCACCGGAAGTGAAAGGACAATGGCGCTGGACAGATCCCCAGACTTTAAGTTTCAGGCCCGACCCCGAAGAAAAACTGAAACCCGCAACCCGTTACCGTGTGGATGTGGATGCGGGGCTTGTGTCTCTGGATGGCAGGCCTGTTCCTCCTGTTAAAGAAAAAACCTTTGTCACCACAAGACCTGAAATCCGCCACGGCTTTTTTCTGCAGTGGATCGACGAAGTCACCCCTGTATTTGAGCTTCAGGCCAATCTGCCCCTGACCCGTACTTCCGTGGAAAAGGCCGTGGTCTTTCATGCGGGCGGCGTATTTCATCCGGTAAAGGTATCCGCAGCCGGTGATCTTCCCGATGCAGCCATCGCCACTTCCTGGATTATCCAGCCTGCCCGGCCCCTTCCTGCCAACGAAAAAACCGAACTCATGGTAAAAAAAGGACTGCGGACACCGGAAGGCGACATGCCCGGCATGGAAATCAGAAATCTCCGCAATTTTGTTACCTTTCCGGCCCCTGCATTTCTCGGCATCCGCTATACCAGCCTGAATGGAGAAAACATTTTCATTCCTGCTTCCAGTGCCGGTCAAACCGATGAAGATATACTGCCCAAACCCGCAGATCCCCAAGGATATACGGAGCTTCTTTTCAGTACACCGGTACGCATATCCCAGGCAACGCAAAACATCACCTTTACACCTCCCCTTCCGGGCATAAACAAGCCATGGGAAGATTATTATGATTATGACCCCACCCGCAGCCTGCACACCGAAGACAGCACCTACAGCCTTTCCCTGCCTGCAACGCCGCTGCCCCTGCAGGAATACACAATCCATGTAAATGAAACCATGAGCGATGCCTTCAGCCGGAAAATGGGCGAAGCACGCATGGCCCGCTTCCATACGGACAGACTGAAACCTTCCTTTTACCTTCCCACCAGCACGGCGGTTCTTGAAAAGGGAGTGGCATCGGAACTTCCCATTTCCTTTACCAATATCAAAAATTACAGAATTCAGGGTTCTGCCATGGACAAAGGGGGATTCTACCCGGTGGATACAGGCTATCTGCAGACCGGGATTCCGGAAAACACCCCCACCACCCTGGCGGCAGGTGTACGCAATATCCTGACCGCAAGCGGTATCCTCAGCGCAGAAGTGCAGACAGATCCTGAAGTCAGTACCTGGGAAGGGGCTTCCCGCTTTCTGGCCATCGTGTCCCCCTGGCAGGTGGTGGCAAAGATCGGCCACTTCAACAGTCTCATATGGGTGACAGATCTCCGCACGGGCCAGCCCGTATCCGGTGTCACCATACGCCTGCTGGAAGGCCATGAAAAAAATCTTGAAATCAGTGATGAGGAAATTGCCACAACCCGCACCAATGGTGAAGGCATCGCCCTTCTGCCGGGAACAGCGGAGCTGGATCCTGAACAGAAGACCGCAGGCAGGGGCGAATACCGGGAAGACAAGCCCCTCTGGTTCCTTGAGGCCGCAAGTGAAAAGGATCTGGTGCTTTTCCCCCTGGACTGGCGTTTTGCCCTGAATCCATGGCAGATATCCGATACACCCATATTCTCCAGTGCAAAGGCCCCCCTGGGCCATCTGAGAAGCTGGGGACTGACGGCCCAGGGAATTTACCGCACCGGCGAAACCATGGAGTATAAAATTTATGTCCGGAATCAGGATCTCCACGGACTGATCCCGCCGCCTTTATCAGGATGGACACTGAGAATTCTTGATCCCTCCAGTCAGGAAATTTTCAAGAAAGAGGACTTCCCGCTTTCCGCCTTCGGCACCTTCCACGGCGCCCTCACCATCCCGGAAAACGGCAGGGTGGGCAGATACAGTTTTGAGCTTTCCCATAAAGACACGGATAAAATTCTTCGTCCCCTTTCCGTTATGGTGACGGACTTTTCCACAGCGCCCTTCCGTGTGCAGGCAGACATTGCCGCCCTGCAGGCCCGGCCCGGAGACGAGGTCACATTCAAGGCAGGTGCCAGTCTCCATGCGGGGGGTGCCTATACGGAAGCACCGGTGCGCATACGCAGCCATATCCGCTCCCGGCCCTTTACACCGGACAGTCCCGCATTGAAGGACTTCTATTTTGACAGCAATAATGGCAGGGAAAATATACCGGTTAAAACCCTTGCAGACCTCAGCCGCAGGCTGGATGACAAGGGCAGGTCAAAGGCCCGGATAAAAATCCCTGAAACGGATCTGGCCTTTGGTACACTTAGCCTGGAAGCAGGTGTCAGCGACGAAAGGGGAAAAACCGTATCTGCCAGCACATCCATCCCCTTTGAGGGCCGGGACATGCTTGTGGGCATCAAGGCCCTTAGCTGGATGCAGCAATCCGGAAAAAGTGCGGAATTCCGTGTGGTGGTTGTGGATCCAAAGGGAAAAATAATACCTGATATTCCCATCCGTTTTGTTGCGGAACGTCAGGATGTTTCCGTGGTACGGGCAAGATCGGCCGGGGATGCCTATACCCCCAGACACAGCATAGAATGGAAGGAAATTGCAACTGGCAGCCTTATCTCCGGAGAAAGCCCCAAAGATGCCGTATTTACACCGGATACACCGGGCCGCTGGCGGGTTCGCGTGGAAATAAAAGACAGCCGGGGCCGCAGCCATCAGACCCGTATTCCCGTATGGGTTTCCGGCTCAGGCCCTGTGATCTGGGAGAGTCCGGAAGATCTCCGGGTGGATCTGGTTCCTGAAAAAACAGAACTGCAGGTGGGAGATACGGCCCGCATTCTTGTAAAAAACCCCTTCCCCGGCGCAAAGGCACTCATCAGCGTGGAGCGTTACGGCGTCCTCCGTCACGAAGTCCGCACCCTCGAAAATGGCGCAGAGCTGATAGAAATACCCATGGGGCCTGCCATGCTTCCGGGATGCTATGTATCCGTATCCATTCTCTCCCCCAGAGTAGAAGGATCACTCCCCCCGGAGGAGGGTCCGGATCTGGGAAAACCAGCCTTTCGCAGCGGTTATCTGTACCTGAGCGTGAAGCCGGAAGAGCAGAAGATTCCCGTTCGCGTGGACATGGACAGGGAGAGCTACAAGCCCGGTGAGACCGTGCATGTAAGCATTGAAGTTCCGGAAAAACTGGCCGGTGATACGGAACTGGCCCTGGCCGTTCTCGACAGTGCCATTTTCGATCTTCTGCCCGGCGGAAAGAAAAACTTCGATCCCCATACAGGTCTGTACGCCCCCGTTTCCTCCATGGATCTTGAAACCTACACCCTCCTTTCCCGTCTGATCGGAATGCAGCGCCTGGAAGCCAAAGGCGCCACACCGGCAGGGGACGGTGGCGGTATCCGTCTGAGGGAAGATTTCCGTGGCGTGGCCTTCTGGCAGCCGGAGATCCTTCCCGATGCCAGCGGCCGTGCCAGTGTTTCCTTCAGTGCTCCGGATAACCTGACCAGTTGGGAAGTGCTGGTTCTCGCCGTCACGCCCAAGGATCGCATGGGTACGGGCCACGGGCTTTTCAGGGTCAACCGCCCCACGGAAATCCGGCCTGTCATGCCCAATTTCCTGCGAACGGGAGACAGGCTTGAAGCCGGTTTTTCCATTTTTAACCGTACGGATCAGGCCCGCGACATCAATATCCGGGCAGAGCTGCACAAAAACGGAATCGTTTTATCCCATCGTGAGTTTGAAAAAAGCTTTGAACCCTGGCAGCGCCAGCTTTTCCTTCTGCCTGTAAAAGCCTTAAACAGGGGAAGCCTGCGCATGGAAGTCATCGCAAAGGATGCTCTGGATGGGGATGCCATGGTGCATACGCTTAAGGTCAAAGACAGTATTGTACTTGAAACCCAGACAAGTTCGGGAATGGCCGGGGAGCAGAAAACCAGAATTCCTGTCAGGGTACCTGAAAAAGCAAGGAATGATCTGGGCGTACTGGGTATCCGCCTTTCCCCCAGCCTGATCTCCTCGGTGGAAGCCCCCCTTCTTTTCCTGAGGGACTACCCCTATGACTGCTGGGAGCAGCAGTTGTCAAAGGCCATGGGTGCTGCCCTCTACCTTTCCATGATGGATTATCTTCCCGATGAGGTACAATGGCAGGATGCGGAAAAAATCATTCCTGACATTCTGGCAAAAGCCTCCCTCTTCCAAAGGGATAATGGCTCCATGGCCTATTTCCCCACATCCGGCGGGGGCGAAAACCCCATGCTCTCGGCATTCACGGCCCTGATCTTCAAAAAACTCGCAGACTTCGGCTTCTATCCGGACCCTGATGTCAGCCGGAAGCTGGATGCCTACCTTGACACCCTCATGCGTAGGGACATCTCAGGAAACCCTGTTCTTGACCGCAGTTCCCGCATCATGGCCCTTCTGGCCCGGACGGATACGTCGGATACGGATCTTTTTGAACGCCTCCGGCCCCATCCCGGAAAGGACGGGCTTTTTGCAACGGCCCTTTTTCTGGAAGCCGCAGCCAGAAAGGGACTGGACTATGATGAACTCTCTTTTCTGGTGGACGCCCTCCTTGCAAGAACCCATAAAACAGCGGGGGGGCTTGCTGCCCAGGATGAAAAAAGCATGGCCCACCCCTGGCTCATGGGCTCCCACTCCCGGACCCAGGCTGCGGTACTCATGGCCATGGTCCGTCTGGGAGAACTGCCCGACGCCCCGGAAGAACTGCGCAGCTATCCCCCTCTGCTGATGGGAGAACTCATGGCACAGCAGGGCCCGGCTGCCCGGTGGCAGGGTACCCAGGAAAATCTTTTTGGCGCCATGGCAGCCACGGAATATGCCTTGAGTTATGAAAGCGACAGGGTGGATCTTGTGGCGAAGGTCCGGGACGATGCAGGACTTGAAGGGAACATCCGTTTCCGGGATATCCGGGACACGGCCGTCCGCATGACACGACCCATGGGGAAAGATGATCCGGGCAGGGATCAGATTCTTCACATAGAAAAAAAAGGTACTGGCTCACTTTACTATACGGCTGCCCTTGCCTTTGCATGGGAAGAGCCGCAACCCCCTGCGGACAACGGCCTGCATGTACGGCTGCGCATACTGAATGAAAAGGGTGAGGAGATACAAAGGGACAGTGGCCTTTCCCTGGCCAGGGGAGATCGTGTCCATGTGGTGTGCGATGTCAGCAATACCCAGCGTTTGCACTTTATCATGGCTGAAATCCCCTTGCCTGCAGGCCTTGAAGCGGTGAATCCCCTGCTGAAAGGCTCCGAAGAACAGGAGAAGGCTCCGGCCCTGCCGGATTCCGTAAAACCCGGCAGTCCATGGCCCTTTTATCATCAGGAGCTTCAGCATCAGCAGGTCCGATTCTTTGCTGAAGATCTTCCTGCAGGCACCTGGCGTCTTCATTTCACGGCCCAGGCCATTGCCGAAGGCAGCTTCCTTATGCCTGCAGCCCATGCCGAAGCCCTTTACCGTTCTGAAATATGGGGCAGAGACAAAGAGCATTCGCTGCACATCGGCCCCCGGCCCGATGCATCTGCCACGGGCCAATGAAAAAGATTTTTTTAAGCGCTGCCGCTGTGGCCACTGCCATGCTTGTCATCGCTTCCCTCTGGCTGAGATCTGAGCTGCGGCCTCTGCCCGAGGAACTGACACCCACCGGCAGGCAGGAGCGGATCCGCCTGCTGGATTATCAGGGAAGGCCCCTCACCCTTTCCCGGGAAGAAGGCCTGAACACCACAGACCTTGCGGAGCTGGATACCATCCCCCTGCTGCTCCGTCAGGCCATTCTTCTGGCCGAAGACCAGCGTTTTTTCCAGCACCGGGGAACAGACTGGCAAGCGGTTTCCCATGCCCTTTTCCAGAACATCCGTGCGGGCCGGAACATCCGCGGGGCAAGCAGCATCACGGAACAGACAATAAGGATTCTGCATCCCAGACCCCGCACCCTGAGCTCCCGCATTCTGGAAAGCATGGAAGCCCACCTTCTGGAACGTCGCTTCTCCAAGGCGGATATTCTTGCCTTCTACCTGAATCAGGTCCCCTATCCGGACCGGTGCAGGGGCGTGGTTCAGGCCGCAAATTATCTCTTTGACAGGGATCTTTCCACCCTGAGCCATGCAGAAATCATCACCCTGGCCGTCCTCCCCAGAGCTCCCCAGTCCCTCCATCCCGGACGTTATCCTGAAAGACTGGAAAAACGCAGCAGGGCCCTTGCCCTTCGCATGGTCGAATCCGGGCTGCTTGAAAAAAACGCCCTTGAAAGGGCTTGGCGTATTCCGGATCTCAATCAGGCTTCGATCCCCGTACATGCCCCCTTTTTTGTCCGCTTTGTCAGGGAAAGAATCCCCCATGACCTTGCAGATAATCCCCGCATACGGACCACGCTGGATGCCTCCCTCCAGCACAGGGTGCAGCAGCTTCTGGACAGACGTACAGAGCAGATGGAAAACCGGAAGGTCAGCAACGGAGCCGCCATCGTCCTCTGTCACAGGTCAGGGGCAATCCGGGCATGGGCCGTGGCGGGTAACGGCGATGAAAGGCCCGGTGGAAAAATCAACGCAGCCCTTGCACCAAGACAGCCGGGATCCGCCCTCAAACCCTTTGCCTATGCCATGGCTCTGGAAAAGGACTGGACAGCGGCCACCCCCATTGAGGATACCCCCATCAGCACTCCCGTGGGAACAGGCCTTCACGATTACAGGAACTACTCCCGCAACAGCTATGGCACCCTGCCCCTGCGGGATGCCCTTGCAAATTCCCTCAACCTTGCGGCCATCCGGACCGTGCGCCATGTGGGAACCGCCCCCTTCCTTGCAACCTTACGGGACTGTGGTCTCCGCAGCCTCACCCGGAATGCGGAATTTTACGGCGATGGCCTGGTGCTGGGCAACGGCGAAGTTTCCCTGCTGGAGTTGACAGAGGCCTATGCTGTTCTGGCTATGGATGGTCAGAAAATCCCCTTACGTTTCCTTGGGGACGCGGCAGGGCCCCTTTTGCCCCCGAAAAAAATTTTCCGCAAGGATACGGCCCGGCTCATCGCAGATATTCTTTCCGACCCTGAAGCCAGAAAATACGAATTCGGCCCCCTCATGAATTTTCCCGTACAGACCGCCATCAAAACAGGAACCAGCTCCGACCACAGGGATGCCTGGGCCTTTGGCTTTGACCATCAGCACACCGTGGGCATCTGGATGGGCAACCTTGACCGCAGCCCCATGCAGGGGCTTGCAGGTGCTTCCGGTCCTGTACCTCTGCTTCGGGCCATCTTTACGGAACTGAACCGCAACCAGCCCACAAGGGGGCTGGCTAAACCCGAAGAACTTGTAAAACAAGACATCTGCATGCAAAAAAAGGGGGAAGAGTGCACGGCCTTCCGCAGTGAATGGCTGCCGTCCATGACCTCCCCCCTGCCCCCATCCGCTGGCCAGCCAGAAGAGATACGCCTTGTCCGTCCTTCAGACGGGCTTGCCCTTGCCATGGACCCAAGAATTCCCAATCAGCAGCAGCGCCTTGTATTCAGCGTGGAAGGGGCGGGAGAGGGGGCACATTACCGCTGGTATATCAATGGGGGCTTTTTGGGTGAGGGCCGGTCTCCTGACATCGAATGGCAGATCTCTCCGGGCCAGTACAGCATAAGGGTGGAAATTTTCATGGATGGGAGAGATATGGTTCAGAAAAGTGCCCGGATACAGGTTCTGGGAGGGATGCAGGCAAAAAGGGAACCATAGGTGTAATTATTCAGCACAGTTTATTCTGAACTGACAATGCTGTAATTACAGCAGCATCGTACTGTTGCAAGGCTCCGTGGCTATTTGCAAGTGACA
>NZ_VLLC01000026.1 GCF_007830435.1 Desulfobotulus alkaliphilus | reverse complement strand
GAAACCATAGAACTGGACGATGACGAAGAGCTGCAGGACGCCGAAGAAATCGATGAGGACACAGAAACCATAGAACTCGATGATGACGAAGAGCCGGGAGATTCAGAAGGTGGCGATCTGGTGGAGCTGGGTGAGGATGAAGAACTCATGGACGAGGATGATGACATCCCTGAGATAGAAGACAATGACTCCCCCCCGCTGATGGATCTTCTGGATGATGAGGAGGTGGAAGAGGTCGAGGTGGATGGGGAGCTGGACCCGGATCTTTTTGAAGAGCTTGTGGAACCCGAGGAAGAAGCCCCTGAAGAAGAGGAAAAGGAAGAGGCACCGGATCTGGGACTGACCTTTGGCAGTGACGAGGATTTCAGCGAGTATGATCCCGAGGACATGGAAAAAAACCGTCTTTTATCCGAGCGATTTGACGGCTATCTGGGTGCCATGGAACGTTTTTACAACCAGTATCCCCTGGTGGATAAGGGCAGCTTCCGGGTAGGCTCCCCCAATCCCGGTAAGCTGGAACGCAGGGAAACACAAATCGAGCTTAAAGATTTTTATATCGGCCGCTTTCCCGTAACCAATGCCCTGTTTGAGGTTTTTGTGGAACGAACAGGCTACCGCACCACTGCGGAAAAAATGGGCTATGGCACGGTTTTCCAGCCCCGCTTCCGCAAGGTCAAAGATCCTTCCACCGGAGAAATAAAAGCCCAGTGGGTGGCAGAAACGGGAAGCAAACGCATTGAAGGGGCTGCATGGTATGCGCCGGAAGGCCCCGGTTCCACCATCCATTTAAAACGCAACCACCCCGTGGTACAGATCAGTATCGAAGATGCCCGCCGCTTTGCCGCCTGGATCGGAAAAAGGCTTCCCACGGAAGATGAATGGGAGGCGGCTGCCCGCACCGCAAAGGGCCTGCCCTATCCCTGGGGAGAAACATGGAATCCTGAAGCTTCCAATGTGGAAGCCACGGGTATTGGAGAAACCACGGCCGTGGATGCCTTTGGTCAGGGGCAGAACGGCTTTTCCCTGATGGATCTTACGGGCAATGTACTGGAATGGACCCAGAGTCCCATGGAAGGCCTCAGCCAGAATGTCTCCCAGATTCCCTTTTTCATTGCCAAGGGAGGCAGTTTCATTACGGCAGGAGAACCGGCCCTCTGGGCCCGCTATCCCCTCAGGCCGGACTTTACCGCCAATATTCTGGGATTCCGATGCCTTGTGGACTAAAAAAAGGGCAGGCCCATGGCCTTGCCCTGTATGTATGCTTTATAAAAAATTTTCTCCTGGTGCGAGCGGATCTTTATAATGCAGGCAGGCGCAAGTCCTGCCCCTACGAATGCTTTTTACGTCCCCTGTTTTGTAGGGGCACCCTTTACGGGTGCCCGCTGACAAGCATGAAATCCGGTCATTTAACTTCAATGATTTAAGGTGCGTATTGCTGAAAAGAGGGTGGTCATCAAAAAACTTATCCAAGAATGGCTTTCAGATCTTCATCCGGCGTATCAGCAATGGGCCGGATACCAAATTTTTCCACCAGAACGCCCAGCACATTTTCCGTAATAAAGGCAGGCAATGAAGGTCCAAGGCGGATATCTTTGATGCCCAGATGTAAAAGGGTCAGAAGAATGGCCACGGCCTTCTGCTCGTACCAGGAAAGAATCATGGAAAGGGGCAGATCATTCACGCCACACTCAAAGGCGTTGGCCAGAGCCACGGCAATCTGTATGGCGGAATAGGCATCATTGCACTGCCCGATATCCAGCAACCTCGGAAGATCACCGATTTTACCAAGATCCTTATCAAAGAAGCGGAACTTGCCGCAGGCAAGGGTCAGCACCATACAATCCGCAGGAATTTTTTCCACAAGCTCCGTATAGTAGTTGCGACCGGGTCTGGCCCCATCACAGCCGCCCACAAGGAAAAAGTGACGGATGGCTCCGGATTTTACCGCATCCACAACGGTTCCGGCCACGGAAAGGACCGTATTCCGGGCAAAGCCCGTGAGCACTTCCTTGCCGGGATGATCGTCCGTGAATCCCGGAAGGGCCAGCGCCTTTTCAATCACCGGTGTAAAATCCTTATCCGCAATGTGCCGCACACCGGGAAAACCCACAAGGCCTGTGGTGAAAAGGTTTTCCTGATAACTGACCTTTGGCTTCTGGATGCAGTTGGTGGTCATGAGGATGGCACCGGGAAAGGCATCAAATTCTTTAGCCTGATTCTGCCATGCCGTACCGTAGTGTCCATAAAAATGACCATACTTTTTAAGACCGGGATAGGCATGGCAGGGAAGCATTTCTCCATGGGTATAAACAAAAATCCCCTTGCCTTCACTCTGCTGCAGAAGAAGCTCCAGATCCTTTAAATCATGGCCGGAAACAAGTATGGCCCTGCCCTTTTTCTGCCCCAGAGGAACGGGGGTGGGTACGGGATGCCCATAACGACCGGTATTGGCCGCATCCAGCAGTTCCATGGCCCGCAGATTCACGTCACCGCATCTGAGGGCCAGCCCCAGCAGCTCATCCACGGAAAGATCCGGGTTCAGGGTAGCTGCCATGGCCTCATGGATAAAGGCATACACCGCATCATCTTCCTGCCCCAGAATGGCCGCATGATCCGCGTAGGCGGCAACCCCCTTGAGACCATACACGACGATCTGCTTGATGGAACGCAGATCCGGATTGGTATCCGGCCCGTCAAGGAGCCCTACGGTCTCCCCCAAAGCGGTCATGGATGCAAGGTCACGGGCCTTCATGGGCAGGGTGGGAAGGATTTTAAAATCCCCTCCATTACCGGTCAGGCGGGCAACCAGTTTCTGAATCCATGAGGTGTCCGTACCGGGAACGGTCCCGCCGGCTGCTTTCACATCGGCCTCAAGGCTTTTTTTGAAACGCTCGCATTCCAAAATCAGATTTTCAAAGCGTTTTTCATCAAAATCCACATTGGTCAGGGTGGAAAAGATGGCCTCTGAGGTAAAACGGTTCACCTTCGGGTCCGTCACGCCTACCCTTCTGCCTTCCACGGCAACCTGAGAAAGCCCTTTTACGGCATGGATCAGAAGATCCTGCAGGGCCGCAACTTCTCCTGTTTTGCCACATACACCGACCTTATCGCATCCCACACCTTTGGCTGCCTGCTCACACTGATTACAGAACATGGTATCCTCCTTGACTGAAAAGTTTTGTCCGACTGCTTCCTCATCTCTTCTGGAAACGAGCCTATGCTTTTCAGGCAAGACTTTCCTTGATCTGAATCAAGCCAGATAAAAAAATAATATCTTTATCTTGGACCCCTGTTCTTTTCCGCATCCCACGATCACAGCTATGGTATTATCATTTTTTATGATATCAGAATATTCAGTGCATATTCACCGATTTTTTTTACATGGAACGATGATGATACCTTCTTTTTTTTCAAAATTTTCCCTGCGTTCAAAGATCATGTGCCTCATGATTCTTAACGGAGCATCCATATCCGGCATCACCTTGCTGTTTTTCCTCTTCTACAACGGACACCCTGTCTTCAGCCCCATAGCCCTCCTTGCAGTCTGCCTTCCTGTTCTTTTATTTTTTCTCTACCTCGCCCATATCCTTCTCCTTCCCATAAACGATCTGGTTCAAAAGATCCGGCAGATGGGCCAGACAGGAAACTGTTCCAGCCCCCTAGATGGTGCCTCACAGGGAGAAAGCGCTGTACTGGCCGAAGGATTCAACCGCCTTATCCTTGAAATACAGGAGAAAGATAAGGCCCTGTTTCAGCACAGGGCCACACTGCAGCAGAAAATCATGGACCGCACCCTGGCCCTGATGGCCGCCAACACCACCCTGACACGCCTGAACATGAAACTGCAGGAAGTGCAGGAAAGGGATATCAGCCTTTTACGCCACAAGAAAAAACTGGAAGAAAAGGTTGTGGAACGTACCCTTGCCCTCACAAAAACCAATGCCAGACTGGCCAAGCTCAATAAAGAGCATCTGGAAGCAAAAAAAAGGGCCGATGACGCAAGTTTTGCCAAAAGTGCCTTTCTTGCCAGCATGAGCCATGAACTCAGGACCCCCCTGAATGGCATTCTGGGCTATGCCCAGCTCCTTTACCGGGACGGAGAGAGGCTGGGGCCCAGAAATCAGGAACGTATTCAGGTGATACAGCAGTGCGGAGAACATCTCCTGCGCATGATCAACGACATTCTGGACCTCTCCAAGATAGAAGCCGGAAAAATGAGTCTGATCCTGCACCCCTTTGACCTTGCAGCTTTTATACGCACCACGGCAGGCATGGCCCGGAACCGTGCAAAGGAAAAGGGCCTGATCATGGAAATTTCCATAGCCGATCATCTCCCCCCCATGGTCATTGGCGACGAACACAGGCTCCGGCAGATTTTATTGAATCTTCTGGGCAATGCCGTTAAATTTACGGAAAGGGGTTCCGTCAATCTTTCCGTAGAAATGAAAAATGATCTCGTTTATTTTGAAGTTTCCGATACGGGTATAGGCATTCCGGAAAAGGATCTGCCCTTTATTTTCAAACCCTTTTCTCAGGTGGAAAGCATACGCAGAAAACCCGAAGGAACAGGACTGGGTCTTTCCATCAGCCAGTACCTTGTGGGCATGATGGGAGGGCGTATTGGCGTGGAAAGCCTTCTGGAAAAGGGCAGCCGGTTCTGGTTTTCCATTCATCTTCCGGAGGCAAGGCAAAACCCGGAAAGTAAAAAAGTGCTTTCCCTTTCCGGCACGATTATGGGATACAGACGCACGGATGAAGGAACAGCCCCCCTGCGCATGCTGATCATTGATGATGGAAAGGAAAACCGCACTTTTCTTGCGGATTTTTTCTCTCCGCTGGGCTTTCTTGTGGAAGAAGCCGAAAGCGGTGAACAGGGAATAGGCTTCTGTAAATCCATAAGACCGGATATTATACTGATGGATCTTATCATGCCGGGAATGGATGGTTTTGAAACCACCAGAAAACTCCTTGAAATATTCGGGAACCAGACCCCGCCAGTTATTGCTGTTTCTGCCAGCGCCACACCGGATGTCCGGGAGAAATGCATGGCCCTTGGGTGTGCAGCCTTTATTTCCAAACCCGTTCAGATGCAAAGGCTCTTTGAAGTTCTCTGCCAGCATCTCCCCATGGTCTGGATTTCAGATACCCTTTCGGAGCAGGAACCCCTTTTTCCTGAAATTCTTTTTCCCGATGTAATGAAAATTCAGGAGCTGACGGATCTGGTAAAACAGGGAGATATTTCTGCCATCGGAGAATGGTGTCAGGATAAGGAGTTAAGCACCCGCTACAAAGCCTTTACGGGCCATGTGGAAGAACTTGCCAGCCAGTTCCGCATCAGAGAACTGAGCCGCTGGCTGAATCACCTTATAAAAGAAGGGAAAGGCATCGCTGGCCAACCATGAAAACCGTACTCATCGTTGACGACAATCCAGCCAATCTGGGCATTCTTTTTCACTGTCTGGATCAGAGCGGCTACCGTACACTGGTGGCACAGGATGGCGAGGCCGCCCTCAAAATGGCAAAAATATCCCGGCCCAATATGATCCTCCTTGATGTCATCATGCCGGAAATGGATGGTTTCACAACATGCCACAACCTGAAGGCAGATCCGGAAACACGGGATATTCCCGTCATCTTCATGACCGCCCTTACGGATACGGCGGATAAACTGGCAGGATTTCAGGCAGGTGCGGTGGACTACATCTGCAAACCCTTCCAGCAGGAAGAAATTCTGGCCCGCATTCACCTGCACATGATGTTGCAGGAACAGAAAAATCAGCTCTTACGCATCAACAGAGAAAAGGAAAAGATCCTCTCCGTTGTTGCCCATGATCTCAAGGCACCCTTCAGCAGTGTTCTGGGTTTTTTAGGCCTTCTTTCGGAAAACTATAACGACTACACGGAAAAGGAAAAAAAACGTTTCATTGCCCATGCCCATGGTTCCACCCTTAAACTTTACCAGATGCTGGAAAAACTTCTGGACTGGACCCGGACAGGTAGCGGTTTCAGCGAATGGCAGCCGGAGGTACTGGACCTGACCCAGCTCATCCATTCAACGGTCTCACTCTTTAAAGAAAATGCGGAAAAAAAGAAAATCCTTATCCGGGGTAAAATCCCAAAAACCCTGTATCTCTTTGCCGATACCAACATGATCGCATCGGTGCTGCGTAACCTGATTTCCAATGCCATCAAATTTACGGATAAGGGGGGAAAAATTACCATCACCGCAACACAAAATCCTTCCGGGACAGAAATCCGTATCAGTGATACGGGGACAGGAATGAATGAGCAGACCGTGGCCTCTCTTCTTTCCGGCTCCTGCGGCAAATCCACCCCCGGCACCACAGGGGAATGCGGCACAGGCCTTGGCATGGTGATATGCCGGGAATTCATAGAAAAAAACAAGGGAACCCTTTCCATTGAAAGTGAACCTTCCAAAGGCAGCGTTTTTATCCTTACCTTTCCCCCTGCCCCCTCCAGACCCTCTGACCCTGAGCGACTGAACTGAAACGGACTTTCAGGGTTTTTGATAAAGGATTTCCATGGCAACACTTTCCGATATTTTTCCCACAAGCCCCGAAGCCATGGCCAGAAACGGCTGGGATGCTCCGGATATCATTCTTGTGACCGGGGATGCCTTTATCGACGCCCCTTCCATGGGTATTGCCGTCATTGCAAGGGTTCTTGCTGCTGACGGTTTCAAGGTAGCGGTTCTTGCCCAGCCCGACCCGGAAAAAGCCTCTGACTTTACAAAACTGGGGGAACCCAGACTCTTCTGGGGTGTTAGCGCTGGCAGTGTGGATTCCATGGTGGCCAACTACACGGCTTCAAAAAAACGCAGAAGAAATGACGACTATACCCCCGGCGGCATCAACGACCGCAGGCCGGACCGGGCCTGCATTGTATACACCAACCGCATCCGTCGTTACTTCAAGAACACGGTGCCCGTTCTTCTGGGTGGCATCGAAGCCAGCCTGCGACGCATCAGCCACTATGATTTCTGGGATAACAGAGTCAGGCGCTCCATTCTTTTTGATGCCAAGGCGGATTATCTGCTCTACGGCATGGCAGAATCCAGTATCCTTGCCTTTGCCCGTGCCCTGAAACACAAAGAATCTCCGGATGCCATACCCGGCCTCTGCCTCATTGCCAGGCAAATCCCGGAAAACTACCTGAGCCTTCCTTCCTTTGAAGAGGTTTCTGAAGATAAAAAAAGCTTTCTTTCCATGTTCCATACCTTTTATGAAAACAGTGATCCCATGACAGCCAGAGGCCTTGCCCAGGCCCACGGCGACCGCTTTCTCATCCAGAACCCGCCCTTTCCCCATACGGAAGAAAAGGAGCTGGATGCCATGCACGCCCTGCCCTTTACCCGCAGCCTGCATCCCGACGATGCGGTAAAAGGAGAGGTCCGGGCACTGGAAACCATCCGGCACAGCATCACCACCCACTACGGATGTTATGGAGAATGTAATTTCTGCGCCATTGCCGTGCATCAGGGAAGAAGGGTGCGGTCCAGAAGCCTTGCCTCCATTGTGAAGGAAGCAGAAAGCCTGACCCAAAGGTCCGATTTCAAGGGCATTATATCCGATGCTGGCGGTCCAACGGCCAATATGTATGGATTTGAGTGCAGAAAAAAAATGGAAAAGGGAAGCTGCCGGGACAAACGCTGCCTGTTTCCCGAAGTCTGCCCTTCCCTGAAACCGGACCACAGCCTCCAGAAAAAACTCCTGAAAGAACTGCGCAGCCTGAAAGGGGTCCGAAAGGTTTTTGTGGCATCGGGTGTCCGCTATGATCTTCTGCTGGCGGATAAAAAATCAGGACCGGGCTATCTGGAAGAGCTGGTCGGCCACCATGTTTCCGGCCAGATGAAGGTGGCACCGGAACATATCTGTCCCCATGTTCTTTCCCGTATGGGAAAACCCGGCACAGAAACCCTTGAACGCTTCAGGGATCTTTTTTTCACCCAGACCCACAAGGCGGGTAAACCCCAGTTTCTCACCTACTACTTCATTGCAGCCCATCCGGGATGTACGGAAGAAGACATGAAAAAACTGGGGGTCTATGCCCGTGACACACTAAAACTTACACCGGAACAGGTACAGATCTTCACGCCCACACCTTCCACCTGGTCGGCGGCCATGTACTGGACGGAAACGGATCCGTGGACGGGAGAAAAGCTTTTTGTAGAAAAAGATGGGGGAAGAAAAAAACGGCAGAAAGATCTTGTGGTACAAGCCTCTTCCAACGGGGTAAAGCAGCGGGATCAGGCCATGCGATCCCAAAAAAAAAGTACAAAAACAGCCCCAATGCCAGCCCCAGCACACCGAAAAAAAGCCAGAAAGGGCCACGAATCAATATGAAAAGGGAGACGAAAAAATAACAGGCACACAAGACATGCATCAATGCCCTGTGTGCCTTAAATTAAGGTACTTCTGCGCCCTGCCCCGTCAGGCCTGGGCTGCCATGTCCAGAACCGTCTTCAAAGCCGCATCCAGATTTTCAGGACGGGTACCACCGGCCTGGGCCATATCCGGACGGCCACCACCGCCGCCACCCACCACACCGGCTGCGGTTTTTACAATATTTCCTGCATGGAAACGCCCCACAAGATCCTTACTTACCACGGCTATGAGAAGAACCTTGCCATCGGATTCCGTTCCCAGAAGCACAATACCGGAACCCAGCTTATCCTTCATACGATCCGCAAGATCCCTGAGGGAGGCCGGATTATCCACCATCACCTTTTTGGCCAGTACCTTAACGCCCTGAATCTCCACAACGCCTTCGGTAATATCTCCCGCACTCATTTCCGCCATCTTGTTTTTCAGGGAATCAATGGTTTTTTCCTGACTGCGGCAGTCCGCCAGCAGACGTTCCACCCGGGGAACCAGCGTTTCCGGCCTGTCCTTTAAAAGGGAAGCCGCCTCAAGGACAATGCGGTTACGCTCCTGTACAAAGGCAAGGGCCGATGCACCGGTCAAAGCTTCGATACGGCGGACACCCGCCGCCACACTGCCTTCGGATACAATGACAAAGAGGCCGATATCCCCTGTGTAGGCCGTATGTGTCCCTCCACAGAATTCCTTGCTAAAGGTATCCAGAGTGATCACCCGTACCTCGTCCCCGTATTTTTCCTCAAAAAGGGCTGTGGCTCCGGTTTTGAAAGCTTCCTCCGCCTGCATGACCTCGGAGTTCACAGGGACATTCTGACGGATTTTTTCATTCACCCAGACCTCCACCCTGTCCAGAACGGTCCGCTCTATTCCGGAAAAATGGGTGAAATCAAAACGAAGCCGGTCCGGACCCACAAGGGAGCCAGACTGCTTCACATGATCCCCCACCACATCCCGCAGGGCAGCGTGGAGAAGGTGGGTGGCCGTGTGATTTCTTTCGGTGCTGGCTCTGGCGGCACCGTCCACACAAAGACTGACGACCTCACCCTTTGCAAGGTTTCCCGAAAGAATCCTTCCCTTATGGATGAAAATACCCGTGGGATCTTTCAGGGTATCTGTCACTTCCATTTCAAAACTTTCCGTACGGATAAAACCCCTGTCACCCGCCTGCCCGCCGGACTCCGCATAAAAGGGCGTACGGTCTGTTACCAGCTCCAGCGCCCCTTCTCCCTCAACCCTTTCACAGGCCTTGCCCTCCTGCACAAGCAAAAGCACCTTTGCCTTATCTTCCGTACGCTCATATCCCGTAAAGGTGGTCTGAACCCCTGTGCTGGAAAGGGAAAGGTAGGCTTCATTCATGGCATCAAACTTCACCTTGCTGCGGCTCATTTCCCTCCGCTCTGCCATGATTTTTTCAAAGCCCTGCATATCAAGGCGGATATCACTTCCCTTGGTAACGTCTTTTACGATATCCACAGGGAAACCATAGGTGTCATACAGCCGGAAAATCACATCGCCCGACAGCTCCTTTTTCCCTTCGCTGGCAAGGCCTTCAAGGGTTTCATGGAGAAGCTTCAGCCCGTTGTCCAGGGTTTCGGAAAAACGGATTTCCTCATTTTCTATCACACTGCAGATGAAGCTCTCCTGGGTTTTCAGCTCAGGATAGGCATCTTCCATAATGGCAAAAACCACCCGCACCGTATCCTTGAGAAAGGGCCGGGTCAGACCGATGTTGCGGCCATAGCGGATGGCCCTGCGCAGAATACGGCGCAGCACATAGCCCCTGCCCTCGTTGGAAGGCAGCACACCATCATTGACAAGAAAGGCTGCGGCACGGCTGTGATCGGCAATGACCTTCATGGCCACATCCCATGAAGGATTTTCGCCCGGCTTTTTCCCGGCCATCTCTCCCACCTTTTCCATGATGGGAACAAAGAGATCCGTGTCATAATTGGTGTCCACCCCCTGCACCACGGAGGCAATGCGCTCAAGCCCCATGCCCGTGTCAATACTGGGCTTGGGCAGAGGCGTCATGGTCCCGTCTTCGGAGCGGTTAAACTGCATGAACACAAGGTTCCAGATTTCAAGATAGCGGTCGCAGTCACAGCCAACGGCACAGGCAGGGTTGTCACAGCCATGGGCAGGCCCCCGGTCTATGTGGATTTCTGAGCAGGGTCCGCAGGGGCCCGTATCCCCCATGGCCCAGAAATTATCCTCTTCCCCCAGACGCACGATACGCTCTTTAGGTACACCGATCTGCTCATGCCAGATAGTAAAGGCCTCATCATCATCCAGATAGATGGAAACCCAGAGTTTATCCGCAGGAAGGCCATATCCGTTGGTAAGGAGATCCCAGGCAAAGGCAATGGCCTTTTCCTTGAAATAATTCCCGAAACTGAAATTACCCAGCATCTCAAAAAAGGTATGGTGCCTTGCGGTATAGCCCACATTCTCCAGATCGTTATGCTTGCCTCCGGCCCGGACACATTTCTGGGAGGTGGTTGCCGTAACATAATCCCTTTTTTCTTCCCCTATGAACACCCGTTTGAACTGCACCATGCCCGCATTGGTAAACAGCAGGGTGGGGTCATCGGAGGGAACAAGGGAAGAGCTGCGCACCAGACGGTGATCATGTTTTTTAAAATATTCCAGAAATTTCTGACGAATTTCATTTCCCGTCATCATGGTTTTTATTTTCTCCTGCTTACTTTAAGATCAGTCAGATATAAAATATTCTGATTACTCATCGGAGGGTACTGCATCATCAAACATGGAAGGTTCTTCCCCCTTTTTTTCACGGGGGGCTTTGGCATTCTTGCCTGCTTTTGCAGCCTTTTCATCCTTCTCTGGTGCCACAGGCAGGCCAATGCCCATACTTTCCCTGACCTTGACATAGAGGGTGTTAAACAGGTCTTCATTTTCCTTCAGAAATTTTTTCACATTCTCCCGGCCCTGACCGATGCGCTCGCCGTCATAGGCATACCAGGCACCACTTTTTTCAATAATCCCCGCTTCCACACCCAGATCCAGCAAATCACCGATTCTGGAAATACCCTCTCCATACATGAGATCAAACTCCGCCTCTTTGAAGGGGGGGGCCAGCTTGTTTTTCACCACCTTGACACGGGTACGGTTGCCCGTAACATCCTGACCATCCTTGATGGCTGCGGCACGACGCACATCCAGCCGGACGGAGGCATAGAACTTCAGGGCATTGCCACCGGTGGTGGTTTCCGGATTACCAAACATCACACCGATTTTCATGCGGATCTGGTTAATGAAAATCACCGTTGTCATGGTCTTGCCAATGGTAGCCGTCAGCTTTCGAAGGGCCTGACTCATGAGACGGGCCTGAAGCCCCATATGGGCATCCCCCATTTCCCCTTCAATTTCAGCCCTTGGAACCAGTGCGGCAACGGAATCAATGACAAGGATATCCACAGCCCCGCTGCGCACCAGCATATCGGCAATTTCAAGGGCCTGCTCACCCGTATCCGGCTGGGAAACCAGCAGCTCATCCACATTCACGCCCAGTCTTCTTGCATAGGCCGTGTCCAGAGCATGCTCCGCATCAATGAAGGCAGCCACTCCCCCGGCACGCTGACACTCCGACACCGCATGGAGGGCCAGCGTTGTTTTACCCGAAGACTCAGGACCATAAACTTCCACCACACGGCCTTTGGGCAGGCCGCCAATGCCAAGGGCTCTGTCCAGAGCCAGGGAGCCTGTGGAAATGGTGGGAACCGCTATCACTTCCTTGCTGCCCAGACGCATGATGGCGCCTTTTCCAAACTGACGTTCAATCTGTCCCATGGCCGACTCAATGGCCTTTCCCTTATCCCCTGAAATACTCATGAACCCTCCAAGTTGTTCCGGTTTTCCTGCAAAAGTTTTTACATACCTTTTTCTAAAGCATAAGAAAACACTAACCCGCTTTCATCAGAAAAAAATACACGGAAAACCGATTGCACCACCATGCAGCCGCAAGGCTGCACCTACCCATCCCCGAGCTGCACCCCCAAGGCTGCACCTCTACCCCTTCATCGTTTACAAAAATAAATTCCGGCGAATGACATGCTGAAATATCAGGATATATTTTCCACCCTGACAAAGAAGCAATTACGGCATTCATTTTGCTAATCTGTTGAATCCTTGTGAGCGTGTTTTCCGTTTGCCATGAAAAGGGCCGACAATAAAAAGGCTCAGGTGTCAAAAAATGTTTGCCCCCGACAATACCCCGAAAAACATTTTTTACATCCACCGAGTCAGGCTCTTGAAAATACAGACAGGCAAAACGGACATACAAAAACCAGAAGTCACTATCATTTCAAGGAGTTTTTATTATGTCAGGACAAAGCAGACAGGCGGAAATCGTTGTGGATCAGGCAAAATGGGAATGGTCTGAACTCTATAAAAAAGAAGACTGGTGGGCCATCTGGTTAGGCATCATTATTCTTATTGTTGGTCTGATCATTTTCCTTCCAAGACCGCCTGCGGATATGGATCAGAAAATTACCCAGTCCCAGAACACCATGAAGGCCGAAGACAGCCGTGCCCCCTTCCACACCCTTGAATGGCACAGGGCCAATGACACCCTCTCCGGACTGCGCGCCAGAAATGAATCCCATGGAAAAACCCTTGCCAAATGGCTGGGAACCCCTGCAAGATGGGCCTCCAACCCCATGGAAGCCCTCATACTGACGGAAGCAAGGGCTGCTGAAATCCGGGAAGGTGCCAAAGAAAGACACGCTGCAGCCCAGGAAAAAACCAGAGCTGCCCTTGCACAGGCTGAAGCGGATCAGGCAGCAGCCGCAAATGCAGCCTTCCAGAATACGGAGCTGAATAAAAAAGCCGAAGCTTCCATAGCCCAGTGGCGTTCCGCCAGAAGTGCCGAAAGCAGGGCCCGCTCCCAGGCAGGAACCCAAGCGTATAACAAAATACCCTATCTGTTTGGCATCGGTGTTATTTTCATGCTTTTCTTTGCCGCAGGCACCACGGTAATGAACATTAACACAGCCAACTTCATTAAAGGGTTTGGCTTTGTTTTTCTTCTTGCAATCATTTCAGAAATCATCGGTGCCAACAGCACCCTCAGAAGCTGGGGCTTTGGTCCTCTCATCTGGGCCATCCTCGGCGGCATGCTCATTGCCAATACCATAGGGACACCCCAGTTCATCAAAGACGCAGCCCAGACCGAATATTTCATCAAAACCGGCCTTGTGCTTCTGGGGGCTGAAATCCTCTTTGGCAAAATCCTTGCCATCGGCCTTCCCGGCATCTTTGTGGCATGGGTGGTCACGCCGACGGTTCTGGTACTGACCTTCATCTTCGGTCAAAAAGTTCTGAAGATAGAATCCAAAACCCTGAACATCACCGTATCATCGGATATGTGCGTCTGCGGGGTTTCCGCAGCCATTGCAACGGCTGCGGCCTGCCGTGCCACCAAGGAAGAGCTCACCATTGCCATTGGCATGTCCATGCTCTTCACGGCCATTATGATGATTGCCCTTCCTACCTTCATCGTATCCGTTGGTATGCATCCCGTTCTGGGCGGTGCATGGATCGGTGGTACCATCGACTCTACGGGTGCCGTTGTTGCCGCAGGTGCCTTCCTTGGTGAAACGGGGATGTTTGTTGCTGCAACCATCAAGATGATCCAGAATATCATGATCGGCGCCATTGCCTTTGGTGTGGCTGTGTACTGGTGTGCCAAGGTGGACTGCGTGGAAGGCCAGACCGTTAAGAAAATGGAAATCTGGTACCGTTTCCCAAAATTTGTCCTTGGTTTCATTGCCGCATCCATCGTATTTTCCATCATGATCGAAGCCATGGGTGCCCGCGGGGATGTGATGCTGGATCAGGGTGTACTTCGCGGTTTCAGCCGTCCCTGCCGTGAGTGGTTCTTTATTCTGGCCTTTGCCTCCATTGGTCTGACATCTAACTTCAGGGAAATGGCCAAGCACTTTACCGGTGGTAAGCCTGTTATTCTCTATGTATGCGGTCAGAGCCTCAACCTCGCCCTGACCCTGCTCATGGCGTACATCATGTTCTTCCTTGTATTCCCGGATATTACGGCAAGCCTGTAAGCATACCGGAACATCCCGTCCGTATCCTCTGCCTTTATGATACGGACGGGAATTTCCCCTTTGATCCCACAGAAAGGCCATCGGAACAGGGATGAAAACCACACTTCAAACGGATATGATTTTTTCCAGCAGAGGTAAGAAAATGTCAGAAAAAAAACAAAAAAAATTACCGGGCATAGCCAGACTGATCACAGGCGTGGCAGGTTTCTGGATTGCAGTCGCCCTTGTTCTGCCATGGATGCAGACTCTGCCTGTGATCCGGCCCATAATGGATATCATCATTGCGGCAGACCTTGACGCCAACCAGTATTTTTACACCCAGTCCGAAGAAACCTTTGCAGCCCAGTCCCATATGCGATCCGGTATCCGGCGGTCAGAACAATAAAAAAACATCCGCAGCAAAAAGCCAGTGGCTATTCATTGCGGACGTTTTTGGATGATCTGATTTTTTTAAATACCTGATCTTTTCAGATGACCTGATTTTTTGGTCTGTCAGCAGGCTGAGGGATCAGCAGCCTTTCTAAAAAATTTCCTTCACTTCTTTATCCCGGATACCACTGACAATTTTTTGCATCCTCTTTGTCACGTCCAAAGCTGCCTCACTGGTCTGAAAGCTCCTGTTCACATAGCGGATAACTTCCTTTTCCGCCTTTTCCAGAGCATTGTAAAAGGCCTTCAGCCTTCCGGCTTCGCCGTAGGCGGCCCTGACCATGGTTTCGTAGCTTTTTCCCCGGGCCTCCATCAGCAGCTTATAATGGTGAAAGAACAGACGGATTTCCTCCAGCTGCTTTTCACAGAGACGCACTTCCTTTTCTTCATGCATCTCCACCGATGGAAAACAGTTCTCAAGGTTGATGGCAATGCCCTTTTCCTCCTTCATGGAATAAAAGGCCAGTTCCAGTGCTTTCTGACGGGTTTTAATATAATTTTCCGCAAAACCGTGGATACTTTTTTTATACCTCTGAATATTAAAGGCATGGTGGATAAAAAGTATGGGAATCAGAATCATCCATACGGAAGCCTCCGGCTTCTGAATCAGTTCTCTGGCAAGGGCATAGGCCTTACGCCTTTCTGCCGCCAGAATCATCTCATGTTTTTCTTCCAGTGTAAGTGCCAATGTCTGCTCCATCAAAATTTCTCAAAGGGTTATTTTACTTCCATGCCCGCCACCGGAACAAAAAACTGCCGGGCTTATGCTTCAGAAAACATAAAAAAGAACAGCCAGAACCAAATGGGCACAAAGCCCTGCCGCCACATCATCCAGTACAATACCCGCACCTCCGGGAATTCTTTCATCAAAAAAATTTACGGGCCATGGCTTGACTATGTCAAAAAAACGAAACAGAAAAAAACCAAGAATCACAGTAAAAAACGATAAGGGGAAAAACATCAGGGTAACGGCAAGACCCAGCACCTCATCCAGCACAACGCAGGAAGGATCTTTTTCACCCAGCTCTTCCGCCGCCTTGTCACAGACCATGATTCCCAAAAGTACAGCCGTCATCACAACAACCATCTGAACCTGCAGGGGCAACAGAAGAAGAAGGGCACAGAACGGAATTCCCGCAAGGGTTCCCATGGTGCCCGGTGCTTTTTTTGCATTTCCCGTGCCAGCAAAAGTTGCCAGAAACATTACGGGATTTTCAGGAAGACGCATCACTTCTCCTCCCCTGCTCCAAGGCTGTGTATGCGGACAACCTCTTCAAGCAGACTGGCACAGTCCACCATATCCGAAAGAAAGACATGCTCCCTTAAAGTATGGACCTCACGCATTCCCGTACCGATGACACAGGCATCGATTCCATGCCTAAAAAAAATATTGGCATCGGAACCACCACCTACGGAGCCGGTTTTCATGGTGCGCCCAAGGTTTTCTGCAGCCTGTTTTGCCAGCAGCACCACGGGTGCATCCTCCGGGATGCAGGTGTGGGGAAAATCTTCTTCCACATGCACTTCCACACGGGGAAGCAGAGGGGCTTCCCCTCCCCCGGCTTCGGCCACGGCATTCTGAAAAGCCCCTGTGATCTGCCGTGTCAGTTTCTCAAGTTTTGCCGGATCATGGCTTCGGGCTTCCCCAAGCACCACCACAGAGGACGGAACAATATTAGTTGCTGTTCCCCCTTCAATTTTACCAATGTTGCAGGTGGTCTCGTGATCAATTCTGCCATCGGGACAGGCCGCCAGAGCCTTTGCCGCAAGCACAATGGCATTGATGCCGTTTTCCGGCTCTGCTCCGGCATGGGCTTCTTTACCATGGACCACAAAGCGGAAACGGTTGGCCGCAGGTGCACGAAGAACAATTTTATTAATATCCCAGGCATCCAGAACGTATCCGAAACGGGATTTCAGCCGGGACTTATCCATGAGCTTGGCCCCCGTAAGACCGATCTCCTCACATATGGAAAAAACCACTTCAATGGGTCCATGGGGTATCATCCTTTCTTTCAGGGAGTGCAGCACCTCAAGGATAATGGCAATGCCGGATTTATCATCGGACCCCAGAATGGTATCCCCGCTGCTGCGAAAAACGCCGTTTTCAAAAACGGGCTTCACCCCCCTGCCCGGTTCCACCGTATCCATGTGGGCAGAAAGGAGAACGGGCTCAAGGTCCAGGGTTCCCGGAAACCATGCAATGAGATTCCCCACGGTCCCCCCGGCTGCCTCTCCTGCATTGTCAAAGGAAACCTCTGCGCCGAGGTCTTCAAGTGTAGTTTTCAGAAAAGCTGCTATTTCCTGCTCCTCACGGGAGGGTGAGTCAATGCGTACCAACTGCAGAAACATATCACTGAGACGCTGGGGCTGAATCATGGGAATCTCCGGAAAATAGGGTTGACGTTCGCCGCAAAAGCGGTTGACAAATTCAGAAGTTTCTATATCATTTCCGTCTGCGTTTCGGAAGTGCGCAGCTTACTGGTGAGGCTCCCGGACTTCAAATCCGGTGTGGGGCGCTAAAACCGTCCCGGGTGGGTTCGATTCCCATGCACTTCCGCCACATAACATTCAAGGCCTCCTTCGGGAGGCCTTTTTTGTTGCTTTCGATCCAGCATTGGCGCGGGTTTTGGGTTACTTTTAGCACCATTTGGGGTGATAAGCGAAAAGGGCAAAAAACCCGAAAAAAGCCTTGTGGAAAATAATTTTTAGTGACTAGATAGTGACGAAAGCGCCCACCGGTTGCTCCGCCACTAATCGCAAAAGAGGCTGTCATTATGGGGGTTTTAAATAATTCAAAAATCGATGCGGCCGCACCCGCAGAAAAAAGGATAACCCTCCGGGATGGGGACGGCCTTTTCCTGGCGGTGGAACCCTCCGGAAAAAAGATATGGTTTTTCCGCTATTCGTTTCAAAAAAAGCAGCAGGACATGAGACTGGGAGAGTATCCGGCCCTGGGTATACGGGCTGCCAGAGAGCAGTCTCTGTCTCTCAGAAAAATGATCGCTGCGGGTAAAAACCCCAGGGAAGAAACCCGGACGGACGAGGAAAAAACTTTCGAGACCATAGCCTCCCGGTGGTTAGTGCATATCCATGGCCGTGAGGTGCAGACCAGCCATCAGGAGCGGAACCGCCTGCTGCTGGAAAAGCATGTCTATCCGTATTTTAAGGGCAAGAGGCCCGATCAGATCCCGGCTCCATTTGCGCATCTTGGATACGGCAATGGTGATGGCGTTAAATCCACGGGACAGGGCGCAGATGGTGTCCGGCTCGCCCTCACACAAAAGAAGGGTCCCTTCCGGTTCAGGCCGGGCAGGGAAGGGCATGGCATCGCCGCTGCCAGAAGCCCATGAGATCATTTTCCCGGCACGGCTGCCATCGGGAGCCGGTCCGGGCCTGTACAGCCGCATATTCCTGACAGCTCCTGTGGCGTCGAATATGGGAATGGCAATGCGGTCCGGTTTTTTGGGGATGATTTTTCCGTTTTTGGCCTGATAGCAGGTCTGCAGACGGATACCCAGATCCGATACGGTCTGGGCCGTCCAGCCCCTCAGGGTGCAGATCCTGTCCATCCACTCCTTTGGGAGTTCCGGCAGATCGTTGTAAATGGCATCCAGTTTGGGAGGAAGGTGCTGACCGGCAGGGGCGGATGCCGACCACGGCTCCGGCTTATCCCCGATGCCGTGGGTATGGCAGAAGGCCTTGAATGCCTCCCTGTTGTCGAAAAAACCCTGCACATGGCCCCATAATTTGATGAGATCACCAGAAACACCACAGCCTAGGCAGTGGAACAATTAGTGCTTCCTGATGAATTTCCGCCCAAGCCAGAACCTGTTTCTTCTGTATTTTAGGAAGGCTGCCATCCAGAATCTCACAGGTGCTGATGTCTACTGTAGCTCTGTGCTCGGCATAGTAAGCGTGAAAATGAGGTGCCGGAAGCATGCCGGATAAATCCCGGGTGGGATCACGCTCCGCCCTGCCCAGAGAAATCCCATACCTGAACACCAAAGACATGACAGACTTTGCACGGTGTGCCGTTTCAATGTGTCCGGTATCACAAATTTTTAAAAGCAGATCCAAAACCATCGGGGGCGTAATTTCGTTCGGCCTGTGTTCCCCCACGTATGGGAATACCATCTTTTTCAGGCGGGATAGGTTGCGGACGGCATGGGCCTCCACCACCTGCGTTGCATGCACCTTTTCATACCATTCCATTGCCAGTGCCTGAAAAGATTCTGCAGGATCCATTTCCGTGGAAACCTTTTTCTTCTTGCCTCCCGGATCGCTACCTTCTGCAAGGGATACTTTTATCTTTGCTGCCGACACCCTGGCATCCTTCAATGACGTTGCCGGAAAGGTACCTAGGGAAAGCATCTTTTGCTTACCATCAAAATAGTATCGGAGCTTCCACACCTTCCGTCCCGTGGGATCAATCTGCAGGGAAAGCCCGTCCCCATCGGTAAGATAATACCTCTTTCCCCTTGCCTACGCCTTCTCGCATACCATATGGGTAAACTTTCCCAAAGCCATCGTGAATCCTCCCTGCCTGAATAAGTAACGGAAAAGCAGCCTCTGCAAGTAACGAGTAGCAGCCATAATTTTTTGTCACTTGTTTGTTACTTGAAAAACCCCTCCTTGCCAACAGCTAGAACCCTTTTTCTTAGTCGCAATAGTCGCCTGTTTTTTCAAAAACCCCGTAAATACTGAAAACCGGGCACAAAAAAAGCTCCCTTTCGGGAGCTTTTTTGTATTTTGGTGGGCCCACCTGGATTTGAACCAGGGACCGACCGGTTATGAGCCGGTGGCTCTGCCAGGCTGAGCTATAGGCCCTTAGAAAACCTTGAATGTTTATCTTTTTGTCCAGCCTTTGTCAAGCTGCTGAACCTTTTTCACTTAAAAAAAAACGTAACTGTTCAGCACAATTTTTCATATCATACCTGCAAGACAGATGCACAGGCTCCAGGCTATTTGCCCTTGGCGCAATCCGGCACTCAAGCTGAAAAGCTCAAGCCCTTTACGGGAGCAAAAGTGCTTCAAGGATCTTGAGTGCCGGATTCGGGAGCTTCTTGCCCTGTTCGGAAGCGGCAAAACCTCCCCGCCACAGGCAGGATAAGCTTTTTGATTACCATAGCAGACTTAAGCACGCTGCCTTTGTGGCGGCTCAGACAGTTTGCCGCTTCTTATTAGCACTCCGGCACTCAAGTCTGAAAAGGCTGCATCGTTTACATGATGAGCTTTGGTTTTAGAGCTTGAGTGCCGGACAAAGCTCTAATCCGAAACGGTTGCAATGTCACTTGCAAATAGCCAAGGAGCCTTGCAACAGTGCGAAGCTGCTGCAATTACAGCATTGGCAGTTCGAAATAAATTGTGCTAAATAATTACAAAAAAACAACTACGCCCAAAAAGCCTTTAAGGAAAATTCAAGCCTTCCGGAATCCCATCAAAATCATATGGTAAAAATACAATCCGTAACACTTTTATTCAGTATTCAATAAAACTTTTCAACTTCTTACTGCGCGTGGGGTGCCGGAGTTTTCTCAATGCCTTCGCTTCTATCTGTCGGATACGTTCACGGGTAACAGCAAAATCCTTACCAACCTCTTCCAAAGTATGATCCGCTTTTTCTCCTATACCGAAACGCATGCGCAGAACCTTTTCCTCCCTTGGCGTAAGGGTTGCCAGCACACGCCTTGTCTGCTCGGAAAGATTCAGGTTGATGGCAGCATCGGAAGGAAGCATAAACTTCTTGTCTTCTATGAAATCTCCCAGATGACTGTCTTCCTCTTCACCAATGGGCGTTTCAAGAGAAATCGGCTCCCTTGCAATCTTTAAGACCCTGCGCACCTTATCCAGGGGAATTTCCATCTTTTCGGCAATCTCTTCCGGACTTGGCTCACGGCCCAGTTCCTGAACCAGATACCGGGAAGTACGGATCAGCTTATTGATGGTTTCAATCATGTGAACGGGAATGCGGATGGTTCTGGCCTGATCCGCAATGGCTCTGGTAATGGCCTGACGAATCCACCAGGTGGCATAGGTACTGAACTTATACCCCCTCCGGTACTCAAATTTATCCACGGCCTTCATAAGGCCGATATTCCCTTCCTGAATCAGATCCAGAAACTGCAAACCTCTGTTGGTGTACTTTTTGGCAATACTCACCACAAGACGGAGGTTGGCACGGACCAGTTCACTCTTGGCTTTCTTGGCGCACTCCCTGCCTTCATCCACGTTGGTGACTACTTTTTTTAAGGACCGGATATTTGCCTTCAGGGAGTATTCACGGGCTTCAATCTGGGCCTGTATGCTCCTCAGATCCTGAAAAACATCCCTGAGCTTCTCCCGGGAATGGTCCGTTCTTTCCACAGCCCAGTCCAGAAATTCATCCTCATCCTGAAGCTTGACCCTGAAATCCGTTATGGTGGTGTCAAAGGCTTCCGCACTCTGAACCATCAGCTTGTTCATGATTTCAAACCATACAATATGATGGCGGATTTTCTTTTCAATGCGGTCTGTCACACTGCTTTCAAGACGCCAGTCTTTGATATATTCAAAAATCTTCTCATTGCGCTTGGCAATCACCCTGCGGTGTTTTCTTTTCTCCTCATAATCCATAAGAGGATCCGAAATGACTTCCCTCAGCTCCTCGTTTTCCGCATGCAGAACCTTGATTTCCTGAATCACCTCCAGAAACTGCCCGATCTGACGGTTTTCATCCATGAGGGTATCACCCTCATCAATGTCCCGAAGAACATGCTTGGGCCTCAGCTCTCCGGCCTGTATACGGTCCGCAAGGCTGATGAGGGTTTCAACGGATACGGTCATCTCCAGCATGGCTTTGAGAATTTCCTGCTCACCATGCTCAATCTTCTTGGCAATTTCAATTTCCCCTTCTCTGCTGAGAAGGGTGACCATGCCCATTTCCCGGAGGTACATCTTAACCGGATCCGTTACGGAACCAAAATCCACCTCAGACTCATCTGAACCCGAAGCCTTGGTTACACTTTTTTTGGTTTCAGCTTCCTCGACCTCTTCAACTTCCTCAATCTCTTCATCTTCCTCTTCAACATCCGGACTGTCGAGGAAATCTTCACCATTTTCAGGCTCTTCACTTCTTTTGGAAACTTTTTTTGCAGGCAGCTCCGAAGCCTTGACTATCTTAACGCCCATCTCACCAAGCGTTACAAAAACAGCATCCATCTGCTCAGGCGTAACCGTATCCGACAATACCTCATACACCTCATCATAGCTGAGGTATCCGCGCATTTTCCCCAAATCAAGAAGGGCCTTAAGCTCTTTTTTCTGTGAAGCACGCGTTTTTTTGTCGCCAGTGGACGGTTGGGTCATTGGATATGCCTCCTAGGGGTCACTACACGGGACAGACCGATTTTTGCCGCTTCCCGGGCTTGCTGTTGTTTCTGCTCCAGTAAGGCCATCAGCCGGGCCTGATCTCTGCCCGCTTCCGCAGCCTTGATACGATCCATCAGGCCGGAGCCTCTCTGCCTCTGCTGCTGCAGACGCTGAAACTGCGAAATTAAATTATCTGCATTTTCCATATTCCAGACAGATTCCTGAAAACCCAGACGGGCCAGACGCTTCTGAACCTCTTCATCCTGAAGCATCTCAGGAGAATTCAGGACTGTCCCTGCACCTTCTTTATTCAAAAGACAAACGGCCATTCGCTTTAAGACAGGATCAGAAAAAAAATCCTGGGCATCCATGGCAGCTACCCGATCCCGGCACTGGGGTACGGAAAGCAGAAGGGAAATCAAAGCTTCTTCCATGGGCAGATGCTCTGAAAAAACAGGTTTGATTTCCCTGGACGCATCTTGCCCCTGCCTTGGCAATACCTGCTTTCCCAGGCGATCCCGGACAGCCCTTTCCTCCAGATCCAACCCGTCGGCCAGCTCCCGCAGATAAAGATCCCGGACAACGGAATCCGTTATATTTTCAAGGACAGGAAGAAGGGACTCCAGAGAACGCATGCGGCCTGCGGGGTTACGTCCCCATCTCTGCAGGGAAGACTGAATCAAAAAAGAAAACAAGGGTTCTGCCTCTGCCCCTTTTTGAAGAAAAGCCTCTTTTCCGTGACTGCGCACAAAACTGTCCGGATCTTCGCCCGAAGGCAGAAGAAGGACACGGGCATCCATGGCAAAGGAAAGCAGAAGCGGGGCTGCCCGCTCTGCTGCCCGAAGGCCTGCAGCATCCCCGTCAAATACAAGAACTACCCGTTCCGTATAGCCCCTGAGCAACTGCACCTGCTCCCGGGTCAGGGAGGTTCCAAGACCGGCAACGGTCTCAGGAATGCCGTTCTGATGCAGGGAAATCACATCAAAATAACCTTCAACCACATAGACCACTCGTTTTTTCCGAATTTCATGGCGGGCCTGATAAAGACCATAGAGAGATCTTGCTTTATGATAAAGGGGCGTTTCCGGAGAGTTCAGATATTTTGGATTGTCATTCCCCAGCACCCGGCCGCCAAATCCGATGACACGCCCCTGGATATCCTGAATGGGAAACATGATACGGTTCCGGAAACGGTCATAAAAACGTCCCTGCCTGCCACAGACCACAAGACCTGCCTTCTCAAGCAGCGCCGTGTTCGCACCTTTTTTTACCATATAGTCCAGAAGATAGGACCAGCCATCCGGTATAAAGCCAAGGCCGAAAATCTCTGAAAATTCTTCTGTGATCCCGCGTTTGTTAAGATACTCCCTTGCGATACTCCCCTTTGAACTCTTTAGCAGACCATAACGGAAAACGCCTGTGACCATGCGGTTGATGTCAAAAAGCATCTGCCTTTCGCCCAAAGCAGGATCACTTTCATCCCTGCCCTCGGCAAGGGGAACACCAAAGCGGTCCGCAAGGGATCTTACGGCGTCTGGAAAGGAAAGTCCCTCACTCTGCATGACAAAAGAAAAAACATCACCTCCTGCACCACAGCCAAAACAATGGTACATCTGTTTTTCAGGATCCACCGAAAACGAGGGGGTTTTTTCCACGTGAAAGGGACAGAGCCCCGCCAGCCGCCTTCCCGATCGCTTTAAGATCACACGGTCGGAGACCACCTGGGCAATGTCTGCGACATTCCGAAGCGTTTCAATGGTTTCATCCGTAATCCTTGTACCCAAGGCGGCCCTCTTCCGTATTTGCGTCAAAAGCCTCACGGTATACTAAACGGACGGAAAAACAACCCCTTCATGCAAAGGGGTAACCTGCAAAAGTTAACCTGTTTTGTCCTTCTGTCAAGAAAAATAAAAAATATAAAAAATGCCCCTGACTAGGACCTGCCCCCTCCACCGGAAAAACCAGCCGACCGAAAAAGGGTATTGGCTTCTGCAATGGTAAGGGTTCCCTCATAAAGGGCCCTGCCACTGATCACAGCTTCCACTCCGGAAGCCTCCAGAGGAAGCAGCGCCTCAAGATCTTTTAGTGTGGAAACACCACCGGAAGCAATGACAGGAATGGATACGGCTTCTGCAAGGGCCTTTGTCTCTTCAAGATTCACGCCGCCATGGGTGCCATCCCTTCCAATATCCGTAAATATAATGGCTGCCACGCCTGCACCCTCAAAACGACGGGCCAGTTCAATGGCTGTGGTTTCGCTGGTTTCAACCCATCCGTCCACGGCAACCATGCCAGCTCTGGCATCAATACCCACCACAATACGCCCCGGCCAGTCCGCACAGGCGGCACGTACCAGTTCTGGATTTCTGAGGGCTGCCGTTCCCAGAATCACCCTGTCAACGCCGATGGAAAGGTAGTGGGAAATGGTTTCCATGGAACGGATACCACCGCCAACCTGCACAGGCACACCAACGGCTGAAGCTATTTTTTCAATCAGCTCCAGATTTCTGGGCTTCTGCTCCACCGCTCCGTCCAGATCCACAAGGTGTATCCGAAGAGCCCCTTCCGCTTCCCACTGCCGGGCCTGTGCCACAGGATCATGGGAAAAAACCGTTTCCGCATCCATACGTCCCTGAAAAAGACGCACGCAACGCCCGTTTTTAATATCCACAGCCGGAATCAATATCATAAATATCTGCCTTTCGGATCAATCGAACCATAGTTCATCAACTTCAGAAACCATTGACATCATTTAAGTTAAAGCAGCCCCTTGGTGGAAGGAACGCCCGTCACCCTCGGATCCAGCCGGACAGCCTTGTCCAGCGCCCTGCCCAGGGCCTTGAACATGGCCTCCACAATGTGGTGGCTGTTCTCTCCGTAAACCACGTCTATGTGCAGTGTCATGCCGGAACGCAGGGAAAAAGCCCTCAGAAATTCCTTGGCAAGGTAAGGGTCAAAGGGGCCGGGACAGCGGATGGGGTCCGGCAGACGGCACACCAGAAAGGGCCGGTTGGAAAGATCCAGTGCCACCCTGCAGAGGGTTTCATCCATGGGCACAACGGAGTCTCCGTAACGGACCAGCCCTTTCCTGCTTCCCAAAGCCTCGGCCAGCACATCTCCCATAACAATACCCACATCTTCCACGCTGTGGTGCCAGTCGATATCAATATCCCCCTTGCAGTCCACCTCCAGATCAAAGCAGCCATGCACCGCAAAGAGGGTCAGCATATGATCAAAAAAAGGAATGCCCGTTGCCATGCGGGCCTTTCCACTGCCATCCAGATTCCAGGAAACCCTGATATCCGTTTCCCCGGTTTTTCTTTCCACAACAGCCCTGCGCTCCATAGCCACTCCTGTTCTCAAAATCAAAAAGGAAAAATCTATAACAAAGCCCCGCTTACCGGTCAACGGAGACAAAACCTGCCATTGCTGTCACAGGCTCCTGCCTTGCATGGAAACAATACCCGAATAACAGGGAGGAGCCTAAGGATTTACAAAAAGGAAAAAAAGCCTTATTATTTTTTTGTATAAATATTCTTGGGAGATACACAAAGTTTCCCAAAGGTACTGACAGGCAGCATTTACGGAGACGGGAATGGAAATCCAGACCGCCATCCATATGCAACCGGAAAGCTACACCGGTCCCCGCATCCAGAAAGGGGAAACATCAGGCCGCACCCAGCCGGCGGCGCCTGTTTCCCTGCGCCCGGAAATATCCCCGGATCAGGAAGAAAAAGAAAATTCCAGCCATCCTGCGACCCTCAACCGCCTCACTCCGGCACAGATGCGCATGCTGTCGGAACTCAAAAGTCGGGATCAGGAAGTGAGGGCCCACGAGCAGGCCCATGTTGCCGCCGGAGGGGGGCATGTCAGTGGCGGTATCCGCTATAACTATCAGAAAGGCCCGGATGGCCGCATGTATGCCATTGGCGGTGAAGTTTCCATAGATGTTTCCCCCGTACCCGGAGATCCTGAAGCCACAGCCAGAAAAATGGAGCAGGTGCGCCGTGCCGCCCTTGCTCCCATGGACCCCTCCCCCCAGGACCGCAGCGTGGCAGCCCGTGCCACCATGATCCGCAGCGACGCTCTTCAGGAAATTGCCCTGATGCAGATGGAAGAAAGGCAAAAGCAGGCCGTGACGGAAGGAAAAACAGAAGAACAGCCCTATGGCCCCAGAGAAATTCAACCCGGCAGTTTTTTCAGCATACAGGCCTGAAGCCAGGCATAGGCCCCATACCTCAGCTGCGTCCCATATCCTCCTGAATTCTGGCAAAATCCCTGTCCAGCACATCGCTTTCCGCAAGGATAAAAGCCACCTTCTCAAGGCGTTCCTGCTGACTGGCTCCTTTCCTTGCCGCTGTCTGATCCAGCGTATCCATTTCCGTGACACAGGTACTGAATCTTGCCTCAAGGTCCGCCTGCAGGGCTGAAGCCAGCGAAGTTGACAGGGCAAGAACATACTGAAATTTCAAGTTTTCACGATAATCTACCATATGTTCAAGGAGCTGTTTTTCCGTTTCCCGACAGATCTTCTTCAGACTCCCTGCAAGAACCTTCAGCCCGTCTCTTCCCCTGAGATTTTCCGTATGCTCTTCCCTGTCCTTTGAAAAAAAGCCGCTGATCCAGCGCTTAAAACGATGGAATCCAAAAAGGACATGGCTTTCCGCTTTTACCTTTGCCGTGTACCTTGTCACGGCATGGGCCGGGGGCAGATGCAGCCCCATGCGCTCCGCATGAATTCTGGGTTCGACCATAAGCCCGGAATTGCCAGCCGAAGGCGGCAGATCCAGCCTTACACCCATGCCTTCAAGGCCTGAACAGTATTCCTCCAGAACCTCATCCACCATGGAGGCATAGGGTCTGGCCACCTCGGCATAATGCTCCTGCATACGGGCTTCCAGCTCCCGGATAAAGCGCACGATTTCAGGATTCACCCTGTCCGTCATGAAAGTGTCCAGAGCCTGCCTGAAATCCTGAAAAGCATGATAAAGGGCCACCGACAGTCCCGATGATTCCAGAACAGGGGCATAGGCATCCATTTCAGGCCTGTAGTCCCGGATAAAGGCAAGGATATCGGGCAGCACTTCCCCGGAAGCTCCGTCAAAGAAGCGGTCTATCCTTGTTTTCAGCTCCTTTTCCAGAATGGCGCCGGAACCGTCGAGGGTGTTTCGGATCAGCCCCTGCACCTGAGCGATCCTCTTGTGCCGCCCCCTTACCTCTTCGAGAATGCGGCGGGCCTGTTCCTGATCGCCACCAAGGATATCCCTGTCCACACGACAGTGATTGGCCATGGAGGAAAGAATCTGGCGCAGCCGTGCGGCCTGATTCATCAAAAGCAGCCTTGCCCTGTCTGCCGTCATACGTCTGTTCATGCTTTTTTCAAAATCATCAAAGGAGACCCGGCTCTGTTCCGTCATGGAAGCATCCGCCTCCCACTGGGCCAGCCTGAGTTTTTCCTTTTCAGGGAACCCCTCTTTTCCTTCCATATCTTTAAAAAGCCTATAAAGGGCTGAAAAGACGTGCACCCTGACACCGGGGCATAGAAGCCCCAGTTCGGACTCCACCTTTTCCCTCACCCGGCGGATGTCCCCTTCATCGCCGTGCTCGCTGAAGTCCGTATTCAGTACAAAAATAACGGAATCCAGAATACCCATTTTGCGGATCATGTTTAAGAAACGTAGATCCGCCTGCCGCAGGCCCGTGCGGCTGCTGATGACATAAAGGACCATATGGGCCTGAAAAAGATAATCCTGCACCTGAGCAATATGGAGGGGATTGGGGGCATCGCTGCCCTGACAGTCGGCCAGCTCAATGCCGTCGGGCATACGGTCATCATCTACGGTGATGAGAATATCCCGCACATAGGCGGCCCGTACCTCATCTGCCACAAAATCCTGATAATCTGAAAAACCCTCCCCTTCAAAAACCGCTTCAGGAAGATCCGAGGTGATAAAGGAGCGTACAGCCCCGTAGCCTTCCAGATAGGATGAGAGGTACACACTATGGATATTCCTTGCATCCTCTGTGATCAGCTGGTCTGTTCCCAGCGTTTTCAGGGCTGCCGCAAGATCTTCCCTGTCTCTGTCCCGGCGGATATCAAAACCCGCATCCACCCTGCGCCATCCGCTTGCGGGAAACAGGGTCAGAGAGCCTTCTATGTCGGCATTAATTTCATCCCAGTCCTTGAAACGGACCTTTGCCGAAAGCTTCTCGCCCCTGCGTACACGGGTCACAATGGAAGTAACAACACCAGCTCCCCGCTTGAGCAGATCCGCACCCAGCCAGGCATTCACAAGGGTACTTTTACCGGACTTGATGGTTCCCACCACAGCCACTTTCAGGGTTTCTTCCCGAAACTGCCTGAGAATCTCCCGGATATCCGAGGTCCAGGATGCCGCAGCTCCGACATCGCCGGCACCGTTCTCCCTGTATTTTTCCGTAAGATCTGAAAGTTTTTCCGCAAGGGACACAAGCCCCTCTTTCCAGCCCTGATATTTCTCCATCATAAAATTACGCCCTTAATTCTTAGCCTCTCAACGCCTGCAATTCCGGTATACCATATCTTATATATACCTGAAAACGGATCGGTTTAAGGTATCTCTCCGGCATCAGAGATCATTCTTTATATCAAATAGCTATCCATAACTGCCCATCCTCTCCCGGCATGGACAAAGCCCTGCTGTGGAGTGATTCCGGCAGTGTATTTCAAGTCTATCTCAACTTTGCCAGATTTTATGCCTGAAATAGCTGTATTAACTGTTCCATGACCTGATTTCTTACTTATTGAAGCTTTTCCAGATCTTTGGTCTGCAATACGAATCTTTTGGTTCATATTGTTCTACCCATTGATCTTCCTCATAAGCCATAGCATATTACGGAAAAACTGAAAGCAAAAACAGAAAACAACAAAAATAAATCTGATTACCACCATTTTTTCAGCCATGGGAACCTTACATCAGAAAAATTGCGTGCCCAGATCCTGCCTTTGGTATCGGACACCCGTAAAGGGTGACCCTGGAGAAGAGGGCCGCAATAAACATTCGCAAGGGTAAAAAAAATCAGAAATCAAAAAACGGCTTTCCTTTACCCCGGAAAACCGTTTTCATACTCTGCTTCTTTATATTCTAAAATAATTTACACCGTATAATCCACTACCCGCCGCTCTTCCAGCACGCCCTGCAGGAAGGCCAGAACCTTCTGGTGATCCGGATGCTGCACATAGCGGGTAAAAGCCGCATCATCATCAAATTCCGTAATAAGGGAAACATGACTGCTGTGACCCGTTCCCAGAACATCCACGCCCACCTCAAGAAAGCGGATATCCGCTATCTTTTCCGGCAGCCCCTCCAGCATGGCTTTAAGCTCAGCAATATTTTCTTCCATACTTAAGCCTCTGGCACCTTTTTTCAAACGGAAAAGAACAATATGCTTGAACATGCGATCACTCCTTTATTGTGGGGATATCCGGTGTTTTGTTATGATTGAGAATACCAGCACCGGGGTTGCCTGAAGATAAGAAAAAAAACGGGAAGGATGCTTTCGGAAATGACTTGAAGAGGAAAACTGCCAATGGGAATCATGCCAGACAGGCTACCCGGTTCACTGGTTTTCACCACCGAAAATATCGGCGGGACCCTTTGGGGTTCTGAAATTAATAATGCAATCAAGATGCCAACAAGATAAAAAAACAACTTTTTTCCATACCCTACCGATCCACCCAAACCCTCATTTTAAATTAAGGTATAAAAAAACAAAACCTTGAAATCCTCTGCCCTGTAATGACTCATCCATGAACAGGAAAAAAAAGGTTCGCTTCTTTACAGTATTCACCCTACTTGTCGAAAGAAACATGCAAAAAAGGTATTTTTTCCCGGAAAAAAAACCGTCAGTCCGAAAAAAAAGATGACACCCATCCATCAAAGGCAGATCCTGCACTCCTTCCCGGATGCCCTGCTTATTTTAAGGATCTTCCGTATTTTTTCAGCAAAGCATAAAAGTGGGACTTGGAGAGGCCGGAAACAGACATCATTTCCTGGGGGCTGCCCCCTGTCCTTTTCATCAGAACATCCAGATACAGGGCCTCCATCTCTGTCTTGAAATCTTTCAGACTGGGAAGATCCCCCTGCAGGGATTCGGGAAGGGCATTTTCCATGGCAGGAAAAGACGGAACAGGGGAAAAAGCCCGGCTTTCCCCAAGAGCATCGTTTCCTCCCCCGTCAGAGAGGGCAGCACGCATCACCCGGATTCTCACCTCAGGAGGAAGATCCATGGCATAAAGGGTTCTGTTCTCACGGGAAGCCACAAAGGCCACCTCCAGCACATTGAAAAGCTCCCGCACATTACCGGGCCAGTCATAGGCCAGCAGCACCTCAAGAAAATCCGGAGCTGGTTCTTTCATGGCCACACCGGCCTTCTGGCAGAGATTTCTTATGTGAACACGGCTAAGGCCCCGGATATCCTCCGCACCCCTTTCCCGTAAGGGCGGCAGCCTGAGGGAAATGGTCCAGAGGCGGAAAAGCAGATCCTGACGGAACTTTCCTTCTTCCACCATCTCCTGAAGATTGCGGTTGGTGGCGGCGATGAGACGAAAATCCGATGTCAGCTCACGGGTCTCGCCTACCGGCCTGAAACGTCTTTCCTGTAAAACCCTCAGAAAAGATTTCTGTATGGAAAGGGGCATATCCCCAACCTCATCCAGAAAAAGCGTGCCGCCGTCAGCCATCTTCACAAGCCCTGTCCGGTCGCTGTCCGCTCCGGTAAAGGCGCCTTTTTTATGCCCGAAAAGGGTGGATTCCAGAAGGGTCTCCGTGATGGAAGCACAGTCCACCACCACAAACTCACCCTTTGATCTGCCACTGTTATCATGGATGGTCCTTGCAAAAAGCTCTTTTCCCGTGCCCGTTTCTCCTGTGATCAGCACCCTTGAATCGCTGCGGGCAGCCTGGGCAAGGAGGGTGTAGCAGGCTTTCATGGCAGGCCCTTCCCCTACCACGGAGGAAAGATCCAAAGGTTCCGGTTCCCGGGCCTGCTGTTTTTCAAGCCTGTAGCGAAGGGCCCTGTCCAGACTTAAACGGGTCTGTTTGACGGAAAAGGGCTTGACCAGATAATCCCAGACACCGGCAGCAATGGCCAGCTCCGCCCCGTCCGGATCTCCAAGGCCCGTGAGAATGATTACCTCCGGATTCCCGAGGGAGGCGCGTATGCGTGGGATGGCATCCAGTCCATTGCCATCGGGCAGGCGAACATCCAGAAAGACCACATCCACGGAATGCCCGGAAAGAAAGGCCACCCCTTCCCGAAGCGTATGAAAGGCATGGAACCCATGCTCCATTCTCTGTATCAGGCTGGCCATGGTTTCACAGAAAACCACATCATCATCAATTACAAGAATATCTGCCACGAGGCATCCTTTCAACAGAGCTCTGCATCCAGCACGCTGCGGATTACCCGGTTCAGGGAATCCCGGCTGTAGGGTTTAGAGAGTACAGCCCGGATATTACCCCTGGGCTGAAGGGTTTCTGCCATACCTCCGCCCGTAACAAGAATCACCGGCAGATCCGGGCTCATGCTTTCCAGACGATGGGCAAGGCGAAGGCCATCGGTTCCGGGCATATCATAATCCGTGAGTACAAGGTCAAAATTTTTTTCCGTTGCTTCCATGCGAAAGAGGGCTTCATCGGCCGTACCGACCGAAACCACCCTGTAGCCGAGATTCCTTAAAATTCTTGGAACGGTTTCCCGCTGATCCGGATCATCCTCCACAAAAAGCAGGCGTTCATTCCCGTTTACCGCAGATTCCCGGCATGTGGCAGGAGATGTCCCCCCCTTTTTTTCCAGGGGCAGAAAAACATCGAAAACCGTCCTTTCAAAGGGAATGCTGCTGACCTGCACAGACCCTCCGTGGTTCATCACAATGCCGTGTACCATGGAAAGCCCCAGACCGCTGCCGCCTCCCTTCTCGCGGGTGGTGAAAAAGGGATCAAATATCTTATCCAGTACAGCGGCAGCAATGCCCGGACCATTGTCCGCCACACGGAGACAGACATAAAAACCCGGTGCCAAACCCGCCCCATGGGCTTCTGTTTCTCCCAGAGTGAGGGAAGAAAGGTGCACTTCCAGGGTGCCGGGATGGCTGCCCATGGCCTGCAGGGCATTGGTGCAGAGATTCATCAGAACCTGATGAATCTGAACGGGGTCTGCCATACAACTTAACGGCTGCTCACCGCAGAATTCCTCTTTCACACGGATATGACCGGGAATGGATGTCCTCAGCAGATCCAGTCCCTCCTGAACCACGGACCTTAAATCCACGCACTGAAATTCTTCCCTGCCGGGACGGCTGAAGGCCAGAATCTTTTTGATCATGCCGCTGCCCCGTTCCCCTGCCCGCAGTACCCGTTCCAGATCCTTCCGGCCCATACTGCCCTCTTCCAGATCCTCCATGGCCAGTTCTGCGGAATTGATGATGGATGTCAGAATATTGTTGAAGTCATGGGCGATACCACCGGAAAGCCTCCCCAGCGCCTCCATTTTCTGGCTTTGTAAAAGCTGGCGTTCCAGGGTCACCTTCCGGGTGATATCCTCAGCGCAGGTTAGAACACCGCTGGCCACACCATCGGCTCCCAGCAGCGGAACCTTGTTGATCTCCAGCCAGATCTTGCGTCCCCTGCCATCCTGTATATGGCATTTAAAACGGTACACCGGCTCCTGCTGCAGAACAGCCCGCTCACCCCGCTCCATGAGCATGGCCGCATCTTCCTTATCAGGCAGCAGCTCATAAAGGGTTTTTCCTATCACACGGGGACCGTTTTCCAGACCAAAAAATTCCGCACTGCTGCGGTTCATCCCCATGATACGCAACTCCCTGTCCTGCCAGAAAACAAGCTGGGGAATATTGTCCAGCACCAGCCAGAGACGCTGCCGGGACTCCATCAGGGCCATTTCTGCATGCCTGCGCTTGGTGATGTCTTCACCAATGCCCTCCACATGCACCATCCGTCCATCGGCATCATATACGGCTCTGGCACTCAGGGATGCCCAGCGCATTTTTCTGCCTCTGGTATAAAAAGCCACCTCAAACCCCGTGACCTCCCGGCCAGCCAGAAGGATTTCCCAAAAAACCTTCCTGCTTTCCGGATCCACATAATGGGGTTCCAGCAGTCCGCCTGTCTTTTGCAAAGCATCATCTTCGGTATCATAGCCCAGTATGTGGGCAAAGGCCCGGTTCATGTGGGTGAGCCTGCCCTCGGGAGAAGCAATAAAAATCCCCTTGGAGGCATTCTCAAAAATACTGCGATACCGTTCTTCGGCAATACGCAGATTCTCCTGGGCCGTTTTCATCCCGTGCACATCATTGATAACCCCCACCAGCCCCAGCACTTCGCCCCTTGCATTCAGATAGGTGGCCTTGGTCAGAATCACATGGCGGTGAATGCCCGAAGCATCATGGATACGGTTCTCGTATACCCGCACACCCGGTTCCTTTAAAAGGGCTTCATCCACTTCATCAAAAAGGCGCACGGGATGCCGCCCCTGCAACACAGCGTCCCCCTTGTCCACAATATTACGCACCTGTACACCGAACCAGTTTTCAAAACTGTTGTTACATCCCAGAAATCGCCCCCCCTTATCCTTGAAATATATGGGAATGGGGATGGTATTCATCAGAATTTTTAAAAAGGAAAGCTGATCCCTTATTTTTTCCTCCACCACCCTTCTGCGGACAATGTTGAACACAAGAAAAACAAGAACCAGTGAAAGGAGGGCCATGCTGACCATGAGGGTCCAGAAAACCTCACGGTTCAGCTCGTAAAAATGACGGGGCTCATTGATGAAAATACTGCCTCTGGGCAATAGACCCATATCCATTCCCCAGCGTTTCATGGCCGCATAATCAAAAAGAAGGATATAGGGATCTTCCGTGATGACAGGTATGGATGCAGCGGGAGTCCCTTCCAGAACCTGAAGCAGCATCTCTCCCGCCATTTTTCCGTGGCGGTATCCGCTGGTCAGCTGCCCGCCGATGGCACCGGACCCCATAAGAAACTCCCAAAAGGTGAACACCGGCACACTGGCATTCTTGCAGATGCGCTCAAGGATATCTTCCGCACTGTAAAAACTGCCCTTGAGATACTCGTAATAGGGCACATAAAAAATAAAGGTGTCCTCGGGCAGGCGGGATACCGCCTCTATGGCGGCCTCCATTGCAAGGTCAGACCAGTACTCAATCTCCAGCCGGTCCTCAAAGAGAGGGGCCACCTGACGGATGGCAGACATGGTGGCACCACCGGTAAAGGATTCATCTCCAACCACCACCATACGCCCTGCATCAGGAATCAGGCGCAGGGCAAGTTCCACATTTTCCACCACGCTGAAACTCTCCGCCATGCCCGTTATCTTTTCCACCCCTTCAATGCGTGAAGGCTGATAATCATTGACTCCGCAGAAAACAACCGGCACCCCCGGAAACAGCATATCCCTGTATGCCAGTATGAAATCAAAGGCATAGTCATCGGAAACAATGATGGCATCAATATCCAGTCCCTCATATTTATAACGGTACAGATCAACAAGGTAGGGCCTCAGCTCAGGATCCGGATACCGTTTTGTATCCATATATTCCACGTGCAGATTCACCCTGTAGGGAGCGGCTTCCAGAACAGAGCGAAGCCCCTCAAGCAGGGTATCAGACCATGCATATCCGTCTTCATAGGAATTGAGGTAAAGAACCCGTTTTTTAATGTCCGCCTGAACGGAAAAACTGATCAAAAGAACCAGAAAAAGGGAAAGCAGGCCTGTTTTTATCGGTAAAAGACTTCTTTTTATACTGAAAAATGTCATTTTTTTTCTTTCGGTCAGAGACGCAGCCAGAATCCTTACAGATTTAAACCATGTTCATCAGACTATATAGAAGTTTTTTCAAGATCACCATATGAAATCCTGAAAAACAGAACAGGGAATCCGTTTTTCCGGACGGATAAAGACACACTTCCACCAGAACCCAAAAAACAATTCGACAATACCAAACAAATACCTGTCTCCCGGAATTCCATTCCTGTTTTTCAGACCTTTGCCCGCTCAATCCGCTGAGTAAAACCACAAAAAAAACATAAACACTTTAAATAAAACATCTTTTTTTCCATGGCACAGATATCGCTATAGGCCAGAACGGATACCACTCCGGGCGAAACATCGCCCGAAATAAAAACGATGTTCAGGCAATTCCGGCTTCCCCCCTTCCCCGGCCGGAACGCCCCCGGAGTGATTCCTTTACCATTATACTGTCAGGGTAACCCCGAACAACCCTGCACCTTTTTTCCATCAAGGAGGCCTGTGATGTCCATTGGAATGCTTGCTTTACTCGCTTTTGTACCCATTGCCATTGTTCTGGTTCTCATGGTTGGCATGCGCTGGCCCGCCACCAAAGCCATGCCCCTGGCCTGGCTGGTATGTGCCCTCATTGGCATGACCGTCTGGAACATGGATTTTGGCTTCATTGCCGCCTCAACTCTGGCGGGTTTTGGCAGTGCCATCAACGTTCTCATCATTGTTTTCGGTGCCATTGTCATCCTTTACACCATGCAGACCAGCGGAGCCATGGAAACCATCAGTTACGGTTTCACGGGTATCTCTCCGGACAGGCGCATCCAGACCATCATCATCGCCTTCATGTTCGGTGCTTTCATTGAAGGATCTGCGGGTTTCGGAACCCCCGCAGCCCTTGCCGCCCCCCTGCTGCTGGGCCTTGGCTTCCCAGCCCTTGCAGCGGTCTGCGTTGCCCTTATCTCCAACTCCATTCCCGTTACCTTCGGTGCCGTGGGCACTCCCATCTGGTTTGGCATGATGACCCTTGAAACCCCTGTGAACGCAGCCATTGCCGCAGGTGAAAACGTCGGATTCACAACCTTTAACGGCTTTCTCATGAATGTCGGTCAGTGGGCCGCTGTCATGCACGCCATTGTAGGCCTTGGCTTCCTCATCTTCCTCATCTGCTTTCTTACCCGTTTTTTTGGCAAAAACAAATCCTGGAAAGAAGGCCTTGGCGCATGGAAATTCGCCCTCTTTGCCTCCTTTGCCTTCAACATACCCTACCTGCTCACAGCCTTCCTCGTGGGTGTGGAATTCCCTTCCCTCATCGGCGGCCTTGTGGGACTTGGCGTTGTCATCACTGCTGCCAAAAAAGGCTTCCTCATGCCCAAGGAAAACTGGGAATTCGGTGAGCGCAGTTCATGGGAAAAGGAATGGATGGGCGAAATTGAGGTAGGCTCCAAAGATCTGAAACCCCGGATGAGCCAGTTCATGGCATGGCTGCCCTACGTACTCATTGCAGGCATCCTTGTCCTTACGCGCCTGAACGACCTGCCCTTCAAGGCCCTTGCCACGTCCTTCAAGATCAGTTTCACCCAGATTCTTGGCTATGAAACCGTAAACTTCACCATGACACCCTTCTATCTTCCCGGTGTCATCCCCTTCATGCTGGTGGCAATCATCACCATCTTCCTGCACAAGATTCCTGCGGACAAGGCAGCCAAGGCATGGAAAGAGAGCTTCATCCGTCTGAAAAATCCCACCATTGCCATGCTCTTTGCCGTGGCTCTGGTTGAAATCATGAGACAGTCCGGCAACAATCTTCTGGGATATCACTCCATGCCCCTTTCCATGGCAACGGCGGTTGCTGCCGTTGCTGGCCAGAGCTGGCCCTTCTTTGCCGCCTATGTGGGTGCCCTTGGTTCCTTTATTACAGGTTCCGCCACCGTATCCGACCTGCTCTTCTCCGACTTCCAGTACGGCCTTGCCACCACCATCGGTGCCAGCCGTGAAATCATCATGGGCGTTCAGGGTGTGGGTGCCGCCATGGGCAACATGATCTGTGTCCATAACGTTGTGGCCGCTTCCGCCACCGTCGGTCTTGTGGGCGTGGAAGGTCTGATCATAAGAAAAACCATCATCCCCATGGTCCTTTACGGTATCCTTGTGGGCATCATGGGTCTCCTCTTTACCTATGTGCTTTTCCCCGCAACTTTCTAAACCAAAAATATGATGGCATCCGGCTGAAAAAGCCGGATGCCGGTTCACAAGAATCCTGAGACGGATGGAGAATTCCCATGAAAAAAAACTCCCTTGTGGGTGCCTTTAAAGATCTTCTTGGCGCTGAAAACGTCATGGAAAGTGAAACCGACCGCATGAACTACGCCTATGATGCGGCGGTTCTTGCGCCTGTCATGCCCGGCCTTGTGGTCCGGCCAAGAAATACCGAAGACATCGGTGCCATTTTAAAACTCTGCAATGAAAACAATATCCCGGTAACAGTCCGGGGAGCCGGAACCAACTTAAGCGGCGGCACCATCCCTTCCATGGGCGGCCTTGTGATGCTCACCAACGGCCTCCAGCGCATCATTGAAATCAATGAGGCGGATATGTACGCCATTGTGGAACCCGGTGTCATCACAGCCCAGCTGGCTTCCGCAGTGGCAGCCAAGGGCCTCTTCTATCCTCCGGATCCCGGCAGCCAGACCGTATCCACCATTGCCGGGAATGTGGCGGAAAACGCCGGGGGCCTGCGGGGTCTGAAGTACGGTGTTTCCAAGGATTATGTCATGGGCATGGAATTCTATGATGCCACGGGTACCCATGTTCGCACCGGATCAAAAACCGTCAAATGCGTGACCGGTTTCAACCTTGCAGGCCTCATGACGGCCAGTGAAGGATGTTTCGGCGTTTACAGCCAGATCACCCTCAAGCTTGTCCCCCCGCCAAAGGCTTCCAGATCCATGATGGCCGTCTACGATTCCGTGGATCAGGCCGCCGAAACCGTGGCCGCCATCATTGCCGCCAAGATCATTCCATGTACGCTGGAATTCATGGACAACTTCACCATCCGCACGGTGGAAGATTTTGCAAAAGTGGGACTTCCCACGGAAGCCAAGGCCCTTTTACTCATTGAGGTGGATGGCCACCCTGCCCAGGTGGAAGACGAAGCCGCCGAGGTGGAGACCATCTGCAAGGCCAACGGAGCCAGCCGTATTCAGGTGGCCCAGAATGCCGAAGAGAGAAACAAGGTATGGGAAGCCAGAAGGACGGCCCTTTCCGCACTGGCCAAGCTGAGACCCACCACGGTTCTGGAAGATGCCACCGTACCCAGAAGCCGTATTCCCGACATGGTGCGGGGCCTCGATGCCATAGCAGCCAGACATAAACTCACCATCGGCACCTTTGGCCATGCCGGAGACGGCAACCTGCACCCCACCATCCTCTGTGACAAACGGGACAGGGAAGAATGGCACCGGGTAGAAAAGGGTGTGGAAGAAATATTTGAGCTGGCCCTTGGAATGGGTGGTACACTCTCCGGGGAACACGGCATCGGCCTTGCCAAGGCGGGCTTCATGGAAAAAGAGATCGGAAGGGGTTCCATTGAATTTTCCAGAAAAATCAAGCGTGCCGTGGATCCCAAAAACATCCTGAATCCCGGAAAAATCATCGGAGGCTGACATCATGGGGGATCTGAAACGTTTACACCGCCTGCTAATGGACATTGACGACATGCTGGCCGGATGCATGCGCTGTGGCATGTGCCAGTCCGTATGTCCGGTTTTTGCCCGCACACTCAATGAAGGGGATGTGGCCAGGGGTAAAATTGCCCTGCTGGAAGGCCTCAGCCACCAGATGATCAGCGATGCCGAAGGGGTAAAATGCAAGCTTGACAAATGCCTGCTCTGCGGCTCCTGTTCCGCCAGCTGCCCCAGCGGGGTCAAGGCCACGGACATCTTCCTCAAGGCCAGAGCGGCCCTTACGGAATACACCGGCCTTTCTCCCGTTAAAAAGGCCATCTTCCGGGGCACCCTCACCCATCCTGAACTTTTCAACCGCCTTGTGGATATGGGCTCGAAATTTCAGGGGATCATGACAAAAAAGGCCAATGCCTACCATGGTACCTCCTGCGCGCCCATGCTTTCCTCCATCCTCGGCAACCGACAGATTGTTCCGCTGGCTTCAAAGCCTTTCCGGAAAAGCCATCCCTCCATGGATACACCCGCCGGAAAATCCGGGCTGAAGGTGGCCTTCTATCCGGGCTGCCTTGTGGACAAGATGTACACGGGCATTGGGGAGGCGGTACTGAAAGTTATGAAACACCACGGCGTTGGTGTCTTTCTTCCGGCAAATCAGGCCTGCTGCGGTATGCCAGCTTTAGCATCGGGAGATACAAAATCCTTTGAGAAGCTTGTGGATCTCAACCTGAACTGCTTTTCCGGCAAAGGCTTTGATGTTCTGGTGACACCCTGTGCCACCTGTACGGCCACCCTGAAAAAGGTATGGCCCATGATGGCCGAAAATCTGGACATGAAACGGCGCAGGGAAATTGATGCCCTCAGCGCAAAGGTCATGGATATCAACCAGTTCCTTGTGGACAAAGTGGGTGTACGTCCAAAGGACGGGGCAGAAGGCAGGGCCGTCACCTTCCATGATCCCTGCCACCTCGGTAAATCCTTGGGCGTTTTCTCCCAGCCCAGAACCCTGATTCAGGCCAGCGGCAGGTATCACATCAAAGAAATGCAGGATGCCAACACCTGCTGCGGTTCCGGCGGAAGTTTCAATCTCCAGCATTATGAAACCTCCACCCAGATCGGCCAGAAAAAAAGGGACAACATTGTTGCCACACAGGCAGAAATTGTTGCCACCGGCTGCCCTGCATGCATGATGCAGCTCACGGACATGCTTGCCTCCAAAGGCGACAAGGTCCGCGTGAAACACAGCATCGAGCTTTATGCGGAAACGCTGTAATTTTTTTTAAAAGATCCAAAGGAGACATCCATGGAAAATGGAAAAAATAAAGAGCTATTCAAGGAAAAGGCCGAGGCGATACAGACCCTTGTGAGCAGTGCTGCCACGCCGGAAGTCATTGCAGCCTATACCGTGGATCTCACCGCAGATCAGGGCGGAAAGACCATTGCCCTTGCAGGTTTTGACGAAGAAACCCTTGCAGCCCTTCTTCCGGATTTAAAGGAGAAGGCCAAAGCCAAAGGCATTGAGGTGCTGGAGCCTCCCTTCAGACCCCACCTTGAAAATATCCACACCGGCCTGACCCCTGCCCTCTGGGGCATTGCCCAGACCGGAACGCTGGTGCTGCGCTCTGCGGATGAAAATCTGCGCATCGCCACCATGCTGGCGGAAACCCATGTCTGCGTGCTGGACCCCGCCACCATTTATCCTTCCACCGATGAACTGGCTCCCCTTCTGGATGCAGCCATCAAAGAAAACGGTGCCGCCTACATGGCTTTCATCACCGGCCCCAGCCGTACCGCAGATATTGAACGGGTGTTGAGCATTGGCGTCCATGGGCCTGAATTCCTGCACATTCTTTTCAAGGAGGAAAAAGCCGATGATTAAAACGCCCCAGAACATGAAGGACTACACGGATCAGATCCGTGCCACCCTAAAGGAAAAGTTCCTCCAGACCACCCTGAACAATTTTGCCACCAGCTACAAGGCATCCAGGGCCAAGGCCTTCAGCGGTATGGATCTTGAGGCACTGCGGGAAGAAATTGCCTGCGCCAAGGATGCGGCCCTGCCACGGCTTGAGGAACTGCTGGAAGAATTCACCCGGCATGCGGAAGCCGACGGGGTGAAGGTGCATTTTGCCAAAACCGCCCAGGAGGCCAATGCCATCATTGCGGCCATCGCAAAGGAAAACAATGTAAAAACCATTGTCAAATCCAAATCCATGACGGCCGAGGAAACCTTTCTCAACGATCATCTGGAAAAGCAGGGCCTGAAAGTCACGGAAACGGACCTTGGGGAATGGATCATCCAGCTTCGCCACGAAGGCCCTTCCCACATGGTCATGCCCGCCATCCACCTTTCCCGCTATCAGGTGGGCGATCTTTTCACCGGGGTATCCGGAGAAGAGCAGGATCCGGAGAACATTGACAAACTCGTGAAGGTGGCAAGAAAACAGCTTCGGCCCCGCTTCATCGAGGCGGACATGGGCATCTCCGGTGCCAACTTTGCCATGGCCGACTCCGGAGCCATCGGTATTGTCACCAATGAAGGCAATGCCCGGCTCACCACCACCCTGCCCCGTGTGCATGTCACCCTTGCCGGTGTGGACAAACTCATCCCGGACATCAAGACAGCCCTGACAGCCTTAAAGGGCCTTACAAGAAACGCCACGGGTCAGGGCATCACCTCCTATGTGACCTGGATCAAGGGCCAGCCCCCCTGCGGCGCATCGGAAAAAGAAGTCCAAACCCGGCACATCGTTTTCCTGGACAATGGCCGTCTGGCCCTTGCCAAAGACCCCGTGTTTTCCGAAGTGCTGCGCTGTATCCGCTGCGGAGCCTGCGCCAATGTCTGCCCCATCTACCGTATCCTCGGCGGCCACACCTACGGGCATGTGTACATCGGTGCCATCGGTCTCATCCTCACCTTCTTCTACCATGGGAGAGACAATGCCCGCGCCATCGTGAAAAACTGCCTCAACTGCCAGAGCTGCAAGGTGGTCTGCCCCGCAAAGATTGATCTCCCCTACCTCATTAAAAAGGTGTACAGGGAAGTCATGGACGAAGACGGCAAGCGGCCTTTGAGAAACCGCCTTCTCGCCCGGGTCATGGGCAACCGCAAGCTCTTCCACACCCTGCTCAAGAACGCGTGGATGGCTCAGGCCCCCATTGCCGACGGCCCGAAGATCCGGCATCTGCCCACGATTTTTGGCCGCAAGCACGATTTCCGCACCATCCCCGTTCTGGCCAAACATCCCCTGCGGGATCAGTGGAGCAGCTTCAAGCCCGTGGTCAGAAATCCCAAACTCAAAGTGGCCCTTTTTGCAGGCTGCGCCCAGGATTTCATCTATCCCCAGCAGGCAAAAGATGCCGTGACCCTTCTTGCAAGCTATGGCGTGGATGTGGACCTTCCCATGGATCAGACCTGCTGCGGCCTGCCCCTTCTCATGATGGCAGAAAACGAAACCGCCAAAGAAGTGGCCGAACAGAACCTGAAAGCTCTGGATACGGACAGGTACGATTATATCCTCACCCTCTGCGCTTCCTGCGGCTCCCACATCAAGGAGAACTACCCCAAGCTCTTGCAGAAGGAAAACGCAGTGCCTGAAGGTGTGAAAAAACTTGAGGAAAAGATCATTGATTTCTCCTCCTTCATGGTGAATGTGCTGAAGGTGACGGCGGATGATTTCCGTGTGAGCGGCAAGAAGGTGGCCTACCACGCACCCTGCCATCTCTGCCGGGGCCTTGATGTGGTAGAAGAGCCAAGGGAGCTGATGCGGGTTGCTGGCCTTGACTATGTCCCGGCTGCAGACGAGGATGTGTGCTGCGGCTTCTCCGGTTCCTATTCCGTTGACTTCCCGGAAGTCTCTGAACAGCTTCTCCGCCGCAAGGTAGCCAACATGGAAGCAACGGGTGCCGATATTGTGGTAACGGACTGCCCCGGCTGCGTCATGCAGATATCCGGCGGCATGGACAAACACGCCTCCCGGATGCGGGTCTGCCATATGGCGGAGATTCTAAGGGAGATGCGGAAGAAGGAATAAGGTTGTAAGAGAGAAGCAGCTTGTTTTTTAAATGGTTTTACCTCCCCTTCATCCTTATCCGTCAGTGCAGCAGCAAGTGGAGAGTGGGTATAATCCCCCTGTAGGGGCAGGCCCCTGTGCCTGCCCCTCTCCCTTCACGTACAAAATCAGCCCCTGCTCAAAAATCCACATCCCTGATCCTCATACGAATGCACGCTATAAGACGCAGGCCACTGCCATACAATAGCTTTGCCATAAGCCCCTTGGGTACCCCGGAATGGAGGCGTTAGCGCAGAACCGCACGAACCTGATCCATAATCTTCAGATTCGGATCGGGTCTGAATTTCGTCCCTTTTTCCATGTTTTGACCTCTGATATCGGGATAAATGGAAAATCAAATTTTTTTCTTGATGGATGGGTAAAGACGGGATACAGTTTTCCATTTTTTGCCCTTTAATACCAGAATAAACGGAAAATTGTCCAGATATAAGAACGGATAAGATGGAAAGTTTCCACTTATTAAACTGTTGGGCATTATGAGCAAAATGCATATTTCCACTAACATGAAATTGGTTATGGACGGTGAAACCCGTTGGGAAGAAACGGGAAAAAGTTCTACGCCCATTGTGTCTGTTGTGAGTTCGGAAAAGCTTCAGGACTTTTCTAAAACAGAAACGTCCGTTGCAGAGGCCTGCATCTACTGTGGTTCCACAGAAAGAGAACGAACAAGGGAACACATAATTGCATACGCTCTTGGCGGCAATGTTACCATACCCAAGGGGTCGTGTCGCTCTTGTCAAAAGATAACTCACAAATTTGAAACTGCTGTGCTTCGTGGCCCGATGCAAATGGTTCGCTTTATACATGGTTTGCCATCAAGAACCAAGCATCATGACGTCCCAGAAACAGTACCGCTTCTGGTAACGATAGACGAGGAGGAACGGATAATTGAGGTTCCGAGAAACGAAGCACCTTTATTACTCGCTTTTCCAACGTTTGAAGAACCAACCTACTTGGCAGGCATAGAGTCACCTATTAAAATGAATGGCATAACTACGGGTAGCTTTGGCGTCGCCATAGAAGATTTTGCAATGCGGCTAAAAGCAACAAAAATGAAAATTGTTTCACAGGGAAACGAACCGGCAGCATTTGCGCAAATGGTGGTTAAAACCGCCTATGCCAATGCATACGTTAACGGACAGATTGATCGCTTAAAGAATCCTGATGCGCTTATTTCCGCAATGCTATATAAACCAAACACGATCGGTAAGTTTGTCGGAACGCTCTCTGAACCTTACCTTAAGCGTGAAAGTGTAATTCACTATCTCGGAATTCATGAACTTAAAGAACCTCGTGTGCTTTATGCCACAGTTCAGTTTTTCGCTAGTATTGGTGCGCCAACTTATATTGTAGTTTTGGGTGATTTAAAGTGAGGCCCAACCTGTCGCTAAAGCCGATCGCAGCGCCTGCGGCGCTGCTCCGGCTTAGCTTTTCGTTAGACTACGTCAAACCTGCACCTATAAAATTTGTACTCTGCTCAGGTCGACTATTGAGGTCTCATCGACCGAGAAACTCATAAGGAAAAATCTATGAAAATCGTTACTCTTTACAATCATAAAGGTGGCGTATCTAAAACTACTTCGACCTTCAATTTGGCCTCTTATCTGGCGGATAAGGGAAAAAAGGTCTTGATGGTCGACGCAGATCCCCAATGTAATCTCACTGAGATAGCGTTGGCCCCACTTATCGAACAAATTGACACGGACGCAGCGGAGTCTCACGCTGAAAATGTTCCTGAACTTCCTGGCACAAGTTTACTTGATGCGCTCAATCAGCGTATTGAGGGGGATGCAGCCTTTATTGATATTGACAAAATTGAGACAGTAACTATTGGCGATAATCTTCAGCTTCTAAGAGGTTCAGTAGACCTCAGTTCAATTGAAGATGAACTGTCAGAAGCTCATCTCCAGCGTTTAGCAATGCGTACAAATCTTATGCGTACATACATTGCTACCGGTGATTTTTTGTCGAGGCTAGCCGAAAAATTACAATTAGACTACATATTTATTGATGTAGGCCCAAGCTCGGGCGCGCTTACTCGTTCGTTCTTTCTGGTGTGTGACGCATTTTTTATTCCGGTTGCTCCTGATCGATTTAACGTACAAGCAGTGGGCACTTTAGCAAAGATCGTGGACCGTTGGATGTCTGAGCATGCGCTAGTTAAGAAACAATATGAAGACCTTGGCCTTCCAATTAGACCAGGCACGCCAGCATTTTTGGGAGCCATAGTTCAGGCTTTTAAATCTTATGCTGGAGCACCGAAACCGGGTTTCAAACTATGGATGGATCGCCTTCCAACCGAAATAACGAAGCAGTTGAAACCTATTTTTGATAAGCATAGCAAGGCATCGAAACTTTACCTTCCAACGTCCATCAATCCGGTGGTTGCTAAAGTACCTGACTTCAGTCAGTTGGCACCACTGATGCAGGAAGTTGGAAAAGCTGTTTTTAGTCTCCAGCAGGCAGATACCGCGCGGATTACTCCAACCGGTAAGCCGTGGGCAGGCAATAATTGGACACAAGCCCAAAGAAGAATGAATGACTACAAAAAACTCTTCGGAGAAATAACTGCAGTCCTAGAAAAACTGAATTAAGGCTGGATTGAAATGGCCATTGAGCTGAAGCAACACTATGTCGCTTTTTTAGATATCCTAGGTTTCACGGCAATGGTGCGTTCGGACGTTACTAGTGAAAACCAACCGCATCTAGGTAAGCTATTTCGCTGTCATCAAAGCGCAGGAAATATTTTCAAAGATGATCCCTATTGCACAGTCACGCAATTTTCAGACTCAATTGTTGTAGCTAAGCCGTTCGAGGTAAATGGATTCGAGTGGTTTGCCACCAAGGTTGCAGAATATCAACGGTTGTTATTGGACGAAGGCCTGATCTGCCGCGGGGGTATAGCCGTTAACAAACATTTCTCAAATGGAACATTCACTTTCAGCGCTGGACTTATTGATGCATATTTTGTGGAAAGTACTGTTGCACGTTTTCCGCGTGTTGTAGTATCACGAGACCTTATTGATCTTATATATCCCGACCAAGATGAATATCCAAAATTTCTAATAAAAGAAGACGACGGCTTAGTCTTTGTCGACTATCTCGGCCTCTTCAAAGATCAAGGAACGGAAAAGTTGACGACCTCAATTGTCGAGATTGTGTTGGGGCTGACTGCTAGTAAAAGACCTTCATTACGGGAAAAGGGAATGTGGCTTTCGAGCTATTCAGATGCTGTACTTGGCACAGAGCTGACTCCACCTAGGTTTACTGGCGGAAATATCGAGAAAGGTGTTGGTGGCCAATTAAAGTGACCCAGGTGTGATAAAATAAATGGCCACTGACAAAAATTTGTAGCGTTTAAAAGGCAGCCTAACAGATAAGGATAGATCATGTGAGGGACGAACCACGATCTCATCCGGTGTTGAACCAGCCCGTAGCGGCATCCCCGACAGGTTTCTATTATAAGGAAATAGCTTTTTTTGGAAGGGGCGTATCCGGAGGTAGTCTGGAAGGAAGAATTTTTTGAGGACGCAGAGGGGCAAGACCTTTTACAAGGCTTTAAAAAAGATCTGTATTTTCATAGTGTTGCCACCTCCGCGATTCGGTTGATGCCCGGTGATTGCCAATGAATCCTTTTCATCCGGGTCTCAGAAGGAAAAACAGAACCTTCATGGGAGCCTTACAGCGGGGACAGCTGAAAGAAGCTCTTGGGACAGGAGTTATACTTTCAAGCTGGACACGCAGGACATGTTGAACGAGTGAAAGCAGCTTTTTGGCTTTGCTGTGTAGAAATCCATAATCCCTGATTCTTCGAAAGCCCTTTGGCAGCACATGTTTAAGGATCAGACGAAGAAAATCCTCACCCTTCAGCGTCCTGTATCGAATTTTACCCGTATTTTCGGTGTACCGGAAGGTTACCATCCCAACTTTACTGGAAATAATATTTTTTTCCGATATCACCCCCCGGTAAAGATAACTTAAGCATAGGTAGGACACCCACTTGGTCCTTGTAGAAAAATCCTGCCTTGCACACAAAAGGGGGCACCCTTTGGAGAAAACTATGAAATGGCTTCTGCTTGCAGTCCTCGCATTAACCTCGACAACAAGTTTTTCCCAAGACCGTGAAAGCCTGTTGAAGGCTTGGGAAAACATCCAGCGCCAGCACTCGGAAGTGGCAAAGTTTGATACAAGTGAGACGCCCGGTGAATATACGATTAAATTTGAACAAATTCCCTTCGAGGGTAATCTCAGAGTTCTGGTTTACGGCGTTGAGGAATTCCCGGACATCTATGGCGGCGGGATTACTAAGACAGGATACGTAGAAGTTGAGTTGGTTGGAATGGCGTCTGAGGAACTCACAAAATACGGGAGACCTTACTATAAGTGGCTGCAATCTAATTCCCTGTTCTTTGATAACTCTGCACAGCTGTGGATATCAGCCGAGGAGTACTCCCAATTACAGCATGAACTTGCGGAATCCGCAATGCCAAGCAATACAAAAATGTTTTTCTGGGAATATTCAAATTACATCCTTGTCGCAATTGTTCTTTATTTTTTTATCACCTCTTTCGGTAATAATAAGAAAATGAAGTTATCGATCGAAGCGCAGAAACGTGCCGAGGAAAAAATCAATGAATCCATCAAAACACAGCATGTAGCCCTGGAAGAGGCTAAGCAACAAACCGAGTTGCTGCGTGAAATCCGTGATTCGCTGGCTAAAGGTATGCATAATGAGGGGAAACACACATAACAACTATGGCCTGACACTTATCGATTTTTAGCGTGCTCCAATTTGGTGCGGTGACTCAACCCCTACCCCTTGGAAAGATAACCACAGACTGTTGTTCTCTGGCTTCAGATAAGACCCTAAAACACCTCGTCCTACCGATATTCGTATTCGAAACAAACAAAGCAAAAAGGTAAAACTATGAGCATTGCATCGAAACCTTTAAACGAAGCGGTCTTGCGCCGCCTCACCAATGACGCCCTCACTACCTTGCTAGGCGAGGCGGCACTCTATGAGGCAGCTGCACGCCCTGGTTTGCAATTGGTCTTATCGAACGAACCGGTTGCTGACCTGAATATGCTGGTGGTTGGGGCTGGCGCTAACCAGCAACATTTTCGGGACATGGCGCGTTCGTGTCTCAGGCGCAATCTTCCATTTCTGGTTATGGTGTTTCCTGAGGCCGGAGAAGCGGTTGACGAGATTGCAGCAAATCTGGGCCTGGTCCATGCGGTGGACTTTCCGATCATGGTCTGTAATGACCCGCCTCTCGATCCCTCTGGCAATCCCGAGGTTGAAATCGGGCGCGCACATGGTGCCGAGGACGCTGACGCATGCGCAGATGTGATGGTCTCGGCCTACAGCATGCCTAAAGACAGTGTGCTGCGAGCCACGCCGCATTCCTTGTTTGATACTACAGCTGCCGATGTTTACATCGCACGTTCCCATGGTGAGGCTGTGGGGAGTGTTACGTTGACATACCATGGCGATACATGCGGCATCTGGGCCATGGGGACAGTTGCGGCACAACAGCGTGGCGGAATCGGTCGTCGGCTACTATCGGCCGTAATGGTGAAAGCACGCGACAATGGGATCCGACGCTTCTTTCTCGGCGCAACTCCGGCGGGTCTCCGGCTGTATGAGGGTCTTGGCTTTATGACCGTTTGCTCAGCCCGGATCTGGGTGTCGGGTGAAACCCACCAAGCGTAGCTCTTTGCTGGACCAGAGCGGGAGAACAACTACAGGGCACCCACTTCAACTCTTCAAATCCATATTCGTATTTTTCTGACACAACAACAGGCCCGCAATGGCCCCAGCGCCTTTGTCTTATCCTTCTGCACAAAAGGCAAAGCCCCTGTATCCTTTCTTTTCCGCAACCGTAAAACGGGATTTATTCTGTGGCCCCTTCAGGATATCAAAAGGTCTCACATCAAAAAATCCGGCGACCGGGAGGAAAAAAGGTTCAGCCTTTCCGGTCAGTGCCCGCATATTCAATAAAGCATTGACCCTAAAATCCCGCTCATTTTTATACCTACGAAGGCTCTTTAGCTCCAAAGGCTTTGAAGATAGTTTTTTGAAGCTTGGTTAATGGGAAAAGGATTCTAACTCCCTTAATTTCCTGAATGCGTAGTTTGGATAAAGTTAAAATCAGCTCTTTCATTGTCATTTTGCAGTACAATTTTTCCTGCACCATCGTGTAATGGATCTTTGACAACAATATAAGCGCCAAAAAACCAACGAAGGTTTTGTTCCAGGCCTTGTGATTGCTGTGAACCCTTAGCCTGCCAAGATCAAGATTGTTTTTCATGCGGTCAAAGCCTTTTTCAACGACATCCTTATCCCTGTAAATCCTGAGGGCTTCTC
>NZ_VLLC01000025.1 GCF_007830435.1 Desulfobotulus alkaliphilus | reverse complement strand
TTGTGGCGGCTCAGACAGTTTGCCGCTTCTTTCGCACAGGCCTGCAAAGCTCTGATCCGAAACGATTGCAATGTCACTTGCAAATAGCCACGGAGCCTTGCAACAATATAAAACTGTTGTAATTACAGCATTGGCAATTCGGAATAAACTGTGCTGAATAGTTACAATTTTTTAACACCGGGAAAGATTCCATGATTATCATAGAACCCGTATCCCTTGCTGCCGCCTTTGGTGCAGGCCTGCTTTCCTTTCTCTCCCCCTGCATCCTTCCCCTGATACCCGCTTACTTCAGTTTCATATCCGGCGTATCCATCGAAGAACTGGCAGAAGGTCCTTCCAGCGCGGCTAAACGCAGCATAAGACGCAGCACCTTTGGCTTTATCCTTGGTTTTTCAATCGTCTTCATTGCCCTTGGTGCATCGGCAAGCTTTCTGGGGCAACTTTTTTCCGGAACCGGCCTCTGGCTTCGCATGGCAGGAGGTGCTATGGTGCTGATTTTCGGCCTGCATCTCATGGGGGCTTTGCGCATTCCCTTGCTGCAGACAGAAAAACGGGTACACCTGAAATCGAGACCCGTACATGGCCTGGCGGCTCTTTTTATCGGCATGGCCTTTGCCGCAGGATGGAGTCCCTGCATCGGCCCCCTGCTTGGCTCCATCCTTGTCATTGCAGGTACAAAGGAGAGCGTGGAATACGGCATTCTTCTTCTCTCCGTATATGCCGCAGGTCTTGCTCTGCCCTTTGCCCTGCTGGCCTTTGCGGCCACCCGGCTTATGGTCCTTATCAAAAAGGCTAGGGGCTTTATCCGTGTGGCCAATGTAACAGCAGGCCTGCTCCTTGTGGCCACCGGCCTTCTCCTGATGACCGATCAGATGGGAAGACTGGTTTTTATCCCATGATGACACAGGCCAGACCAGGCGTTTTCCGCAACCAAAAAACAAATCATAAGGAGATACCATCCATGGTTTTTGTTCGTCTTTTTCTCTTAAGTACCCTGCTCCTTCTTCTTACTGCTGGCAACCTCACGGCCAAGTCCCTCACCTCGGTGCCCTATAAACAGGCGCTGGAAACAGCCGTATCTGAAAACAAACAGATCTATCTCTATTTCCACAGTCCCCAGTGCCCCTGGTGCCGGACCATGGAAAACAAAACCCATGGGGATGGGAAGGTGGCAGCCTATCTGGAAGAAAATTTCATCAGTGTCAGCATCAACATGGATACCAACCCGGCTCTGGCAAGAAAATACCGGGTCAGCGGCGTGCCAGCCAACATTTTTCTTTCCCCTCAGGGAGAAACCCTTTTCAGCAGACCCGGCCATGTGCCACCCCAGACCTTTATCCGGATTCTTGAAATTCTCCACACCGGAAAACACGACAAATGAACACCTTTGCCAAAACATATCAAGATATCATACTGAATCTTCCCCACCCGGAACCACCCGGCAAGCGCATACGTCCTGCTGCGGTGTCCTTTCTGCTCACCCCGGATAAAGCACCCCGGCTTCTGGCCATACAGAAAGCCGCCCACCCGAGCTATACCTGGGCAGGGCAGGTGGCCCTTCCCGGCGGTCATGTGGACCCTGAAGATCCGGACACGAAACATACGGCCCTCCGGGAACTGGAGGAAGAACTGGGAATTTCCTCCGACAAAGTGGATATGATCGGTTCTCTGGGACATTTTATGACCCTGAACAATGTGTGCATTGAGGTTCTTGCCGGATGGTGGCAGGGCACTGGCCCCCTGCGCCATGATCCCTCAGAAATTGACAGGGTTATGGACATCCCCCTGCACATACTGATGGAAAGCCATCTGGCCTCGGGTTTCTCTGGAAGAGATCCGGACTGGACCGAACTGCGCTATCCCATAAAAGATGCGGTCATCTGGGGCGCCACAGCACGCATCATCCACCACTTCATGGAGTGCCTTCTTTCTACCGGTAATCCTCCTCGTCCTTCCTGAATATAACACGAAGCGCCATACGCAGCATGAGCCAGCCACTGGTCAGGCTCATGGCTGCAGGCATCCAGATATTCTGCCGCCAGTTATCTGTTTTCAGGGCCTCAAAAAGACCCGTAATGCCCAAAAGCAGTATGGGGAAAAGCAGCCAGAAGGTAATCCGGCATACGGTCTGACTGTCATACCAGGGTATGTGTTTCTGACGATGTACGGGTTTTTTTTCCCAGCCCATTTTTATCCTCCTTGCCCCTTCTTCCTTGCTTTTTTAAGAAATGCAGAAAAAGCCCGTTTCCACAAGACCGGATTCCTTTCCGACCCTTTCCTGCCCTCTCTCCGAAGAAGAAAAAATCTTTTTCCACAGGGCCATTGTTTTTCCCCAAGAAACCAGATAGATCCATGCACAAGCACAATATAAGGGGGCAAAAAAACAACAACACACAACATACAGCCTTGACAGACTAAAAACTCTTCCCTATCTTAACCCGGAAACAAGGACGTTTTCTTTCCTTCGGACGGGATAAAATCCGACAGCCCTCTGCTCCCTATGGTTACGGAACACAGCCGACAAACCCCAATCCCCAGAGAGATGCCATGCTCGAAAGTATCAAAAAACGAAACGGCCGTATTGTCGAGTTCGACTCTTCCAAAATCACCGCTGCCATTGCCAAGGCAGGAAAAGCCACCGGAGAATTCACCGAGCGTGAAGCCCGCAAGCTTACCCTCCGGGTTCTGACCCTGATCAAAGACATGCGCCTTGGACCCTCTCCGGATGTGGAAGCCATACAGGATATTGTGGAACGTATCCTGCTGGACTCTCCCTATCTGCAGACGGCCAAAGCCTATATCATCTACCGGGAACAGCGCAAACAGCTCCGCAACATTGTCTCCGGCGTCAACGGGGATCTTGTGGACAACTATCTCAGACAGATGGACTGGAAGATCAAAGAAAACAGCAACATGAGCTATTCTCTCCAGGGGCTGAACAATTATATTTCTTCGGACATCACTGCAGAATACTGGCTGAACCGCATCTATCCTCCGGAAGTGAGGAGGGCCCACAAGGAAGGGGATATCCATATCCATGACCTAAGCCTGCTTTCCGTTTACTGTGTGGGCTGGGATCTGCAGGACCTCCTCCGTCAGGGTTTCAAAGGAGTTGCAGGCAAAGTGGAAAGCTCGCCGCCCCGCCATTTCCGTACCGCTCTGGGTCAGCTGGTGAATTTTTTCTATACCCTTCAGGGAGAGGCCGCAGGAGCCCAGGCCGTATCCAACTTTGACACCCTTCTGGCACCCTTTATCCGCTACGATGAACTGGATTATGCGGATATCAAACAGGCTTTGCAGGAATTTGTGTTCAACATCAATATCCCCACGCGGGTAGGCTTCCAGACCCCCTTCACCAACATTACCATGGATCTCAATGTTCCCTCCATCCTCAAAGATGTCCCCGTAGTCATCGGAGGCAGGGACATGGATATCTGCTACGGGGATTTTCAGACGGAAATGGACCTGATGAATCAGGCCTTTGCCGAAGTGATGATGGAAGGCGACGCCCGGGGCCGGGTCTTTACCTTTCCCATCCCCACCTACAACATCACAAAGGATTTTGACTGGGACAACCCCCGCATGAACGCCATCTGGAAAATGACGGGCAAATACGGCATCCCCTACTTTTCCAATTTTGTAAACTCCGATATGAGTCCGGACGATGCAAGGTCCATGTGCTGCCGTCTGCGTCTGGACAACCGGGAGCTGCGTAAAAGGGGCGGCGGTCTTTTCGGAGCCAATCCCCTCACGGGCTCCATTGGCGTTGTCACCATCAACATGCCCCGCATCGCCTACCTTGCGGATACGGAAGAAGAATTCAAAAACCTTCTGGACAGCAACATTGAGCTGGCCAGAGACTCCCTGCAGATCAAACGCAAGGTGCTGGAACGTTTCACCGAGGGCTGCCTTTACCCCTATTCCAAATTCTATCTGCGCCACATCAAGGAGCGTACCGGCGTCTTCTGGAAAAACCATTTTTCCACCATCGGTATCAACGGCATGAACGAAGCCTGTCTCAACTTCATCGGAGAAGACATTTCCACGGAGGCGGGCAAAACATTCGCCCTTTCCATCATGGACCATATCCGTGAAAAGCTGGAAAGCATACAGAACGAAACCGGAAACATCTTCAATCTGGAAGCTACCCCTGCGGAAGGTACCTCCTACTCACTGGCCCTGAAGGATAAAAAAATGTATCCGGAAATTGTCTGCGCCAATGAGGAGGATTTCAAAAAAGGCGGAGATCCCTTTTACACCAACTCCACCCATCTGCCGGTGAACTATTCCGATGATCTCTTTGAAGTGCTGGATCATCAGGATGATCTGCAGGCAAAATATACGGGTGGAACCGTGCTGCATACCTTCCTCGGGGAAGAAATCCGGGATCCTGCGGTAACACGCAACCTTGTGCGTAAAATAACGGACAATTACAAATTGCCCTACTTTACCCTGACACCCACTTTCAGTGTCTGCCCTTCACACGGCTATATCCGGGGAGAAAAAAGCGCCTGCACCACCTGTCAGGGCCCGACAGAAGTTTACTCCAGGGTGGTTGGATACCTGCGACCGGTAAACCAGTGGAACAACGGCAAGCAGACGGAGTTCCGCATGCGGAAAACCTTCCATGACGCCATATAGCCCATGGGTCAGGAAAATTTCATGAACAGACGTTGCCCCTGTCTTGCAGGGGCCTAAAAAGCATTCGCAGGGGCAAGGCCTGCCCGTTGCAAGGTCAAAGAGAAGACTCAGTACCCGTACTTACGACTGATCCATATCCATGGCAACAATCCTATAATTTTATTAAAAAAAGTCCTTCCTGTCCAGAACAAAGGCTTCCAGGCGCGGATCGTTCATACCAAAAGAAATCCCTGCAATATCCATCATTTTGTCTTCAATTCCTCTGGCAGTAACAGGAAAGGCTGTCATGGCATTTCTTTTTTCACCATCCAGAGAGGCACTGCCTCCGGGCAGATAAATGGCACCCGTTGCAAAATCAACGGCAAAAGCCACTACGCCCGGGATAATAAAAAATACCAGGCAGGCTGCGTTCATTACAGCCACTGCCGGATCAATACGCCGCCCCGCAGGATCCATCTGCAGCTGCTGATGCCGCCGTTCCGGATACAGCAGGGTGCCACACCCCGTCATGGGAACCAGACACAAAAAAAGAACCAGCCAGACAAGCACTCTTTGAAAAGGTTTCATCATTCCTCCCCTGCACGCAGAAATTTTCCCATGGCCAACACGAATCAAAATACAGGGTGCCTGAAACAGCCATGTCCCCGTATGCCAAATTTTAAAACAACCGTCCCTTTGTCAGGAGCAAATTAGCATGATTTTCGGTGGTCTGCAAAAAAACTCCCTCATTGATTTTCCCGGAAAAATTGCTGCCCTTGTATTTACCCAAGGATGCAATTTCCATTGTCCCTACTGCCATAATCCCGACCTGATTCCCATGAAAGGAAAAGGCATTTTCCACGAAGAAGATATTCTCCTTTTCCTTGAAAAACGCAAGGGACTTCTTGAAGGCCTTGCCATTACCGGCGGAGAACCCACCCTGCAGAAGGATCTCGCCGGTTTCTGCGGAAAAGTCAAAGGAATGGGCTACCCTGTCAAGCTGGATACCAACGGCTCCCGGCCTGAAGTACTGAAGGAAGTGATATCCGAAAAACTGGTTGATTATATTGCCATGGACATCAAAACCCATCCTTCGGAATACGCCCCCGGCCTTTGCAAGGCTTCCATGGAACAGGCCCTTGAAAGCAGTATCCGCATCATCCTTGAAAGCGGCCTGGATCACGAGTTCCGGAGTACCTGTGTCCATCCTTTTATCACGGAAGAGAAGATAGAGAAGATTCTCCCGCTGATTCACGGGGCAAAGACCTATGCCCTGCAGACCTTCTCCACAAACTCCCTGCACAATCCGGATTTTTTTAATCATGAGGGCCGGGGGCTTACTCTGGAAGAAGCAGAAAGAATCCGGAAACTCCTTGCCCCCCATGTGGGGCAGTGCATCATTCGCTGACGCCTTGACATCCGACCCCTGTTCCGACTATTGTTTGCCACACAAAAATCCGGTTCAGATTAAAAAACAGGAGAGATGACCATACAGCCCCTTATATCAAACCCTGATGGAGGACAGAGCGAATGGAAATCCAGGAAGTTGTTGCCGTAAGTGCCTGCCGCACGGCCATTGCAAAATTCATGGGCGGCCTCAAGGATGTATCCGCCAGAGAGCTGGCCATGACCGCAGGCCGCCATGCCATTGAACGGGCCGGCATTCCTGCAGGTGAAATTGATGAAATCTGCATGGGCCAGGTTTTTCCCGGTATGCAGGGTTCCCTTCCCGCCCGGCAGGTGGCCATGCGCATCGGCCTTTCCCATGAAAGCAGTGCCGTATCCGTCAATCAGAACTGCGCCTCAGGCATGCGCGCCCTTGAAGTGGCCGCCCACAACATCATGCTGGGCAAAACCCGTTCTGCCCTTGTGGTGGGAACGGAAAGCATGACCAATGCCCCCTACATGCTTCCCAAGGGCCGTATGGGCTACCGCATGGGATCGGGTCAGATTGAAGATCAGATGCTCCATGATGGCCTTGTGGATGAAATGGTTCCCGGCCACATGGGAATCACCGCCGAAAACATAGCAGAAAAATATCAGATCACCCGCAGGGAATGCGATGAACTGGCCCTCATGAGCCATCTGCGGGCCAAGGCTGCCATTGAAAAGGGCCTCTTCAAAGAAGAAGTGGTGCCCGTGGAAATTATTTCCCGTAAAAAAACCCGGATCTTTGAGACGGACGAACATCCCATTCTTGATGCCAGCATGGAATCCATGGCCGCACTGCCTTCTGCCTTTAAAAAGGATGGCGTGGTCACGGCGGCCAATGCCTCCGGTCTGAACGACGGTGCTGCCGCCATGGTGCTCATGTCAAAAAAAGCAGCACTGGACATGGGGCTGAAACCCCTCATGAAACTGGTGAATGTCTGTGATATGGGCGTAGACCCCAAGGTCATGGGTCTTGGTCCTGCGGTCTGCATCCCGAAATGTCTGCAGCAGGCTGGCCTTTCCTTTGACGCCATTGATTACTGGGAAATCAACGAAGCCTTTGCAGCCCAGTGGCTGGGGGTGGGCCGCATGATGGAAAAGGACTTTGGCATGAAACTGGATATGGAAAAAGTCAATGCCAATGGTTCCGGCATCGCCCTGGGGCATCCCGTGGGCTGCACGGGCCTGCGCATTGTGGTTTCCCTCTATCATGAAATGAAGCGGCGGGGAGCCACGCTGGGGGGAGCTTCCCTCTGCGTGGGGGGCGGACCCGCCGTCAGCTCCCTGTGGACGCTGGATATCTGATGAACACATATTTATCCTGTGCAGCCTGACCTCGTAAGACATTTGGTAATTATTCAGCACAGTTTATTCCGAACTGCCAATTCTGTAGTTGCAGCAGCTTCGTACTGCTGCAAGGCTCCGAGGCTATTTGAAAGTGACATTGCAATCGTTTCGGACAGGGCAAGAAGCTCCCGAATCCGGCACTCAAGATCCATAGGCATTTTTACTCCCGTAAAGGGCTTGAGTTTTTTAGCTTGAGTGCCGGATTGCGTCACGGGCAAATAGCCTGGAGCCTGTGCATCTGTCTTGCAGGTATGATATGGAAAACTGTGCTGAACAGTTACGACATTTGTTTCTTTTGCAGACCGTAAGCAATCCCGACGGAACCCGCCGCCGGGATTGCTTTTTACACCATGATCCCAAACAGATCGGCATACAAAGACTTGCCCCTGCAGCTTTCTCTGCCATGCTGCTTGACAGCCCTTCATCCAGACCATAAGGAAAGAAGTCGATCATAAAAGATCCAATGGGATAAGGGAGGCAAAGAATAAATGAATGAACATCTCATATGGGCTGAAATCAGGCTGGATGCCATTGCAGAAAATATCCGCAGCCTTCGCAGGGCAGCCTCGTCAAAAGCCTCCCTCATGGCCATGGTTAAAGCCAATGGCTATGGACATGGCGCCGTCGAAGTTGCCCGTACCGCCCTTGCCAGTGGTGCCGCCAGCCTTGGTGTGGCCCGTATGGAAGAGGGCATTGCCCTTCGTACCGCAGGATTTGCCGCCCCCATTCTGGTTTTCGGCCCCTCCCTTTCCAGTGATATCAGGGAAATGATCCGTTACCGCCTGACACCTTCCGTGTACAGCATGGACGATGCCCTGCGCATATCAGAGACCGCCATGACCACGGGTAAAAAACTGCCCGTACATTTAAAATTTGATACGGGCATGGGCAGGCTGGGCTTTACGGGGCAGGCCCTCAGTGATCCTGTCACAACGGTCAGAAAAATAGGTTCCCTGCCCGGTCTCCGTATTCAGGGAGTCTACACCCACCTTGCCACGGCGGATCACCCGGAAAAAGAATTTACCCGGCATCAGATCCAGACCTTTTCCCGGCTGCTGGCAGGTCTTGAAGAAGCAAACCTCCGCCCGCCCATTGCCCATGCCGCCAACAGCGCAGGCCTGATCTCCTTTCCCGAGTGCCACTTTGACATGGTCAGACCCGGCATTGCCATCTATGGTATCCAGCCCTCCCTTACCATGGATAAAAAAGCTTTCTCCCTTCAGCCTGCCCTCAGCCTGAAAACAAGGATTGTTCAGATCAAAACCGTTCCCGCAGGTTTTTCCATCAGCTACGGCCGTACCTGGACCGCCAGCAAACCCACGGCCATTGCCACCCTTGCCTGTGGCTACGGTGACGGATTCCCACGCCTTCTGTCCAACAATGGGGAAGTGCTGGTCCGGGGACGCAGGGCCCCCCTGAGGGGAAGAATCTGCATGGATCTGTGCATGGTGGATGTCAGCGGCATTCCCGATGTCCGTACAGGTGACACGGTTACCCTCATCGGCAAAGATGGCGGGGATGAAATTCTGACAGAAACCCTGGCGGAATCCATAGGCACCATTGGCTATGAGCTGGTCACAGGGCTGATGCCAAGGGTTCCGCGGGTCATCGTGCAGCACTAAAAACACAGGGAAGCAATTATGTCCGGAGATACAGAAACAGAAAACCTGCGCCGTGAAAATGAAAGGCTCCGCATCCGTCTGCGGAAAATGGAAGAGCGTTACACCATGACGCTGGACAGTATTTCTGAAATTTACTTTGAAACGGATACCAGTGGCCGCCTTACCTTTTTCAATCAGAGTCTCTGTAACATCACAGGTTTTTCCAAAGGCGTCCTCCATGGGAAAGTGGCAAGGGATCTCTGCCCCCGTGAATCAGCCATACGGCTGGAAGAAATTTTCCGTAATACCCTGGAAAAAAAGGAAAGCCATGCACTGAGTCTTCTGGAAGTATTCCATAAAAAGGGGCACACCGTGCCTTTGGAAATATCCGTTTCTCTGATCCAGAGTGCTGAGCTGAAATTACACGGATTCCGCGGAGTCGCCAGAGACATTTCAAGCAAGATTGCCGCAGAAAAAGAAAAAGCCCTTTTTGAAGAGCAACTGCAACAGGCCCAGAAGCTGGAAGCCATCGGCACACTGGCCGCAGGTATTGCTCATGATTTCAACAACCTTCTCATGGGAATTCAGGGCAACACCTCCCTGCTCATGCTCCATACGGAACCGGAAACCCCGGCATGGAAGCGTCTTTTGAAAATTGAAGAACAGGTACGCCACGGAGCGAACCTCACACGCCAGCTTCTCGGCTTCTCAAGGGATCAGGAAGGCAAACGGGCCATCTGCGACATCAATACCCTCGTGCAGGATACGGGTCTGATCTTCTCCCGCACCCATAAAAACATCCAGATGCACCAGCAGCTTTCAAGCCAGATCTGCCCCGTGATGGCGGATACTTCCCAGATCAGGGAGGTGCTTCTTTATATTTTCATCAATGCCGCCACCCACGGTATGCCCGATGGCGGCGATCTTTTTGTGGAAACGGACAGGGTTTTTCTTAAAGAAAACCATACCCGTCCCCACAGGCTGCCTGCCGGAGAATACCTTCGTATTCTGATTCGGGATACGGGCAAAGGCATGGATGAAAAAACCAGAAAACGGGCCTTTGACCCCTTTTTCTCCACCCTTGAAAAGGGGCAGGGAACGGGCATGGGCCTGGCATCCACCTTCAGCATTATCAAAAATCACCACGGTATCATTTCCATAGACAGTCATAGGGGCCAGGGATGCACCTTCATGATTCACCTGCCCTGTTCCAGTCATCAGACAAGGGGAATTCTTCCTTCCTCTGCCATAAAAACCATTCTTCTTGTGGATGATGAAGAAATGATTCTAAGCGTGGCCACAGATCTGCTGGAAGAGCTGGGATATGAAGTCATCGCTGCATCCGGGGGCCAGGAAGCCATTGATCTTTTTGACAGATATTCCGACATCATCGACCTTGTGATTCTGGATTTGGTCATGCCCGGAATGGATGGAAAAAAAACCATGCAGGCCTTAAGGGAACGGGCTCCCTCTCTGCCCGTACTCATCTCCAGTGGCTATGAAAAGGCACACCTGGAATCAGAAGAAATCATCTTGTCGGAAATAAACGCCTTTCTGCAGAAACCCTTTACCCTGAAAGGTCTGAAGGAAGCCATTGCGGAACTTGGATGAATGCAGGCACAGCTTGACACACCCTGACCCTTTCTTTATATTTTCTGACAATTTTAAGAAGTGCCTGAATCTGCCCATTCAAAAAGGCTTCCATCAAATTCAGGGCAGGATACAGATCGGTTTTTCCATACTGACAATCCCGGATAAAACCCGTTCTCTGCCCCACTTACTTGCGGAAAGCGACAAAATCAGTTATGGACCAGACGGTATCCTTAAAAGGCGTAGGAGATGGTCTTCGCCTGCACATCGGTGTTCCCATGGCCCGGAAAGAACTGCTGGCGGAAATCAGCCCCCTCTTTGACCGTATCCGTCAGCTGGCCTCGGGAGCCCGGATTACCGTGGATGCCAGCGGGGAAGATCCGGACCTCCTGCCCTTTCTCAGGGATTTTCTTATCCGGGAATACGAAGTGGCAGAGGTCATTCCCATGGAGGCGGAACAACCCCGCAGGCAGGAGGTAAGGAAGCGCCAGCGTGACGTGGACAGATCCTGGGAAAACCGGAAGAGTGATGTCCTCATGATGTGTGGCCGCGTCCGTTCCGGTCAGAAAATTCAGGCCAAAGGACATCTTGTTCTCATGGGGGATGTCAATCCGGGCGGAGAGGTCATCGCCGGTGGCGACATCATTGTACTGGGCAGTCTCTGCGGCATGGCCATGGCCGGACAGACCCAGAAAAAAGATGCCATTATCATGGCCCTCGATTTCCGGCCCACCCTTCTGCATATCGGCCAGCAGGTGAGCAGCGGTCCCTTCGGGGCCGGCAACAGAAGCCCCGAATATGCCTTTCTGCGGGAAGACCGTATTGAGGTGGCGGATTACCTCGGCAACCCGCCCTTCGGACGTCTGCCTTGGCCGGAATTTCGTCCCTGAGAAAAAAAAACACCCTTGCACACCATAGCGGATACGCTTACACTCTTAATCAGATCGCCATGAAAACCCATAAGAGGTGAACATTGGAAGGAAAAATTATTGTCATCACATCCGGTAAAGGGGGCGTTGGCAAAACAACGGCAACGGCTGCTCTGGGGGCTGCCATTGCCCTGGAAGGCAAACGTGTGGCCGTGGTGGATATGGATATCGGCCTGCGCAATCTCGATGTGGTGATGGGCCTTGAAAACCGTATTGTTTTCAATGTGGTGGATCTGGCCAAGGGCCGCTGCAAGGTCCGTCAGGCTTCCATCAAGGACCGCCGCATAGAAAACCTTTTTCTCATACCCGCCTCCCAGAGCGATAATAAAACCGCCCTGAGCACCGATGATATGGTGCGGCTCTGCAAGAAACTCCGCCAGGAATTTGATGTTGTTCTCATCGACTGCCCCGCAGGCATTGAACAGGGCTTTGAAAACTCTGTCATCGGAGCGGATGAGGCCGTTGTTGTATGTACGCCGGAGGTTTCTGCGGTAAGGGATGCGGACCGTATCATCGGCCTTCTCTATGCCAGATCCATCACCCCGAAACTCATTGTCAACCGCATTGTCCCAAGACTGGTGGCCTCGGGGGATATGCTCAGCCACAAAGATGTGGTGGATGTCCTGTCCATTGAACTCATCGGTCTTGTATGCATGGATGACTTTGTCATCACATCCACAAATACGGGTACACCCATTGTTCTGGACAGGGATTCAAGGGCAGGCCAGGCGTTCCGGCGTATTGCCGCCCGCCTCCTCGGAAACACAGAAATTCCCATTGTCGATCCCCTTGAGGATCTCAAAGGATTCTGGAACCGCATCAGTTCTAAAATCGGATTGCGGAAAACCTGAATCAGGTACGGCACCTGAAACATACCTGCCAGAAAGGGGTTTTAGATATGCTGAACAACTTTTTTTCCAAGATGTTCAAGGAAAAAGAGGCACCTCCGGGGGAGGTCGCCAAAAAGCGGCTGCAGTTTGCCCTGGTCTATGACAAACTGGAAGTTTCCGATGAAATGCTTCAGAATCTCCAGAATGATATTGTCGATGTCCTTTCCAAATATTTCGAAATAGACAAGGCCTCCCTGCGGCTGGACATTACCCGGCAGGAAGATCTTTCGGCCCTTGTTCTGAACACACCCATCATTGCGGCCAAAAAGCGGGGACAGGCCCCAAAATAAAAAACAGGCCTTCTTTTCAGCCCCCATCCCTGCCGTAACGTTCCAGAACAGCCACATAGACACGGGCGGCAATACCCATGCCGATGTCAATGAATTCCGGACCAAAGCGGCGGCCATAATGACTCCTGAAGGTTTCTCTGATGCGGGCAATGCCCGCAATCCCCTGGGGATAACCCTTTAAAAAGGCGTGGACGGGCACCCTTGCCGATGCCAGCATATCCCATACCGTATGGGTAAAATTATCCGGTCCCCAGCGGAATTTATCCGCGTCATACAAACAGCTTACCAGAAGATCCGTGTTCAGGCTGAGGGCTTCGGCTTCAGGGTAATGCCTGAAGGCCTCATGCCTGCGGATCGCCTCGCATACACCCGCCACATCCCTTTCGGAAAAACCTTCCTCATCAAGGATGCCCTGAGCCATGACCGCGCCCTTTTCCGCATGATTTTTTTCCTTACGGCAGATGTCATGCAAAAGTCCTGCACAGTGGGCCAGACGCATCAGATGATCCAGACTGGCCTCTTCCCTGATCCCTGAGGCCATGCCTTCCATGAAAATCAGGGCCCCTGCCTCCACCGCCACTTTCCGGCTGTGCCCCATCCCGTGTCCCCAGTCTTCGGCCAGAAGCAGCATGACCTTGTCCCGTATCCCTGCAACCTTTGCATCCCTTTCAAAGAAAAGGCAGGATTTTTCCAGAAAAAAGGCGCACTCGCCGTAAAAGGCCGGGCTTGGGGCACCATGGACAATGGCCCGCGCCATCTCCCTGATATCATAATATATCGTCTGCATGGAGCCTCTCCATATTACAATCTGATTACCACTGTCTTTCAGCCATAGGAACTTTAAACCATGAAAATTACATGGGCTGATTTTAAGATTATCGGCGGGCACCCGTAAAGGCTGCCCGTGTTAAAGTTCTCACCATGACCCTGATGACAATCTGACCAGCAAGTTGTGGCTGCGTCAGGGTAGTCAATCAGATATTGCAAGGTCACGGGTAATTATTCAGCACAGTTTATTCCGAACTGCCAATGCTCCAGTTACAGCAGCTTTGTACTGTTGCAAGGCTCCGTGGCTATTTGCAAGTGACATTGCAATCGTTTTGGATTCCGGCACTCAAGCCATAAACCCAGAGCCTGCGATGAAAAAAAGGGCTTTTGCAAGCTTGAGTGCCGGAGTGCTAATAAGAAGCGGCAAACTGTCTGAGCCGCCACAAAGGCAACGTACCAAGGCCTGCTATGGTAATCAAAAAGCGTATCCTGCCTGTGGCGGGGAGTTTTTGCCGCTTCCGCACAGGCCAAGAAGCTCCCGAATCCGGCACTCAAGATCCTTGAAGCACTTTTTCTCCCGCAAAGGGCTTAAGCTTTTCAGCTTGAGTGCCGGATTGCGTCACAGGCAAATAGCCTGGGGCCTGTGCACCTGTCTTGCAGGTATGGTCTTTGGAAAACGGTGCTGAACACTTACGGTCACGGGCAAATAGCCTGGATGACTGTGCACCTGCCTGGCAGGTATGGCACGTAGAAAAGTTTGCTGAACCGTCACTCCCCTGTTCACATATTGACCCCTTCTCTGTACCATGAAAAAGAAAAAGCCTCCACTCACAATGGTGGAGACAGAACAGCCCGCTTCTTTATGAGCACAAAATAAGCGGGGTTTTCATCCCGGCATAACAATTCTTTTTTTCCCTTGACTTGTCAGACAGAATCTGACTAATACATCAATATTGAGCATATGCTCATATCTGGAGGACAGATGGTTCGACCCAAAAAAAACCGTATCGTATCCGCCCACCCCGAGGTCAGCTACTTCAAACCCAGAGGCATTCCCCTCAGGGATCTGGATGAAGTGATTCTCACGGTGGATGAACGGGAAGCCCTGAGGCTTGCGGATCTGGAAGACCTGAACCACGCCGATGCCGGCGAACGCATGGAAGTATCCAGAGCCACCTTCGGCCGCATCCTGCAAAAAGCAAGGAATACGGTAGCCGATGCCCTGATTCACGGTAAAGCCATCCGGGTGGAAGGTGGTGTCTATACCCTGCGCAAGGCCAGCCATTTTCTCTGCCTCGGATGTCAGCGGGCGTTTGAGCATCCTTTAGAAGAAGAACATCCGGAGCACTGTCCCCGGTGTACCCATCCGGAAATCAAAGCAAGGGAATCATAGGGCCGGATACAGACCTTCAACCACAGGCAAAAAGGAGGCAGCATGAAAATCGCCATAGCCAGCGGAAAAGGCGGCACAGGAAAAACCACCCTTGCGGTGAACCTTGCGGCATCCGCCCCCATGCCCATCTGCCTTCTGGACTGCGATGTGGAAGAACCCAATGCCCACCTGTTCATACAGACAGAAAGGATACAGCGGTATCCGGAAGGGGTTTTTGTCCCGGTCATAGATACTGACCGCTGCACCCTCTGCGGAAAATGCGAAACCATCTGCCGGTTTTCAGCACTGGTGATCATAGGAAAACGGCTGCTGGCCTATCCTGAAATGTGCCATGCCTGCCTTGGCTGCATGCGCATCTGCCCGGAAGAAGCCATCTCCCCCGGTGAACGGATCCTGGGGGATGTGGTTTCCGCCACCTTTGGAACGCATCAGCTCATATGGGGAGAAATGCGGGTGGGCGAAGCCATGAGCCCCCCCCTCATTGAAGCCGTACAGCGCATGGCTCCGGACGACCGCTCCCTTCTGCTGGACGCCCCCCCCGGCACCTCCTGCCCCATGATTGCCGCCATACGGGACTGTGATTTTGTGGTGCTGGTTACAGAGCCCACACCCTTCGGGCTCCATGATCTTTCCCTGGCCGTGGAAACAGCCAGACACCTGAAAATCCCCTGCGGTATTGTGGTGAACCGGGCAGAAAAGGGCAATACGCAGATACAGGATTATGCAAGCCGTGAAAAGATTCCCCTGCTCCTTGAAATTCCCTTTAAACGATCCTACGCAGAAAGCTATTCCAGGGGAGAAAAGCTCATTGATACCGACCCTGCCCTCAAAAAGGCCTTCACCGGACTATGGGAAATCATCTTGAAACGGGGACAGGAAATCCGGAGGGCATCATGAAGGAACTTGTCATCCTCAGCGGCAAGGGGGGCACGGGGAAAACCAGCATTTCCGCAGCCTTTGCCCATCTGGCACCTTCCCGTATTCTCGTGGATGCGGATGTGGATGCAGCCAATCTTCATCTGGTTGTACCCCACAAGGTCTTTTCTTCCGAACCCTTTTCCGGCGGTATTCTTCCTGAGCTGGATCCGACCCTGTGCACGGACTGCGGCACCTGCGTGGAAGTCTGCGCCTTCCATGCCATCAAGGACGCCCATCCACCGGAAATTGATCCGGTTTACTGCGAAGGCTGCGGCATCTGCCATGATTTCTGCCCCGCCGGAGCCATAGGCCTCAAGCCAAGGATCTCTGGAACATGGTTCCATTCCAGCACGGCAGAAGGGCCCATGCTCCATGCACACTTAGGCATCGCCGAAGAAAACTCCGGCAAACTGGTTTCCATGCTGCGCAAACGCGCAGGGGAACTTGGCAGACAGGGCGGGTATCCACTCATCCTTGTGGACGGCCCCCCCGGCATCGGCTGCCCTGTCATTGCCTCCCTCACCGGTGCGGATCTTGTTCTCATGGTTACGGAACCCACACTCTCCGGCCGCCATGACATGCTGCGCCTTGCAAAGCTCTGCGCCCGGATGCGCATTCCCGTATGCCTCACCCTCAACAAGTGGGATCTCAATCCGGAAATGACCCATACCATGGAGGAAGAAGCCCGAAACAGGGGCATAGAAATCCTCACATCCATCCCCTTTGATACGGAAATGGCAAAGGCCATGGCCGCAGGCAGAAGCCTTACGGAAATTTCCAGTGGCCCGGCAAGTCAGGCCCTGATGCAGCTCTGGCAGGAAGTACTCGGCCTTTTGGAAAAACAGCAGAAGTCCTCCGATGGCGGCCTTCTGATTATGGAATCCCTGAAACAGGAGACAATACCATGAAAGTACTTGTTTCATCCCAGGGGCAAACTCTGGATGCCGCTCTGGACCCCCGTTTTGGCCGTGCCGCCTGTTTTCTTCTGGTGGATACGGAATCTTTAGAATACTCCGTTGTGGAAAATTTCCAGAACCTGAACCTGCCCCAGGGGGCCGGAATTCAGGCTGGAAAAACCGCAGCAGCTACTGGTGCTGCAGCCGTTCTCACGGGCCATTGCGGTCCCAAAGCCTTTGACGTACTGCAGGCTGCGGGCATTGAGGTGGTGGTGGGGGCTTCAGGACGGGTGATTGATGCGGTACAGCACTATAAAAACGGAAAACTGGAAACAGCCATGGCACCCGATGTGGAAGGACACTGGGTATAAACAGGCCCTGCGGCTGAGTCAAAACAGTAGTCTCAAAAAATTTAATTATTCATCACGATTTTCCTTTAGTAAATCGAACACCTTTAATCAGGTGCATAGACAACCGAGCCATTTGTTCGTGACGCAATCTTATTCGGGAGCTTCTTGCCCTGTGCGGAAGCGGCAAAACCTCCCCGCCACAGGCAGGATAAACTTTTTGATTACCATAGCAGTCTTAAGCACGCTGCCTTTGTGGCGGCTCAGACAGTTTGCCGCTTCTTTCGCACAGGCCTGCAAAGCTCTGATCCGAAACGATTGCAATGTCACTCACAAACAGCCCGATTGCCTTATGCTGAAATCAGCACCTTGGAATTAAAGTATAAACCATCAAGATGAAATATGATGAACAGTTAAAAAAAATTATATATCCCTGCTGAATATACATCCAAAACTGTCCGAAAGGAATTACCATGAAAGTTGCCATCCCCGTTGCAGAAGGAAAACTTGCCGTACATTTCGGCCATGTGCAGGAATTTGCTCTGGTCCATGTGAATGACGGAAAAATTGAAAAAACCGAAAGCCTCACCCCTCCCCCCCATGAACCGGGTGTACTGCCCCGCTGGGTGGAATCCATTGGCGCAACCCTTGTCATTGCCGGTGGCATGGGGCACAAGGCCCAACAGCTCTTTGCGGAAAAAAATATCACCGTACTCACCGGTGCCCCCAGCGAAGCACCGGAAGTGCTGGTCCGACAGTATCTTGAAAACTGCCTGCAGACGGGTGTCAATCTCTGCGACCATTAAAGGGCATCCGGTTCCGTGGCAGGAGTCCTCATGTCAGGATTCCTGCTTTCAGGAAACCGGATCTGCCGGATAAGGCTTTTATGATATTCAAGGAGTTTACATGATCCGCATCACCCTTCTTGCCGAAAACACCACCGTCATGGGCATGGCCCTCATGGGCGAACACGGCCTTTCCTTTCTCGTGGAAACAGCATCTGAAAAAATTCTTTTTGATACGGGACAGGGTTTAGTGCTGACATCCAATGCCAAAGCCCTTGGAAAGGATCTGGAGGAGGTGGACACCGTGGTACTCAGCCACGGGCATTACGATCATACGGGCGGGCTGCATTGTCTCGGTGACAATGGAAAAAAAAGAAAACTCGTGGCTCATCCGGAAGCCTTTAAACCCAAATGGGCAGGCAGACAGCCGGATCAGGTGACAGGCATCGGATGCCCTTTAACGCCGGAGGCTCTTGAAAAAAAAGGCTTTGAAATACAGAGGACAAGGGATTCCCTTGCACTGACCAAAGGCATCCGGACAACGGGAGAAATTCCCATGGTCACCCCATGGGAAAGGGTGGAATCCTGTTTTTTTGCCGGAAATCAGATAGAGCAGGACAGTATGCCCGATGACATGGGCCTGATTCTGGATACGGATAAAGGAACGGTTCTGCTGCTGGGATGCACCCACAGGGGGCTGATCAATACCCTTACCCATGTGGCCAGCCTTACAGGCTCAAACCATTTTCACGCCATCATGGGCGGCCTGCACCTTGGCGAGGCAGACCCGGACCGACTGAACCATGTCAGTGAAGGCCTTAAGGCTTTTTCCTTTGACCAGATCACGGTGGGCCACTGCACGGGCATCCATGCCTACTGCCACCTGCGCCGCATCTTCGGGGAAAAGGTCCGTGCCCTTTCCGTGGGCAGCAACTGGCTTTTTTCCGGGGTCCAATAGAAATGGCAGGGAAGGGGCAGGCATTGCGCCTGCCCGCAGGGATAAAATGACAAAAGCTTTATAAACACCTACAATAAAGCAAGGAATCTTCATTCATCAGAAAGAAAGCCATCCACCAGATCCAGACCTTCTCCATCCAGCCTTTCATTCAGATACCTGAAAAGAGTGCGTCTGCTGCCCTTGGGTTTGCCCGTTGTCTTTTCCCTGACGGCCTGATCCACAAGAAAAAGAAAGTGGTTTCTTTCCAGCCCCGGATGCCGGGCAAGATTTTCAGCCAGCCCTTCATTCCCTGAAGCCAGACGGTCCCGCAGGGATTCAAGGTACTGCATCCGGGAGTGTTCCCGCCGTTTCCTTGATTCTCCGTCTTCCAGAAAACGGGCAATGGCCGCCACGGTCTCCGTTTCCTCATGGCGCATCAGGCTGCCGATTCTTTTTTCCTGCCTCTTCCTTGCACCATGGCTGCGAATTCCCTTTACATCCACCAAAGCCCGGTACAGCTCAGGAGAAAGGGGCAGCTTCTGCCAGACGTCCTCTCCCATGGATGCCAGCATCACCCCCATGGCTTCAAGGGCTCTGGCTTCCTGCTTTTTCCGGGACCGGCTCCGGGGAAGATCCCCGTCCCATCCTTCTTCATCATTGCCGTCTTCTTCAAAATAAGCGTCTTCTTTCATATGCCAGTCCTTCATTGATTCTCCCTCAACGGCTCAGATTCCGGGAATTTTTTACGCCCAGCGCCTCATAAATTCGCAGGGTGGCCGGGGAGCGGTTCAGGGTATAAAAATGAATCCCCCTTACCCCATGGTCAATGAGATCCCTCACCTGCTCCGTGGCCCAGTGCACCCCCACATTCTCCACCATGGCATCGGACCCGGCCCTGTGTACAGCCCGCAGCAGAGGGGCCGGAATGCGGGCCCCTGCGGCAAGCTCCGCCATCCGCTCCATGCCTTTGCGGGTGGTTACGGGCATGATACCCGCCAGAATGGGAACATCAATACCCGCCAGCTGGCAGCGATCCTGAAAATCATAGAAATCCCGGTTATCAAAAAAAAGCTGGGTAACAATATAATCGGCTCCGGCATCCACCTTGGCCTTGAGATAGTCGATTTCCAAAAGACGGTTGGGTGTTGCAGGATGCCCTTCAGGAAAACCGGCCACGCCTACACACATACCCGGAAAGTGTTTTTTGATATAGGCCACAAGATCTGCGGCATATAAAAAACCGTCCGGGTGGGGTGTAAAGGGCTCTCCTGCGGGCGGATCTCCCCGCAGGGCAAGGATATTGTGCACACCCAGAGCATCATAGGCACCTAAAATATCATGGATTTCATCCCTGGATGCTCCCACGCAGGTGAGGTGGGATACGGCGGTCAGCGGGGTTTCCCTGTGGATACGGGCCAGAAGCCTGTGGGTTCTGTCACGGGTGGAACCTCCAGCTCCGTAAGTGACACTCACATAGGCAGGCTCTAAGGGCATGAGATCGGCAATGGTATGGAAAAGACTCTCCCAGCCCTTTTCCGTTGCCGGCGGAAAAAATTCAAAACTGAAGGTCATGGGATTTTTTTCAAAAATATCACTCAGCAGCATATGCTTCTCCTCTTTGACAAAAAAGCCGTTCCTGTGCCATAGATGGCCCGGCATGGGAAGTCGTCTGAATCCTTAAGCCGTAAAATAAGTATTATAACAATAAAAAAAGGCAGAAACCATGACGGATATCGGAGATATCGTTCTCATTTATTTTGAAGACCAGCCCACAACCTACGCCCGGGTCGATGACATTGAAGCCGATGTGAAACGGGACTGGTACCAGCTCACCATGACCCTTCTGCAGGTACCGGCTCCGCCGGAACGCATCACCTGGATCCTGCGGGATACTTACATCAACGGGGACGAATTTACCATGCAGGGAAAACGCATCCGGCTGGAAAAACTGGAACCTTCCGCAGCCTTCAAAGAAAGACAGGAAGAAATTCTGAATGCCGGAAAGGAAAAAAAAGAAAACGCTGCCCCCGGTCAGGTGATCTCCCTTTCCGATTTCAAAAAAAGCTGAAATCCTCCCATGGGCCTGCGCCGCATTCTCTCCGCATCCCGGAGAACGGATCTTCCCGCCTTTCACCTCCCATGGTTCCACCGGGGACTGAAAAAGGGTTTTTTTGAGGTGGAAAATCCCGTCTCCGGCAGAAAATTTTCCGTCTCTGCCAGAGCAGAAGATGTGGCCGCCTTTGTTTTCTGGTCTAAAAATTATGGCCCTTTTTTAGAAAGTAAAACCGGAGAAAAACTCCGGAGCATGGGAATGGGGGCCTGCTTTCAGTTCACGGTCAATACAGAAACGCCCCTGCTGGAACCCGGCCTGCCCTCCCTTGAGGAACGGATGAAACAGATGCAGGAGCTGGCCTTGCGCTTCGGTCCGCAGGCTGTTTTCTGGCGCTGGGATCCCATATGCCACTGGAAGGATGCCCATGGAGGTATCCGGCACAACCTGAAGGATTTTTCTTCCATCGCCGAAGCAGCAGCCAAAGCGGGGATTTCTTCCTGCACCACAAGTTTTCTGGACCTTTATCCCAAGGTCATCCGTCAGGGCAGAAAGAGCGGCGTTTTTTTCTTTGATCCTGATCCGGAGCACAAGAGAAAAATCATTGAGCGCATGGCAGAACGGCTGGGGCAGATGAATATCCGGCTTTTTCTCTGCTGCGAGCCAGAGCTGCTGGCATCCTGCAGGCCTGATAATATTTTTCAGGCCCACTGTATTCCGGGTAAGGAGCTGCAAAAAGCCTTTGGCAGACTTTCCCTCAGAAAAGAAAAAGGACAGAGAAAAAACTGCGGCTGCACCCACGCCACGGACATTGGCTCCTACCGCAGCCAGCCCTGCGCCCATCACTGCCTTTATTGCTATGCAAGGTAGAGCATCCATAAAAACCATTTTCAAGCCAAGGCAGCCCTTTTCATATGACGCCCAGACAACGCCCTTTTTCCATTGGCAGTATCCCCTTTTCCCACCCCACCGTACTGGCTCCCCTTGCAGGGGTTACGGATCAGCCCTTCCGCCGCATGATCAAAGGATTCGGCTGCGGTCTGGTATGTTCCGAAATGGTCAGCGCCAACGGTCTGGTTTATGGTTCGGAAAAAACCCGGCAGCTCATGGCATCTCACCCGGAAGAAAGGCCCCTTTCCGTACAGATCTTCGGCTCCGATCCCGCCATCATGGCCGAAGCCGCTCTGATGGTACAGGATGCGGGCGCAGACATTGTGGATATCAATTTCGGCTGTTCCGTGCGCAAGGTCTTAAAATCCGGCTCCGGATCCGCACTCATGGCAGAACCTGAAAAATCAAAGGAAATCATTACAAGGGTCCGCAGGGTGCTTTCGGTTCCCCTCACCATCAAAATCCGCTCCGGATGGCAGCCCGATGCAAAAGAGGCCCTTCATTTAAGCCGGACAGCCGAAGACTGCGGCGTGGATGCCCTCACCATTCACCCCAGAACCGCCCGTCAGGGGTTCGGAGGAAAGGCGGACTGGTCAGTCATCCGCAAAATAAAAAGTCTTGTAAAAATTCCCGTCATCGGCAACGGAGACATCATAAGGCCCGAAGATGCCCTTTCCATGTTCAGCGAGACACATTGTGATGCCGTCATGGTCGGCAGGGCTGCCATGCACAGTCCCCATATTTTCAGAGACATCCACAGCCTGCTGGAAGGAAACGCCCCTTGGGGCCGGAATCTTGCGGAACACTTTGCCTCCATGGAAAACTACATGGAGAATCTCACCCTTTTTTACGGAGAAGAAACCGCCTGCAGCATGTTCCGAAGCCGACTGGGCTGGTTTGTCAAGGGTCTTCCCGGAAGTACGGTTTTCAGATCTGAAGCCTCTTCCATTTCCAGCAGAAAACAGGCCCTTGAACTCCTCCATGCTTTTCAGGCAGGCCTGATACACAATGCAGCAGATAGACTAGCCCCAGAATAGCCAGAGTACGGCCGGAATCAGGACCGCAAGGATCACCAGCACGCCGGGTATGGTCATATAGGCCTTATACGCAGGCTGCTGCTGGGCCTTCACCCGCTTCATCTCTGCCAGAAACCAGTGTCCCAGAAGCATGGCCGACCCCAGGGCAGCGCCCATTTTCACAATCTCAAGCAACCATTCCACTATTTTTTTCCTTTTCAGATCTGTTTTCCGGGCTCTTTTTTTCGAGCCATTTTTTAAAACCCGTATTTTCAAACACTCCGTCAGCACCATGCCTATTACTTCAAAGTCCCTTTGATGTCAAAACCTCCCCAGCAAAGCCCCCAACACCCCTCCTGTGCAACTGTTCAGCACAGTTTTCCAAGTACCATAGCTGCAAGACAGATGCACAGACCCCAGGCTATTTGCCCGTGACGCAATCCGGCACTCAAGCTGAAAAGCTCAAGCCCTTTGCGGGAGAAAAAGTGCTTCAAGGATCTTGAGTGCCGGATTCGGGAGCTTTTTGCCCTGTGCGGAAGCGGCAAAAACTCCCCGCCACAGGCAGGATAAGCTTTTTGATTACCATGGCAGGCTTGGGCACGCTGCCTTTGTGGCGGCTCAGACAGTTTGCCGCTTCTTATTAGCACTCCGGCACTCAAGCTTGCAAAAGCCCTTTGTTTTCATCGCAGGGTCTGGGTTTATGGCTTGAGTGCCGGACGAAACTCTGATCCGAAACGATTGCAATGTCACTTGCAAATAGCCACGGAGCCTTGCAACAGTACAAAGCTGCTGCATAATTACCCTCCTGTGGCCCTTTCTTTTACAGCGCCCACCCATACAAACCCAAAAAGCATTATTTTCAAAGGTTCACACAAAAAATGCATTTTCTCTGTTGACAAAGACGTACAGGCCCATATAGAGAGAATCCATACAATGAACATCGGTTCAACTTTCAAACTAAGAGTCAAACACTGGTTTTACAATCAAACTCCGTGGGAAGATATCAGCAAAGACCGGATTGGGGATCCGGTGTCTGGAGGCAGACAAAAAGAATAAAGCCTTCGGGCAACTTCCGAACGGGTATTATGGACTTAAGGGAAAAGAAGGTGGGAGAAAAACCATGAAAAAAGTATTTTGTTTATGTGCAGGCCTCTTCATGCTGGCCGCCACGGCTCAGGCAGGGCTGGTCCAGCCCTTTGGCATCGGTGCAAGGAACGCAGCCCTTGGTGAGGCGGTATCTGCCCATACAACGGACGCCTTTGCCGTCTACTATAACCCTGCGGGTCTCAGCAATATCAAGACACCCACGCTTTCAGCGGGAACAGCCCTTTATGATGCCCAGGCTTATTACAGAGATTATAAAATTATTGACTCAAAAAATAATGACCGGACATGGGATGATGATCTTGGAATTCGTTATACCAGCTGGAAAACCAATAAAGATCCCATCATCAACCCCCATATAGGCTTTGCCATGCCCGTCAATGAAAGAATCAGCTTTGGCATAGCCGCCTATGCCCCCTATGGTTTTCATCTGAAAACGGAAAAAGACCCCTTTCGCAGGCCCACGGGCTTTAATGCCTGGGAGTCCTATTATACACGGGTAGCCGTAACCCCTGCCATATCCTATAGAGTCAATGACCGTCTGTCCCTTGGTTTTGGCGTCAGCATGGGCCGCTCCGAATCCGGCGGAGGGAAAACCAGCCTTTATGACCCCATTCAGCTTGGCATCCTGAGAGAAATGGAAAAAACGGGGAGTATTCAAGTCAACAAGGATGTCCTAAATGCAAGTGGTATTTATCAACACATCGACAAGAGTGAACAGGGCGGAAAGTTGATTACCTCTGAAATGGAAATGAACGACAGCATCAACTGGTCATGGAACGCAGGGATTCAATATCAGCCCACGGACAGACTCAGCCTCGGCCTCACCTATCGTTCCCGCACACCCGGAAACTTTAGGGGAGATTTTATCCATAATGGCCAGACCATAGGCACGGTTGCTATGGATTATGACCATCCGGAAGCGGTTCAGGCGGGTATGCGCTATGCTTTCACAGAACGTTTTGCCATGTCCTTTGATATGGTATGGGCCAACTGGAGCATAGGAAAACATCAGGCTGAATACGTTACCATCCACACCATTCCCCAGGAGACATCAGATTTCATGGATGAAATTGCTCCTATGATTTTATTTAAAAACGATACCTTACCAGACAACGACCCTAAGAAGATACCAGGGCTTACCGTAGATCAGATAAAAGCAAAACTGATTGCTGGCGTCAAAGAAACAAAGGATATGGGATACAGAAGGGACTGGAACAATAAAATTCAGTACAAGCTAGCCATGGAATATATCTTTAACGAGCATTTCACCTTCCTTGCCGGCTATGTTTACGATCCCACCCCCGTTCCCGCCGACACCTTTGACAACATCTGGCCGGACAATGACCGCCATATCATGACGGTAGGCACCTCTGCGAGAGTCACGGAAAACTGGACCATCGACTTTGCATTCCAGCATATCCGTACCTTTGACTGGGGTTACAGAGATGACATCAATGGCACATCCGAACACCTCAACAAGGTTGCATCTGACCTTCTTCTGGAAAAAGATGCAAAAATGAATATAAAAAATAAGGGTTACCTCTGGGGATACAACCTCACGGTCAACTACAGATTCTGATTTTTCAACCTGAAAACAGATGCCCCATGAACCCCCTTTCCGGACATGGACCGGAAAGGGGGTTTTTCAATAAAACTATTAATTATTCAGTACATTTTATCCTGAAAAACAGTTCTTTAATTTCAGAATCCTGGTTCCAATAAAAGACAATCGTGCTGTTTGTGAGTGACATTGCAATCGTTTCGGATTCCGGCACTCAAGCCATAAACTCAAAGCCAGCTATAAAAATAATAAGCTTTTTCAGGCTTGAGTGCCGGAGTGCTATAAAAGCGGCAAACTGTCTGAGCCGTCACAAAGGCAGCGTGCTTAAGACTGCCATGGTAATCAAAAAGCTTATCCTGCCTGTGGCGGGGAGTTTTTGCCGCTTCCGCACAGGACAAGAAGCTCCCGAATCCGGCACTCAAGATCCTTGAAGCACTTTTGCTCCCGTAAAGGGCTTGAGCTTTTCAGCTTGAGTGCCGGATTGCGTCACGAACAAATGGCTCGGTTGTCTATACACCTGATTGTAAGCTTTCGATTTGTCGAAGAAAAATCGTACTGAACTGTTACTAAAATTATTCCTTTCTGCATACGGGCAGCCCCGTAAAATTCCCCGTCCGGGCCTTATGCTTTCCCGTTCAAAGGCATCGGGGTCGGAAAAGTCCGTTGCCTTTTCCCCTGCCCTGCATGCCCGGCAGACTCAGAGGGAAAAAACAAGGAAAATAACATTGTAGCACTCAGGCCTGCTGCCCCGATCTGCTGAAAAGGGCATAATAGGTCACGGGCACCACAATCAGCGTGAAAAGGGTGGAGGCAAAAAGCCCGAAAATCAAGGCCCAGGCCAGACCGGAGAACACGGGATCCAGGGTAATGGGTGCCGCACCGATGGCTGTGGTCAGGGCTGTGAGCACAATGGGTCGCAAACGGATGGCGCCGCTCTGGAGAATGGCCTCGGAAAGAACCATCCCCTTTGCCACGGCCTCCTGAATAAACTCCACCAGTACCAGAGAATTCCGGATCACAATGCCTCCAAGGGCAATCATACCGATCATGGACGTGGCCGTGAAAAAGACAGGATTCTGATAGGGTCCGATGGAAGGAGCCGCCACCAGATTCAAAAGCCAGAATCCCGGCAGAATACCCAGCAGGGTCAGGGGAATGGCCATCATGATCAGCAGGGGGAGCCCGAAGCTTCCGGACTGTATCACCAGCAGAAGATAAATGCCCAGCAGGGCACCGGCAAAGGCAAGACCCATATCCCTAAAGACCCTGAGGGTAATCTTCCACTCCCCTTCCCCGGCCCACTGCACGCGGATGCCTTCCGGCACAGGATCATCCCTCAGGCGGCCCATGAGGTCGATGACCCCTTCGGCGGGTGATTTTCCTGCCATCTCTCCCACAACATAAACCACCCTTTCGAGGTTTTTATGGTAGATGCTTCCCTGTTCCGGGATGCGCTGCACATCCACCAGCTCCGCCAGAGGCACCATGGCGCCGGTGGCCGTACGAAGGGGAATGGCACCCAGCCCGCTGACGGAACTTCTGGCTTCTCTGGGCAGAATCACCCGGATGGGCAGGGCAAAGCGTTCATCCTCCCTGTGCAGGGTGGCGGGCACGCTGCCTCCCACCGCCGTGGCAAGGGCTCCCAGCAGCGCCTCCACGGAAACCCCGTGCAGGGCCGCCTTTTCCCGGTTCACCACAAAGGCAATGCGTTCATGGTCCGCTTCCGCCATGATATCCACATCCGTGACAAAGGGTTCCGTTTTCATAATATCCCGCACATGGGCGGCTGCCCGGAGCAGATCGTCATAGGCCATATCCTCTTTTCCGTAAACTTCCGCCACCAGTGTTGCCAGTACCGGAGGACCGGGTGGAACCTCCACCACCTGCATGGAGACCCCGTGCCGGGCAGCAAGGGCCTCCAGCTCCGGTCTCAGCCGCAGGACAAGGCCGTGGCTCTGCAGATCCCTTTCACTCCTGTGCACCAGATTTACGCGGATATCTGCCAGATGGGGCCCCTGACGCAGGTAATATTTTCTCACCATGCCGTTAAAGTCCATGGGAGATGCCGTACCCGTAAAGGAAAGCACCTCCGTCACCTCAGGGACAGATCGCAGAAAATGCTCAAAATCCCTCACAACGGCATCGGTGGCCTCAAGGGGACTTCCTTCGGGCAGATCCAGCATCACCTGAAACTCCGCCTTGTTGTCAAAGGGCAGGAGCTTCAAGGGAACCTGACGGAAAAAAACAAGGGAAAGGCAGAGGGCAAAAAGCAGAAGAATGCCACCGAAAAGACCCCACCTGTATCCCGATGAAACAAGAAAGGGGCTGATGAGCTTTCTGTAAAGGGCTTCAATCAAGGGATGCACACCCGCATCCCCCTTTTTTTCTCCATCCCTGCGCATACCAAAGCGTTTACGCAGGAGAAGCCAGGCCAGCCAGGGTACAATGGTCAGGGCCCAGAGGGTGGAAAAAATCACCGTAAGGGGTACATTCACCGCCATGGGAGCCATGTAGGGCCCCATCATGCCCGTTATGAAAAAAAGGGGCACAAAGCAGAGGATAATGGCCACGGTGGACATGAGCACGGGAGAGATGACCTCCCTGACCCCCACAAGGGTGGCGTCCTGAGGGTCCAGCTCCCCTTTACGGATATTGCGCTGGATATTATCCACATTGGTGATGGGATCATCCACCACAAGCCCCAAAGACAGAATCAGGGCAAAAAGGGTCACACGGTTGATGGTGTAACCGGCAATGAAGTTGACAAAAAGGGCCAGGGAAAAACTCAAAGGTACGGCCACGGCCACCACAAGGGCTTCCCGCCACCCAAGGGTCAGGGCCAGAAGCAGGACAACGGAGCAGACGGCAAAACCCAGAGAAAGAAGAAGCCCGGATACCTTTTCACTGGCCGTTTCCCCGTAATTGCGGGTCACGGAAAGGGATACCCCGTGGGGAAGCACCCCGGCTTCCAGCTCCGCCATCCTCTGCACCACGGCATCGGCGACGGTAACGGCATTGGTGCCCCGCTTTTTGGCCACACCGATGGTCACGGCATGGCGGGGTTCTCCCAGAGGCTCCTCTCCGGTATAGCCCGCACCAAAACTCAGCCTTGTGTAGGAAAGGGCTTCTTCCGGACCTTCTTCTATCTCTGCCACATCTTTAAGGTAAACAGGCCTGCCCCCGTGTACGCCCACCACCAGAGAAGCCACATCATCAAGGCTTTTGAGAAAGGCGTCGCTGGCCACCATGAAGCTGCGGTTTGCCTGATTCACCCGGCCTGCGCTCACGGACACATCGGAAGTGGCAAGGGCAGCCAGCACCCTGTCCACATCCACGCCAAAACCCATCATGCGCTCGGCGGAAAGGCTGACCCGCACCTCCCGTTTCCTGCCCCCCACCAGCTCCGTGCGGGACACATCCTTGACCGCAGAAATCCGTACCAGCATTTCTTCTGCCATGCGCCGCAGGGCATGGTCATCATAGATATCCGAGTGCAGGGTCAGGTTCACAATGGGTACGTCATCGATCTCAACGGGCTTGATCAGCCAGCCCCGGACAATGGGCGGCACCAGATCCTGATTCATCATGATCCTGTTGTGCAGCCTGACCAGGGCAGCCTCCCTGTCTTCTCCCACGTAAAAACGCACCGTCACCACGGCCGCATCCTGACCTGACATGGAATAGACATATTCCACACCGTCAATCTGCCAGAGCAGCCGTTCCAGCGGCGTTGCCACCAGCTGCTCCACCTCCTTTGCCGAAGCACCGGGGGCATCCACAAAAATATCCGCAAGGGGCACCACAATCTGGGGCTCTTCCTCCTTGGGTGTCAGCCATACGGAAAAAATTCCCAGAGACAGGGCCGCCACAATCACAATGGGGGAGAGTTTGGAGGAGAGAAACTGGCGCACCAGTGTCATGAGCACGCCCGCAGGCGGTCCTCCCGCAAAGGACGAAGGAGAAGTCATAATGCCTCCTTTACCGGACGCTGAAGGGCAAGCCTTTCACCCCCGTCCAGACCTGAAAGGATTTCCACCATGCCGTCATCCATCCTTTCGCCCGTGGTCACATAGCGTTTCTCCCAGCGGTCTTCCACGGCCACCTGCACCAGATCCAGCTGTCCGACCCGGCGAATGGCTTCCCATGGCAGCCAGACCGCAGGACGGCTTCCCAAAGGAATCCTTAAGGTACCGAACATACCGGGGTAAAGCCCCTCCCTTGCAGGCAGCGAAGCCTTCACAAGAAAGGTTCTTGTTTCAGGGTCCGCATAGGGAACCAGCTCCTCCACCTCAGCAGCCAGCACCATATCCAGACTGCGTATGCGCACACTCAGGCTTTCCCCCGGTCGCACACGGGTAAAAAAACCTTCCGGCACGTAGGCTTCCAGCCGCAGAAAGCCACTGGTCTGGAGAAGAAGCAGGGGCCTGCCCGGAACCGCCATATCTCCGGGCTCCACCAGCCTTTTTAAAACCTCCCCGGACTCCGGTGCCCGGATACGGGTGTAGTCATGGGCGATTTCCGCCTCCCTCAGCACCTCTTCCGCCTGACGGATGGAGGCATCGGCTCCGGCAAGGCCTTCTCTGGCCTGACGGGCTGCGGCCCGGGCCTGATGGAAGGCCGACGTGGCCTGCTCCAGCTGTCGCCGGGTTGCGGCACCCTCACTGAAAAATCCCTGAACCCGCTCATAATCCAGACGGGCAGCCTCAAGGGAAGCCTCGGCCCCTTCAATGGCCTGAAGCACCTCATTGCGTGCGGACCGGGCAGCGCCCAGAGCTTCTCTGGCCTGTTCCATGCGGGCCCGCACCTGACGGTCATCCAGCAGAATGAGAAGATCCCCCTTTTCCACCCGGCTTCCGGATCGCACCCGGATTTCCTGCACCTGCCCTGCAATTCGGGCTTCTATCCGGGATTCCGTCCGGGGCCGCACCGTTCCCACGGCCTCGTGCCATTCCTGCCGCTCTCCGGCAAGGGCCAGCACCGTGGCTTCGGGCTGCCATGGGGAAGGCTGACCTGCCCGCTCATGGGATTTGTCACCGCTGCCACAGGCCGCAAGGAGAAAAACAAGGACTGAAAGTCCTGAAAAAAAACGCCCTGCTGGCCGGAGCCTGAAATATTTTTTCCCGGAAAAGATTTCCGCATCTGAAAAAAGCTGTCCTTGATTCCCCATGTCTCACACCTCCCCGGAAAGAAGTCCAAGGGCCCGGGCCAGCTCCGCCCTTGCCCGTTCCTGATCATAAAAGGCCGCTGTTTTTCTTACCCTTGCCCGGTTATAATCCAGCTCCGCCTGAAGATAGCGGGTCACATCCACAGCCCCCCCCTCGTACTGCCTGCGCACCAGATCCAGAGATTCTCCGGCAAGGGCAACGGCCCTCCGGGCCACCCGATAGCGGGCTTTGGCTCCGCTGACGGCAGAAAGCCCTTCTTCCACATCCTGACGCACTTCGAGAATCAGCCCCCTCGCCCTTGCCTCTTCCCCTGCTTTGCGGGCAAGGGCGGCTTCCTTACCGGCCTTCCTCGAAAAACCGTCAAATATTTCCCAGCTTGCCTTGAGGGACAGCTCCCAGTTTTCCCTGTTCTTATCAAAGGCAGCATCCGGATCATGATGCCAGTAACGGCCCTGAAGGGTGAGTCCCGGCAGCATTCGCCTGCCCTCGGCATCCACAGCCTTCCCTGAACGCTGAACGGAAAGCTTCATGGCTTTAAGATCCGCCCTGTTCTCAAGGGCAAGGGCCATGGCCGCATTTCCTTCAAGGGGCATGTCCGGCAGCACAAGGTCCGCCTTGCCGGGCCGGATGCCCTTTCCCGGACAGAATCCCAGCAATGCGGAAAGGGCGGAAGAGGCGATTTTCAGCCGGCTTTCACTGCTGACCTTTTCTTCCATGACCTCTGCAAGGCGGACTTCAAGGGAAAGCAGATCGGATTTTAAAACGCCGCCGCCCCTGTACTGCACCTCCATCACTTCCAGCTGACGGGAAACCGCTGCGATGGACTCTTCGACAATGCCGAGATAATCTTCTGCTGCCTTGACCTGAAAAAAAGCCTGAACCACAGCAGCGCCCAGATGGCTGGCCCTGTGCTCAAGGCCAAGGACCGCCTCCTTTCTTCCCATATCCGCCATCTGCCTGAAAATCCCTGTCCTGCCCCCGTCATAAAGCTGCATGCGGCCCCAGAGGGCAGCCTCCGCATTATTAAAGGATCCGGGATCATTAAAATTGACATTCTGGGGCAGACGACGCTGGTCAATGGTTTTAAAAAGATAGGAGCTGGGTGCATCTCCTTTAGTCCATGCAAGGGAAACCCCAAAAACCGGCCACAGCCCTGAACCGGCTTCCCGGAAAAGGGCTTCGGCTTCAAGAATCCTTGCCCTGGCCGCTTCCATGTCAGGGCTGCCTTTTCTGGCAATCACCAGCATTTCCTTCAGGGAAAGGGCCTCCTCCGGCACAGGTTCCGGTCTGAGCTGGGCATTAGAAAATGCTCCGGCAGCCCAGACCGGCGACCAGAAAAAAAATACGGGAAACAGGATGAACAGCACCCGCCATCTTTTCATAAAAAAGCCTCCTTCATACGGGCAAGGGATATGGTGCATAAACTTGCCGGACATATACTGCTGCGGCCCGGCTCCACAGGGGCACGAAAACAAGGAAACAGCAAAAATGAAAAGGTTACATGGCAGTCTAACCCGAGAGCGGAGAAAGGGGCAAGGAATTCGTCCACTTTTCCAGACCTGTGGCAGCCTGAACCATGGCATCCTTTTTTCAATTCCCTTGCCCGGCACAGCAGGCAATGGTATACAGCCCTAATGTTTTTTTGATGCTTTTTCGATGTTTGCAACTTCTTCTCAATGATAAATCTGATGTAATTATTCAGCACACTTTATTTCGAACTGCCAATGCTGTCATTGCAGCAACTTCGTACTGTTGCAAGGCTGCGAGGCTATTTGAAAGTGACATTGCAATCGTTTCGGATCAGAGCTTTGCAGGCCTGTGCGAAAGAAGCGGCAAACTGTCTGAGCCGCCACAAAGGCAGCGTACCAAGGCCTGCCATGGTAATCAAAAAACTTATCCTGCCTGTGGCGGGGAGTTTTTGCCGCTTCCGCACAGGGCAAGAAGCTCCCGAATAAGATTGCGTCACGGGCAAATAGCCTGGAGCCTGTGCATCTGTCTTGCAGGTATGATATGAAAAACGGTGCTGAACAGTTACAATATGACCAGATTTTACGCTTGTTAGCGGGCACCCGTAAAGGGTGCCCCTACACAAAACAGGGTCGTAAAAACCAAGCGTTAAGGGCAGGCCTTGCGCCTGCCCGTGTTAAAAGCCCACACCATAGGCCTGGCAACAACCTGACCAACAAGCTGTGGCTGAGTCAGGGTAGTAATCAAAATGATAAATACGAATATAAACGACCTTCTTTTTTACCCCTTTCCCGGCTCCGGCCCAACGAATGTGATACCCGATGAATCCATCCCATAAAGTACCCGGCAGAACGGGCAACAAACCCCGGTTCCGCAACAGAAGAGGCCCTGACCGCAAACCCGAAGGCCGCCGCATGAAACCCGGAGCGGACCCCAGATTAAAGCCCGTTTTTGCAAAAATCGGTGTCCCCGAAGCCAGACCCTTTAAAGCCGATCCTTTTCAGGAAAAAGCCATAGAAGCCGTAGGCAAGGGCGACTGCCTTGTCATGGCCCCCACCGGCTCAGGGAAAACCTACATAGCGGAACAGGCCATAGAAAAGATCTTCAAAGAAGGCAAAAGGGCCTGGTACGCCTCTCCCCTCAAAGCCCTGACCAATGCCATCCATACGGCCTTCAGCCGGAAATTCGGTGAATTCAATGTGGGTATTCTTACGGGAGACCGCAAGGAAAACCCCGATGCCCCCATCATCATCGGCACAACGGAAATTTTAAGAAACCAGCTCTATGATGCCATGCATACCTGTGAGGACATCCGCTGTGATCTGGTGATTCTGGATGAAGTCCACTATCTGGGCGACCCGGACAGGGGTGTGGTGTGGGAAGAAACCATCATTTATATGCCACCCAGGGTACCGTTGCTCATGCTTTCCGCCACCATCGGCAATGCCGATGAGATTGCCGCATGGCTGGAATCCATCCGTCAGCAGGCCTGCACCATCATCCGGGCCAAAAGGAGAATGGTTCCCCTTCAGCCCCTGTTTTTTCATCCGGCGGGCACCCTCTTCCCCTTTCTCATGGAGCACGATGAAAAACGGCCCGGCAGCAAAAAAGGCCTCCATAAAAAGGTCATCCAGTACCTTTCCGCAGACCGCCCGCCCCTGCTGGCTCCTCCCCGCCGTCTGCCGAATATGGCCGATATTCTGGCGGTGCTGCGCCATTACAACCTGCTGCCAGCCATTTTTTTCCTGAAATCACGATCCGACTGCGATGCCGCCATTACCCTCTGTGATGAGGCAGGGCTTCTTGCGGATCCGGAAAGGGCCGAAGTCCTTCGCAGCCGCATGGATGAACTGACCCGCTACTGGCCCCATGCGGCCCGGCATCCCCAGCGCATGCACATAGAAAAAAGGGCCGTTGCCGCCCACCATTCCGGTCATCTGCCTGCCTGGAAAATGGTGGTGGAAACCCTCATGTCCGAAGGGCTTCTGGACGCAGTCTTTGCCACATCCACCGTGGCAGCGGGGGTGAATTTCCCGGCCAGAACCGTACTGGTTGCCAACTCCGACCGCTTTAACGGCACCGAGTTCCTGCCCCTTTCATCCACGGAATTTCACCAGATGACAGGCCGTGCAGGCCGCCGGGGTAAAGACCGCATCGGCTTTGCCGTGGCCCTTCCCGGCAAATTCATGGATCTCCGCCACTTCGGAAAAATGATCAATGCCCCTCCCTCGGAGGTGGAAAGCCAGATCCGCATTGATTTTTCCATGGCCCTGAACCTGCTGCTCTCCCACACACCCGGTATGGTCCGGGATATCATGGACCGCAGCTTTGCGGCCTTCCGCATTGCCAGCAGGCTCACAGGAAAAGGCTCAAAAAAAGCCAGCAAAGGTGCCGCAGAGCTGCTCTTTGCCGACTTCATCCGTCATCTGAATTTTTTAAAGGACAAAAACTTTGTCAATGCAGACGACCGTCTCAGTGAAGACGGCATGTGGGCATCCCAGCTGCGTATTGACCAGCCCGTTCTGGTGGCAGAGGGGTTCCGGCTCAGGCTTTTTTCGGAAAACAATCCTGCCGTCATGGCCGGACTCATGGCGTCCTTTGTCAATGAAAGGGAAGCCGATGATCAGGAAATTCCTTCGGATCTCATTGACGAAAAACTCCTCAAGGCCTTTTTGCACCTGAGAAAAAACCTGCAGCCCTTTGCCAAAGATATGGTTGCCAGAGGATTTCCCGTTTTCCCCCTCTACCTGACCCCTGCTGTGACCGTTTATCACTGGGCATCGGGCATGCCCTGGGAAGAGGTGCATAAAAACAGCCCCCTTGCCGAAGGCGACCTGGTCCGCCTCCTGCTGCGCACCTCGGAAAACCTTCGCCATGTGGGCAATCTTGGAGAAGTCTTTCCCGAAGCATCCAGAAGTGCCATGGCTGCTGTCAGTGCCATTATGAGGGAACCGGTCACCGATGCCTATACCCTTTAAATAGGAGTAACTGTTCAGCACAGTTTTCCAAGTACCATAGCTGCAAGACAGATGCACAGGCTCCAGGCTATTTGCCCGTGACGCAATCTTATTCGGGAGCTTCTTGTCCTGTGCGGAAGCGGCAAAAACTCCCCGCCACAGGCAGGATAAGCTTTTTGATTACCATGGCAGGCTTAAGCACGCTGCCTTTGTGGCGGCTCAGACAGTTTGCCGCTTCTTTCGCACAGGCCTGCAAAGCTCTGATCCGAAACGATTGCAATGTCACTTGCAAATAGCCACGGAGCCTTGCAACAGTACAAAGCTGCTGCAACTACAGCATTGACCGTTCGGAATAAACCGTGCTGAATAATTACAAATATGAGATCATCAGTAAAAGCCCAGGACCCGGAACATGCCATGCTTTTTTTAAATATTTCCCTTAAACTTTTAACGGTTCTTCTGCTGATCTGCCTTGTTTCTTCAGCCGAAGCCAGACTGCTCCCCTTTCTGTCCCAGGACGCCTACAGGGTGAGGATAGAGGGGGAAGTGGCTCCTGAGATCAAAAACCTTCTGCTGGCTGTTTCCGAAACCCATGCCCTGAAAGACCGGCCCGTTGCCACACCGGAAATGCTGAGAAGGCGTGCGGCCAATGACATTGCCCCCATGACCCGTGCCCTGCGCTCCGAAGGATTCTACAAAAGCGACATTTCTGCAGAAATGAAGACAGGAGGGGAGATCCCTGAGGTCATTTTCCACGTAAAAACAGGGCCTGCCTACCTTATCCATGAAATCCTGATAACTTCAGAAGATACAGAGCCTTCGGTACAGCACCTTCCCAAAGCAAAGGATCTGAACCTTGTACCCGGGACCAGGGCAAGGGCTCCTGAGATTCTTAAGGGAGTTGATCTCTTAAAAAATTTTTTCAGGGAAAGGGGAACGGCAACACCGGAAGTGACCTTAAAAACCCCCGTGGTCAGACACAGCGATCACAGCGTTCATCTGCATTATACTTACAAATCGGAGCCCATTTCCCTTTTCGGCGATCTTTCCGTGGAAGGAACAAAACGGGTCAAACCCCTTTATGTGGAAAACCGTGTCCCATGGCGCAAGGGAGAACTGTTCAGGGCATCCCACCTCAACCGCTTCCGCAGCCAGCTCATGCAGGACGGCCTTTTTGCCATGGTGGATATCCACCACCCGCCCCTGCCCGACGGGGACCTCTTCCTGCCTGTCCATGTCAGCCTCATTGAACGCAGCCCCCGAACCATCAAAGCCGGGGTCTTCCATGAACCGGACACGGGATCCGGTGTGAAGGTGGACTGGGAACACCGCAACCTCAGGGGCATGGGAGAACGCCTGAACCAGAGCTTTACCCTTGCGGAAAGAAAAAAAGAGTCCCGGACAGAATACCGGATTCCCGATTTCATGGATAAACGCCAGTCCCTGCGCCTTTCCGGCTGGGTGGGGGAAGAAGAATCCCAGGCCTATAAAAGTGAGGAAGGGGCCTTTGGCGCAAGGATTTTCCGTCAGCTCTGTCCCCTCTGGTCCGCATCCACGGGCGTGCAGTACCGCCTCAGCCGCACCACCCAGCAGAAAGAAACCAAAACCTTCGGTCTTATATCCTTTCCCCAGGAACTGATCCGGGACCAGCGCAACAGTATCCTCAATCCCACCAAGGGTATGCGTATGTTCTGGCGCATCGAGCCCCTCAGGGATACCCTGGATACGGATGTCTGGTTTCTCAAGCTTTCCACGGGCATGTCCGTACACTTCCCCCTCATTGCAGAGGAAAAACTTGTTTTTTCCATGAGGGGCACCCTTGGCTCCATCCTTGGTGAATCCAACCTCAGTGTGCCCGCGGACGAACGTTTTTATGCCGGGGGCGGGGGCTCCATCCGGGGCTACAGCTATAAGTCCATAGGCCCTGAAGAAAAGGGAACCGTGGTCGGGGGCCGCAGCATGGTGGAAACCGGGGGAGAGCTGCGCTGGCGTATGGAAAACAATTTCGGGCTTGTGGCCTTTCTGGACGGCGGGCAGGTATTCACCTCCTCGGAACTGCAGCTGGAAGACGATTTCTACTGGGGAGCTGGTCTGGGCCTGCGCTATTATACGGACTTTGCCCCTTTCCGTCTGGATGTGGCCTTTCCCCTGAACCGGAGAGCGCGGGATGATTCCTTTCAGATCTACATCAGCATAGGACAGGCATTTTAATGGACCCTAAAGATCAAGATTCTGAAAAAACAGAAAAAAGCATAATAAGAAAAATCCTGATGCTCATCCTCTGGGTTTTTCTCTCCCTGACCGTGGGCCTTTGCGCCTTCAGCCTGATTCTTTTGCGCACGGAACCCGGCCAGCGTATGCTGGAGCGTGGCATCAACCGCCTGCTGGAAAATCCCCAAGGCCTCTCTGTCCGCATACAGGGCCTCGGCGGTGCCCTCCCCTTTGACCTGCATATGGAAAACCTCAGCCTCCATGACAGGGAGGGGCTTTTCCTTCAGGTCCGCCATCCTGAAATCAGCCTTTCTCCGGGCGAACTTCTGTCCGGCCGCATCCATATCCAGAAACTCCGTGCATCCTACCTTGGCCTTTACCGCCTTCCCCTTACAAACAAAAAAAGCGCTGAAAAGCATGACAAGGAAGAAAAAACCGCTTCCTTTCCTCCGGATCTTCCGGCCATTCATCTGGAAGAGCTGCTGCTGGAAGAAATTTTTATCGCTGAATCCCTTGCCGGAGAGGATATGCACATGCGCCTGCAGGCCTTTCTCCACACGGACAGGGAACTCTGGCAGACGGGCCTCCATCTGGACATGATCCGGGGACCGGAAGCTTCCCTTGCCCTTGAAGCCGGTTTTTTCCCGGAAACAGGCCTTTTCAACATCCACTCCCGCCTTGATGAACCCCATGGCAGGCTGTCCCTGCTTCTGGGACTTGACAGAAAACTTCCCCTGCATCTCCGGCTGGGGGGAGAATCCATGGAAGAAAACGCCTGGAAGGGCAGCCTTGATATCCGGGCAGGAGAAAACAACGGGCTGAAAAGCGAAATCTCTCTGAGCTGGAAAAGCCTGCCCACCCTGATACTGGACGGCGGCTTTGATCTGGACCCCGAACTGCTTCCGGAACCCCTCAGGGGCCTTCTGCCCACGGGTCATTTCAAGGCCGGCATATCCAGAGCAGATACCGGCCATATTCTCATATCCCACCTCCTGCTGGAAAACAGCCGGCTTGCCCTTGAAGGAGAAGGCAACCTTCTTCCCGAAACAAAGGAGATGGACAGCCGTCTTTTTTTGAGTCTGACAGACACAAAAGCACTGGCAGACTGGCTGGGCTTCAATCCCGGAACGGACATCTCATTGGATATAAGTGCCAAAGGTCCTTTTACCGCACCGGAAACCCGGATACGGCTTTCCCTGAAAGATCCTGAGGTAACGGGTCTTTCCTTTTCCCTTCTGGAACTGGACGGCCAGCTTGCCATTGAAGAAAAAAAATCCGGGCTTCCTGATCTGCTGGCAAGGGGCAAGATCCGGGGGGAAAACTTCTCCTATACCTACGCCCCCCTGCCGGACCTGCTGGAAGCAGACTTTGACCTTGCCTTTGCCCTTTCTTCGGGCCACCTTTTTTTAAACGACCTCAGCATTCAGGGTGAGGATGTGAGCCTTGAAGGCAAAGGCGAAATCAATACAAAAAACCTTGAAACGGATATCCGTGCCCGTCTGCATCTGGGAGAGCTCCACCCCTGGGTTTCCCGCTACCTGCCATGGGAGGCCTGTGGCAGCGGCACCCTTGAAACCCGTATGACGGGAAGCTTTTATCCTCTGTATCTGCACTTTGACATCCTGACGGAGCTTGCACATGTCAGGGATCTGCCCCATCCCTTGGGCCCCCTCACCGGTGACAGGGCAAAACTTGAGGGCAAACTGCTTCTGGATTATCTGAATCCCGAAGATGGCGGCATGGGCATACACATCCCATCCCTCACGCTGGATACGCCCAATGCCCGGCTCAAAGGTCAGATGGCCTTATTTACGGAAAACGGCCGTTTTGAAACCGATGCCCACATGCACCTGCGCCATGCTTCCGCCCTGCTGCCGGAAGCCACTGGCAGTCTGGATCTTTTTGCCCAAACCCTTGGCAGCTTTGATGATCTTTCCCTGACAACAGCCCTCGAAGGCCCGGACCTGACCATAACAGGCACCCCCGCGCCCTTCAGGATTGACCTCAAGGCCAGAGATCTTTTCGGCATGCCTTCGGGCATCTTTCGCCTGAATGCAGGCCCTGAAGACTTTCTGATTTCCGGCGGCAGTGCTTTTCACATGGATGAAAAGGCCGTTTCCCTGTCCGGACTGCTTCTTCATGTTCCCGGTGGTAAAATCAAAGGGGATGCCGCCTTTGACTTTGAAAAAAAGGTCATCCTCGGGGAGCTGAAGGCCGATCTTGAAGATGCATCGCCCTACGGTACCCTCGCAGGTATGGATATGGAAGGAAGGGGCCAGCTTATTGTTCATATGTTTGAACAGGAAAGCCGTCAGGACGCATCCCTTCATCTGGAACTGAAGCCATGGAAAACAGCATCCCTTGCGCTGGAAAATCTTCGTGCCGAGGGCAATATCCAGAATCTCTTTGAAAAACCTGAGATGCATGCCAGCATCCGGGTAGAGAATCTGTCTGTGACGGATCTGAGGATAAACAGCGCCGAGGCAGGGTTCACGGGTTCTCCGGAACGCCTTGCGCTGGATCTTCAAAGCACAGGCCATATTCAGGCCCCCTTTGAGCTGAATCTGGCCGCCCTCTATGAAGAAGCGCAGAATACCCGCAGCCTCACCATGGAGGACATCAGCGGAAGCTGGGACAGCCATGTGTTCAGCCTTGTATCCCCTGTCCTGATGCAGCAGAAGGAAGAGGGCTTTTTCCTCGAATCTCTGGATCTTATCCTTGATTCGGGCAGGCTGAAGGCCCGGGCCGCATGGCAGGAGGATTCTATAAACATGCAGCTGGATCTGACCGCTTTGCCCGTCCCCCTGCTTACCCCTTTCATGGAAGGGGAAGTGGACGCTGCCATCCACATGGAAGGAGATCCGGCAAATCCCCATATCCGGGCGGAAGTAAAGGGCCGCAACCTTGTACCCCATGGGGGAGTCAATCTTCCTGTCATGGCTCTGGATGCAGATGCCACCCTCAGGGATAAAAATCTGAGTCTCAGGCTCCGGGCCGGAGAAATGCATGCCTCCGAGCCCCTGCTGCAGGGACATGGCCACATGCCCATGGGCCTTTCCCTTGCCCCCTTTCATCTGGATATCTCCGAAAACCACCCCGTGGAAGCCTCCCTTGCGGGAAGTCTGGACCTCGGAAGGCTGGGTCTGCTCTTTATGCCTCACGATCAGGCCCTTACGGGACGTGCCCTTGTGGACCTCAGCCTCAACGGCAGCGTGGGCACCCCCAGGCCTTCGGGGACGATTCTTTTTCAGGAAATCGCCTATCAGCATCTGGAGCAGGGTGTACTCATCCGGGATCTGGCTGCAGCACTGAAAATCAGCGAAGACAGGATAGAACTGGAAAACTTTTCGGCCAGCGACGGGGCCAGCGGCCTGCTTCAGGGCAGCGGCAGGGTGCTCATTTCTTCCGAAGAGCACTTTCCCTTTCAGTTTTCCGTGGATGCTGAGCGATTCAAAGTGGTGGACAACCCTTTGATTATGGCAGTTATGGCAAGGGGAAACAGCACCGTCAGCGGCAATACCCAGAAACAGGAGGTCAAGGGAAATCTCCGCTTTGAGCGTGTACTGATTCAGCTAAGGGACACCGGCGGCCCGGAAGTGGCCGATCTGAATGTCCTTGAAATCAACGGAAAAGGAGAGCCTGAGCCTGTTCAGGCCGAACCGGAAAAAACCACCGACCTTGCACTGGACATCAATCTCCATTTTCCCTCACGTATTTTCGTCCGGGGCCGGGGGCTGGATTCTGAATGGGGGGGCCGCATTGCCGTTCAGGGTCAGGGCTCGGCGCCTGTCATCCGGGGAGACATCCGCCTGCTCCGGGGCCGCATGGATTTCCTCGGAAAGCGCCTGACCCTTACGGAAGGCAATATCATGCTGGACGGCAGCCAGCCGCCCAACCCCTTTGTCACCTTTGAAGCAAGGCAGGAGGGAAGGGAAATCGTCTCCATTCTCCGGGTGGAGGGGCACCCGCCGGAGCTGGATTTCTCCCTTTCCTCCAACCCGGAACTGCCCCAGGATGAGGTGCTGGCCCACATGCTTTTCGGCAGGTCCCTTGCCACCATCACACCGGTTCAGGCCGCCCAGCTGGCCCTTGCCGCACGGCAGCTTGCAGGACACGGCGGTCCCGGAGCCATAGATACCGCAAGAAACATCCTGCAGCTCGATGACCTTGACATTGTATCCGACGGAGACGATAACGAGGACATCCGCCTGCGGGCAGGCAAATATATCCACGAACGGGTATATCTTCGGGTGGAAAAGGATCTGAAAACCGATGATGATCTGGTTTCAGCGGATGTGGAACTGAGCCGGCGCCTCACCCTTGAAAGCAGACTCAGTCCCAGAGGCGGAGAAATGGGCCTTTACTGGAAAAGGGATTACTGAGGAAAACAGCGCCTGTCAGATCAGGCACAATGGAAAAAAACAGAAGAAAGGATAAAAAATGCTGAAATTATTGATCTCCCTTCTCTGCACGGGCCTTATGCTTGCAGGCCCCGCAATGGCAGAAACAGAAGAAAAAACAACAAATATCATGGTTGAAATAAGCACCAGCATGGGTGCCATGACCCTTGAGCTCTACCCGGACAAAGCCCCTGAAACCGTAAAGAACTTTCTTTCCTACACATCGGAAGGCTTTTACGACGACACCATCTTCCACCGGGTCATCCACGGATTCATGGTTCAGGGCGGCGGATTCACGGAAAACATGCAGCAGAAAGCCACAAAGGAGCCCATTGCCAATGAGGCAGCCAATGGCCTGAAAAACCTTAAAGGCACCATTGCCATGGCCCGCACCAATGCCCCGCACTCTGCCACCAGTCAGTTTTTCATCAATACGGTGGACAACGATTTTCTCAACTACAAGGCTTCCACGGCCCAGGGCTTCGGCTACTGCGTGTTCGGCCGGGTGGTGGAAGGCATGGATGTGCTGAGCAAAATTGAGCGGGTACCCACAGGCTTTAAAAGGGGACATCAGAATGTACCCAAAGAAACCGTAAAAATTCTGTCCGTAAAAGTACTGCCCTGAATGCATGGGGCTGTGCGCCCTTCCCGGATTAAAAAAGCTATCCGAAAAAGCAGGCCTTGCCATTCCCTTCATCTTCCTTTAGATACGGACTGAAATGGGTGCCTGAAAAAAATTCAAGGCCCACTGACCTTATATAAAAAAAAAGCGCACCCACCCGGTGCGCTTCCCTTTTATGAACCCCCATGAACAAAGGAGCATTACCCATGAGCGTGGATACCAAAAAGGTCATCTACACAATGATGCAGGTAAGCAAACGGCACGGCACCAAAACCGTACTGAAGGATATTTCCCTTTCCTATTATTATGGTGCCAAAATCGGCGTACTGGGCCTCAACGGCTCCGGTAAAAGTACCCTTTTGCGCATCATGGCCGGCGTGGACAAGGAATATGCCGGAGAAACCATCCTTTCCGACGGTTATTCCATCGGCTATCTGCCCCAGGAACCCCTTCTGGACGAAAACCGTACCGTACTGGAACTGGTGGAGGAAGGCGCTGGCAAGGTGGCTGCCCTGATGAAGGAATACAATGCCATCAACGAAAAATTTGCAGAGCCCATGGATGACGACGCCATGAACAAGCTGATTGAGCGTCAGGGCGAGGTGCAGGATCTGCTGGACCGCATGGACGGCTGGGACATTGACGCCCGGCTGGAAATGGCCATGGATGCCCTGCGCTGCCCCCCCCCGGATGCAAAGGTGGCCATACTCTCCGGTGGCGAGCGCCGCAGGGTGGCCCTTTGCAAGCTGCTTCTGCAGAAACCCGACATCCTCCTTCTGGACGAACCCACCAACCATCTGGATGCGGAATCCGTGGCATGGCTGGAGCAGCACCTGCAGCAGTATGCGGGAACCATCATTGCCGTTACCCATGACCGCTACTTCCTCGACAATGTGGCGGGATGGATTCTGGAACTGGACAGGGGCGAAGGCATTCCCTGGAAGGGCAACTATTCCTCATGGCTGGAGCAGAAGCAAAAGCGCCTTGCGGATGAGGAAAAGCAGGAATCCCAGCGCCAGAAAACCCTGGAAAGGGAGCTGGACTGGATACGCATGAGTCCCAAGGGACGCCACGCCAAATCCAAGGCCCGTATCAGTGCCTACGAGGAAATGCTGGGCCGCACCAGCGAGCAGCTGGATAAGGAGCTGCAGATCTTCATTCCGCCCGGTCCCCGCCTCGGTAATCTTGTCATTGAAACCGATGGCGTGACCAAGGCCTTTGAAGATAAGCTCCTTGTGGAGAATATGAACTTCAGCCTGCAGCCCGGCAGCATTGTGGGCATCATCGGTCCCAACGGTGCAGGTAAAACCACCCTTTTCCGCATGATTGCAGGGGAAGAAGCTCCGGATAAAGGAGAAATCCGGGTCGGTGAAACCGTGAAGCTGGGCTATGCGGACCAGCACAGGGGTTCCCTTGAATCCGGCAAAAGTATCTGGGAAGTTATTTCCGGAGGGCAGGATATCGTTATGGTGGGTGGCCGGGAGGTCAATTCCCGTGCCTATGTGGCCCGCTTCAACTTCTCAGGGGCAGATCAGCAGAAAAAGGTGGAAGTCCTTTCCGGTGGGGAGCGTAACCGGGTGCATCTGGCCCAGATGCTTAAATCCGAAGCCAACGTCCTGCTCCTTGACGAACCCACCAACGATCTGGACGTGAACACCATCCGGGCTTTGGAAGAAGGCCTTGCCAATTTTGCAGGCTGTGCCCTCATCATCAGCCATGACCGCTGGTTTCTGGACAGAACCTGCACCCACATCCTCTCCTTTGAGGGAGATGCGGAAGTGGTCTTCTTTGACGGCAACTTTACGGAATACGAAGAAGACAAAAAACGCCGCTTAGGAGCCGATGCCCTGATTCCAAAACGCATGAAATACAGAAGACTGACTCGGCAGTAGATCAGCCCCGGATGCTTCCATCAAAATGTTTTTCTTTCTTGAAAGGATATGCTAAAAGCAGCTCCGAAAAGAATGACAGGCCGGAACCGCGGAAAGATTCTTTATGCGGCTCCGGCTTTCTTGCTGGATGGGACTGCTACCCGCACAGGGCAGCAGACACCTGAGGCTGGCTGAAAGGAAAAGCCGTGGTCGCCATGTTTCCCTATTTTGCCCTTGTCACTGCCATGCTGCTATGGGCCACAAGCTTCATCGCCCTGAAACTGGCCTTTACGGCCTATGATCCCATGGTGGTGATTTTTGCCCGTATGGCCATTGCCAGCCTCTGTTTTCTGCCCTTTTTCTTTCGGCTGCTGCCGCAGGTCCGTTACCGGAAGGGAGACTGGAAACTCCTTGGCATCATGGTTCTCTGCGAACCCTGCCTCTACTTCATTTTCGAGGCCAAAGCCCTTACCCTGACCACAGCCTCCCAGGCCAGCATGATCACGGCGGTACTGCCCCTTCTGGTGGCCATCGGCGCCATGCTGACCCTGAATGAAAGGGTGAGTACCCGCACCTTCTGCGGCTTTGCCCTGGCCATGTCCGGTGCGGTGGGCCTTTCCCTTACAGGAACCGTGTCCGAAAATGCACCCAATCCCCTTCTGGGAAATACCTTTGAGTTTCTGGCCATGGTCTGTGCGGCGGCCTATACCCTGCTTTTAAAACGGCTTTCAGAACGTTACCCGGTTTTTCTGCTGACCGGTTTCCAGGCTTTCTGCGGCAGCATTTTCTTTTTTCCCGTACTCTTTTTTCCGGGAACCCCGCTGCCCCAGACCTTTATCCCCGTTCCGGCCCTCTCCGTTTTTTACCTGGGTGTCTGCATCACCTTAGGGGCCTACGGGCTCTATAATTACGGGGTCAGCCGTATTCCCGCATCCCAGGCATCGGCCTATGTCAACCTCATACCCGTATTCACCGTTTTTTTCGGCTGGCTGATTCTGGGCGAACAGTTTACCATGCCCCAGTATTTCTGTGCCGCCCTGGTTCTTTCCGGCGTTGCCGTCAGCCAGCACAGCATTCCGGAACCCTCTGTGCCGCCCCTTATCCCTGCGGCCCAAACCCCACAGGAATAAAACCATGACCCGACCCAACAGCAAAATCGCCCAGGAAGTGGCCATGCGCCGCACCTTCGGCATCATCAGCCACCCCGATGCCGGTAAAACCACTTTAACGGAAAAACTCCTGCTCTTTGGCGGTGCCATACAGACGGCGGGTGCCGTGAAAGCCAAAAAGGCCCAGCGCCATGCCACCTCAGACTGGATGGCCATAGAACAGGAACGCGGCATTTCCGTCACCACCTCTGTCATGAAGTTCAATTACAGGGATTATGAAGTCAACCTGCTGGATACCCCCGGTCATCAGGACTTTTCCGAAGATACCTACCGGGTACTCACCGCCGTAGACTCCGCCCTTATGGTCATTGATTCCGCAAGGGGTGTTGAAACCCAGACGGAAAAACTCATGGCCGTCTGCCGCATGCGCAACACCCCCATCATCACCTTCATCAACAAGCTGGACAGGGAAGGCATGAGTCCTCTGGATATCCTCTCGGATATTGAAGAGAAGCTGCAGATCGAGTGCGTGCCCATGTCCTGGCCCATCGGCATGGGCAAACGCTTTAAAGGTGTGTACAATCTTTATAAGAAAGAAATTTCCCTTTTTAATCCGGGCGAAGACAGCAAACCCAAAGATGTCATCACCGTTAAAGATCTCAGCGACCCCGTGCTGGATACGCTTCTAGGCTCCCAGGCCGATGAGCTGCGGGAAGACATTGAGCTGCTGGAAGGTGCTGCCAGCCCCCTTGAGATGCGCCACTATCTTTCCGGCTCCCAGACACCGGTTTTCTTTGGTTCCGCCATCAACAACTTCGGTGTGCGCGAACTGCTGGACGCCTTTGTGGAGATGGCTCCGGCCCCTTCTCCCAGAGCCACCACCACTCGCATGGTCTCTCCTGAAGAAGAAAGTTTTTCAGGCTTTGCCTTTAAAATTCAGGCCAACATGGACCCGGCCCACAGGGACCGCATTGCCTTTGTTCGCATCTGCTCCGGAAAATTCACCCGCGGCATGAAGGTCATGCACCACCGCCTTGGCAAGGAAATCACCATCAGCAATGCCACCATCTTCATGGCCCAGGACAGAAGCCATGTGGACGAAGCCTGGCCCGGAGACATCATTGGTGTGCACAACCACGGCACCGTTAAAATCGGGGATACCTTTTCTGCCAAGGAGCCTCTGAAATTCACGGGCATTCCCAACTTTGCCCCGGAAATTTTCCGCAGGGTCATCCTGAAAAACCCCTTAAAACTGAAACAGCTGCAAAAGGGCCTTACCCAGCTGGCCGAAGAAGGGGCCGTTCAGTTCTTCCGGCCCGTCAATGCCCCGGATTACATTCTCGGGGCCGTAGGCTCCCTGCAGTTTGACGTGACCATGCACAGACTGAAAGCGGAATACAGCGTGGATGCCATCTATGAAAACGTCAACTTTGGCGTGGCCCGCTGGATACGCTGCGAAGATCCCAAAAAATTTGCGGAATTTGAAAAAAAACACAGCCACAACCTTGCACGGGATGCCGAAGGCCACCTCACCTTCCTCACCACAACGGAATGGCAGCTGGGATTTGTGGAGGAACAGTGGCCGGATGTGGTTTTCCTGAAAACAAGGGAGGCGGATTAGGGCTGGGTTCCATCAAATAAACAGATGAGGCCGGAAGGAAGAGTCCGGCCAGTATCTTAACCGGACCAAGGAAGCAGCCACCATCTGACATGATGCCATGGCTGCCATGCCGTATTCGCACGGGCCTCCACACATAGTATCCATGTTTTATTTTATTGCCCAAAAGAGGCATAAGACGGCTCCTTTTTCCAAAAAGCCCTCTGAAATCATGGATTTTCAGCATTTCATGGAAACAGGTCAGGCGGAAATCTTTTCACCCTTCAGGGCCTTCAGAAGGCTTTCTGATTCATTTGTAATATGCAAACTTTTAGAAACTTTATCCGAAGCAGGCCCCCTTGCATAGATAAACTGGATCATACGGTTAATGCATTTTTCCGCACTCTTTTCACTCCACTTCATTTCTTTTATGACCGAACCGACAGGTGATTCCGCATTTGCCAAAAGAGACCTGCATACACAGGTAAAAAGGGAGGTCGGGTGGGTATTGATTCCACTGAACCATCCACCGGAAAAATCTCCAACCTTGTTTTCCTTGAAACATCTGTACATGATTTGATTGATTTCAACTTCTGAACTTGCCTGCTCAACGCAGACAGACAGGGCTCTTGCCCTTTTTATACCCGAAGAACCGTGGGAACCACTGTCTGAGTAAGACTTCACTTCCTTCATCTGAATGGCCATATATTCTCTGATACCCTGAAAAATAAGTATCTTCAGATAATCCGGATAATCCATTTCTCCTGGAGCTGGCAGCTTCATGGCTGCCTGATTTATAGGAGACTTTGCCTTATGGTATTTTTCCCTGAACCTTGGATAACCCATCTGATCCTTATAGGTTTTAATCAAGGGTGAAGTGGCCTCATTGAGCAAAGACAAAATGACATATTTACCTCCACCAAGATCCCTATTAACAGAATCTGTTTCAACACCAGTCATTTGATTATAATCATCACTTACCTGTCCTGGATAATCACAGGGTTTCTGAACTAAAAAAGACAGATTGACAGGAATATCCTTTCTCGTTCCAAAGGAAGTCATCCCGGCTGAGACATAATAGACATCCCGGACCCAGCAGACCGGTGTATTCAGCTTTTTAACTGTTCCACTATAATCCATATACATATGCTCTCTGGGATTTAAGGTAGAAGCTATTTCCACAATCAGATCAGACGAAGATTTCGGGCCTGCATTACCTTTCATTAAATATGATCTGATTCTGTAATCCATTTTAAGTACAGGATGATATTTCTTTTCTTCCCTTTGAAAATAACTGAGACAGCCTACGATCCAGGCATTTAAATTAGTGTCATGTTTAAAAATCTGCCCATGTTTTGAGATAGGTCCTGCCACTTCTCCATGTTTTACCTTGGTTAGATTTATTTTAGCAGGCTGTTTTCCATATACTTCCTGAACCAGAACAGAGCCAATTTTTTCGCTTCTTTCGATGGAACAATGTTCCACATTGGCCGGAAAATTAGCAGGTTCAAAATTTCTTTTTGTATCGTATTCTTTCATTAGTTCTGGAAAATGATTTTTTTCCATGACCATATAGCTATAAGCTGCATGATCGCTGGATCCTGCTTTTGGCTTACCTGTCCACGGGAATGTATGGGGAACGATTCTGCTGCATTTATTTTTTTCCCAGAAAGTTTCGAGTTTTGTATGCATTTCTGAAGTAACAAAGCATTCATTGACATACCCAATTTTAGTATGCTCTTTTTTTTTGTTATCCCCAAAACCTTCAGCCCCTTTTGCCCATGCTCCACGACTTCTGAATCCCGTGAAAGCCCGCCAGTTGGCCTCACTGCCTGAATAGTACCACATCCGGCATGCCATCTTTTGCGAATCAATGTGATACCCATATATAATCCGGTATGCAACGGTACCTTCTGCTCTTGTACCAATATCTTCCTGAACCCGATCAGCCAGATAGAATTTCTTCCCCTCGATATCTATTTCTTCCCATTCCTTTTCCTTTTTTGCTGCCTTCCCATGATTTTTAAACCAGCCTACAACAAAATTCAGATATTCAGACATGATGACCTCCCTAAATATCAAAAACATTTTGTAATTATTACAACAACACAAATCAGACAAAAACTACAGAAAAGCCCCCAGTCCGGGATGAATGCGAACAATGGCTGCCCTGCTCAGACCCGAAGATTTCAGGTTCATGGCATAGGCCTGAACCGTGGTATGGAGTGCCTGATAGGCCTCTGTTGTGGATTTTTTACGGGTAGAACTTGTGGAGGCATTTGCCTTTTCTATCATGTCCACCATATCCCCTGCACTGCGGATCAGCCTGACCAGACCGCATTTTCTGTAAAGATCCAGCACCTCAACCATCTGTGCCACATGGCCGGGCACCTTTTTATTTCTTCCGCCAAGAACCACACTTTTACCGCCACCCCACCCCGTACTCCACGGGTAATCTTCTATAAACTTCTGCAGTGATCCCAGATATTCTTCCGTCTGTTTAATAAAGGAATCCTTATCATATTCACCTCCGGGACCAGAAAATTCATTCATGGTTCCCGCATCAAAGGCATTGCCTGCAAAACCTGCGTAACGCTCAGACCCCTGAACCATTTCCCCCCAGGACTTATTGATAAGATTTTTAATATGATTTTCCTGACTATGACAAAAAAGAAGAAAATCCGGATCCTTTTTCATCTCGCTGACAAGATGCTCCCGGCTTTCAATCAGTTTTTTCTGAACATCCACCCATACTCTGGGAACCTTTTCTATATCGCTGGCATTTTTTGCAATGTGATACAAAGCAGAAAGGGAGGTAAAGATCAGCCGCGCGATGGCAAGATACTTAAAGTATTCCATTAAAAGATAGGGGCCGGGATCTTTGGCGTAATCAAAAAGACTGAGAAGCCGTGAATCATAAAAAGGACATGCACTGGGCTGATACTGGAGGTTCTGAATATAATCCTTAGTAATGCGACCATCCAGAAAATCCGTAACAATTGTATTCAAAAATGCATGGGAAAGGAGATATTTCCTGTTGGACATCAGGCCCATGGTGCAGCGGTCACTTTTAACCCGCCTGTCCCTTGCGGGCCTTGGGGATACAGGGGGAAAATACTTGATATTGGCATGACCCAGCATCTTTTTTTTCACATCGAAAACACCAGCATTTCTCGAAGCCTCGCTGATCCTCAGGCTGTTAAAGGACTGGCCATGGTCAATTTTAACAAAACCGCCAAATTCTCTGGCATTTCCATCCCCCGAAAGCACCACCAGCCCGTAGTTGTTATCCGAGAGATCATTTTCTTCAAAAAAGATGGAAGAGATCATCACCATCATGAAACTGTCCAGATTTTCCTGGAAAGCTTTTTTATATTTGTCATAAATAAAGTTGTTATTTTTATTTCCCTCCTTTTCCAAAAGCTCCCGGAAAGACAGAAAATTAACCGAAGCAGAAACCACGGTATTGGCATCCCGCACCCTTATTTTTGGCTGATAAGGCCCCAGAAGATAACGGTAAATCTCGCCTGTCATGCACTCAATCTGGGCCTCCTGGGCACTTTCCAGCTCCTTTAAAAACCACACATCTTTTTTCTGTGGATTTTTTTGGCTGGTTCTCTGAATAATCTGTACTGGATGGGCGCTCACCCCAAGACTTCTAATAAGTTGATAATTTGAATAATTCTTGAATCCTGTTCCCATACTATCCTCCTGAATGCCCCCCATACCGGCAGCAGGCTTCCTCTTCAAGGTTCTGATTGATAAGTGCAGGTACAGGCCCCATGCACCTGCACATGTATATTTTTGAATACATCCATACATCCATTCCATGATGCCTTATAAAAACAGAGGAGCAAAAAATCTGAAAACAGCAGCATTCATCAGAGCCTTTATCAGCCCACGGTAACGCCCCATTTTTTTACAAACTTATCCGTATTGGATACGGCAAGGTGAATGTCCTGACTCTCGGGCTGGGGCATGACACCAAGGCTCATGGTATAGTTCTTGGGGCTTACCACTTCCATGGACTGATCCATGTCGATGTTGATGGCAAGATCCCCGCCGGACTTCATGATAAGACCCTTCAGATCCGTATCGTCGGAATGAAAGCAGAGATAATACATTTTGGCATCGGGGTCATAGTCATAAATATTGAACTTCATCACCACTTCCGTATTGGAAAGGCTCTGGTGCTGGAGCATGGCCACCTTGTTTTTCACCGCCGTACTCACCTGAAAGGCAAGCTGGATGGGGTCCGCATAGCCGCCATTCCAGTAAATCTTGGAAATAACCCCAACCACCTTGACATATTCGGACATATTCGCCGATGTGGGATCCGTTACATCCATATCCGCTGTCATTTCCTCATCGCCGATGGTGAGGGATACCAGATGCCCCACAAGCTCCTGACCGTCTTTCTGAAAATTGAACCCCTGATACACACTGCAGTTGAATGAAGACTCAGCCATGA
>NZ_VLLC01000024.1 GCF_007830435.1 Desulfobotulus alkaliphilus | reverse complement strand
TCCGCACAGGGCAAGAAGCTCCCGAATAAGATTGCGTCACGGGCAAATAGCCTGGGGCCTGTGCATCTGTCTTGCAGGTATGGTCTTTGGAAAAAGGTGCTGAACAGCAACCCGCGCCGTGTTACGGCGTTTTGTCATAAAGTAACTTTTGAAGTTACTCAGAAGTTACAAAAAATTAAAAAATGCAGAATCCGATGATACTCCTGACTCAGCGATAAAAGAGATTGTCAAATCATACTGTCTGCTGATTGAAAAAACAGTTCGTGACGGTATCCTGTATCTGAACTGTCCTTTGGGCTAAAGATTCATTTTATGCATGAAGGTTACAGAGAGAAAGCATTGTTTATCAGGGAGAGGGTGTTGAAAGCTCCCTCGAGCGGTCCCTTGCCGCAGCAATGGCCTTTACCACAAGGTCTTCAAATCCGGTATTCTGGAATACGGAAATGGCCGCTGCCGTTGTACCTCCCGGTGAGGTCACCCGCTGCCTCAGGGTGGCGGCATCGGCATCTCCTTTTTCCAGCAGCGCTACGGCACCTTTCAGGGTCTGTACCGTGAGTGTCAGACTGTCTTCTTCGGAAAGTCCCATTTCCCTTCCTGCCCGGATCATGGCTTCAGCCATAAGAAAAACATAGGCAGGGCCGGAGCCGGACAGGGCGGTGAGGGCATCCATCAGGGATTCCGGCAGCAGGCAGACCTTGCCCATGGAAGCGGCAAGGGCCATGGCCAGCTCCATGTCCGTATCGCTGGACCGTGCACTCCGGCTGATGCCGGACATGCCGCATCCCACAAGGGCTGGTGTGTTGGGCATGATGCGTATGGGAATGATTTTTTCTTTCTGCTCCGGACTCAGGCTCTCTGTGAGCAGGTTTTCCAGTGTTGCAAGGGCAACGCCTGCAGCGATGGAGATTATTAGTTTTCTGGAAGCTGTCTGACCATAGCGCTTATCTGTGGTCATGGAAGAGATTACCGACGGCAGTTGCTGGGGCTTGACGGCAAGGATGACCATGTCGGATCTGAGAAAAATTTCCATATTGTCATCAAAGGTTGCAATGCCATACTGTCTGCTGATCTGTTGCCTGCGGATTTCGCTGGCATCCGATGCAAGGATTTTTTCCGGAGAAAGTCCGAGGGTGTGACGCAGGGCATGGATCATGGCCTCTGCCATATTGCCTGCACCAATAAAACCCGTGGTTTTTCCGGTAAGCACAGAAGACATGGGGGGGTCCTTTCGGGGTATGGGAAAAGGGACAATATCTAATCTTGTTAAAAAAAAGGTTGTTTTTGACAAAAAATGCCAGCTTTTTTCTGGACATCGCTCTCCCTTGATAATGGAGGTAGATATTTTCATATCAGTTTAGTGGGGCTTAATCCAGTCCGGGATGCGGGATCTGTCCTGATTCTTGACGGTTTCAGGGGCATGCCGTATGCTGCGGCATATGTTTAAGGATTTTTGCAAAAAAAGCATTGCTGACAGATTCTGTCAAAACTGTTTTAAGGTAAAAGGAAAAGAGTTCCTCCTGCTTCTTTAAGGAAGATCAGCAGGGAAAGGATTTCTAAACCATTAACGTAAAGGGTCTTGTCTGTATGTTTTTATTGGGTAATTTTTTTATTGCACTGGCGAAAATAACGGAAATGGTGCTGACCATTTATGTATGGATTCTCATTGCACGGGCTTTATTGTCCTGGGTGAATCCCGATCCTTACAACCCCATTGTACGCTTTTTGCATCAGGTAACAGATCCTGTCATGGACAGGGTGCGCAGGTGGATTCCCCTGCAGTTTGGTGGCATTGATTTTTCACCCATAATCATCATTCTGGGTATTGTTTTTATTCAGCAGATGCTGGTTTCGACCCTTTACAGGATGGGAATGATGATGGGTGGCTGAGGATGGATTTCCGGGGCATGCACCTCTTACCGGGGCATGCATGGCTGTACTCTATGGAGACATGACAAATGGCAAGGATAGACGCTTTTTTCAAACTCATGCATGATCAGGGTGCTTCGGATCTGCATCTTGTGGCAGGGCAGCCGCCTGCCCTGCGGATCAACGGGGATATGGAGAGGGTCAAATACAAGGTGCTGGGCAATGATGAGCTGCGGTCCATGCTGTATGAGATTTGTCCCGAGGATAAGATCAAATCCTTTGAAGAAACGGGGGATGTGGATTTTGGTTATGAAATCCAAGGGCTTGCCCGGTACAGGGCCAACTTTTTTCTCCAGCGTAACGGGGTCGGGGCCGTTTTCAGGGAAATCCCCACCAATATCCTGACGGCGGAACAGCTGGGACTGCCCACGGTGATTTCCAAGCTGGCCCTGCTGCCCCGTGGACTGGTACTGGTCACAGGTCCTACGGGTTCCGGTAAGTCCACCACCCTTGCAGCCATTCTGGATGTGGCCAACCGCCATCGCAAAGATCATATTATCACCGTGGAAGATCCCATCGAATTTGTGCACACCAGCCAGAGTGCCCTCATCAATCACCGGGAGGTGGGCAGCCATACCAAAAGCTTTTCTGCGGCCCTGCGCGGGGCTTTGCGTGAAGACCCGGATGTGATTCTTGTGGGCGAGATGCGGGATCTGGAAACCATCTCCCTGGCCATTGAGGCGGCCAGTACCGGCCATCTTGTACTGGCCACCCTCCATACCAACAGTGCGGCCAAAACCATTGACCGCATCATAGAAGTTTTTCCGGCCAACCAGCAGGCTCAGGTTCGCTCCACCCTTGCAGACAGCATCCGGGCTGTGATTTCCCAGACCCTTTTTAAAAGGGTGGACCAGAAGGGCCGTGTTGCTGCCATGGAGATTCTCATTGCCAATCCTGCGGTGAGAAACCTGATCCGGGAGGGAAAAACCTTCCAGATAGCCTCCATGATTCAGACGGGTAAAAAATACGGCATGCAGCTTTTGGATGATGCCATTATGAATCTTTACACCAAGGGTGTTATCTCTGCCGATGATGCCTATTCCAAATCCAATGAAAAATCCCGTTTTGTCAATTTCCTTAAGAATCCGCCACTGGATTTCACGGAAGTCTGAGATCATTCCTGATGGTTTTAAATCCTGATGGCTTTAAAATGGAAAGGGGAATGTTATGAAAAAGCAGGAAATTGATCATATTCTTACGCAGATGCTGGATTACAGGCAGAATGTGTCGGATCTCAACTTTACCGCAGGCCGCCCGCCACAGGTGGAGAGCGATGGCAGGCTGCTGGGGGTTCCCATGACACCACCACTGCCTTCTCTGACCCCTTATCAGACGGAAATACTGGCCCTGACCCTTGTGGGAAGGAATCGCCGTATGGCCCGCCAGCTGGTTCAGGAGGGTTCCTGTGACCTTTCCTATGGTCTGCCCGGTAAAGCCAGATTCCGTGTGAATGTGTTTTCCCAGTCCGGAGGAAATTATTCCACGGTTCTTCGAAAACTGGAGGCCCGTATTCCCACCATTGATACCCTGAATCTTCCTGACGTGTTCCATAAAATTGCCGCAGAAAAAAACGGGCTGATTTTTGTGACGGGTGCCACGGGTTCCGGTAAATCCACAAGCCTTGCGGCCATGCTGGATGCCATCAACAATACCCAGGAAGTGCATGTGGTCACCCTTGAGGATCCGGTGGAATATCAGCATCCCCAGAAAAAATCCACCTTTAATCAGAGGGAATACGGTGTGGATTTTCCAGACTATGTCACAGGTCTGCGTGCGGCACTCCGTCAGGCTCCCAAGGTGATTCTGGTAGGTGAGATGCGTGACAGGGAGTCCGTGGAAATTGGTCTCAGGGCCGCAGAAACCGGGCATCTGGTACTGACCACTCTGCATACGGTGGATGCGGGAAAAACCATTAACCGTATCATCGGTATGTTTGAGACGGAAGAGGAAAGGCAGATGCGTATCCGCCTGTCCGATTCCGTCAAATGGATTGTGTGTCAGCGTCTTTTGCCCAAGGTGGGGGGGGGGCGGGTCGCAGCCTTTGAAATTCTTGGCACCAGTCTCAGGGTCAAGGACGTGATCATGCACGGCGAATCCGATGGCAAGACCTTTTATGAAATGATTCAGGCGGGTCGGCACCGGGGCTTGTGCACCTTTGATGATTCCATTACCGAGCTTTATGAAAAGGGGCTTGTCACCGAGGCCACGGCGCTGGCCTATGCTTCCAAGAGGGAATCCGTTGCCCGTGGCATTGACCGTGTAAAATCGGCCAGGGGAGAGAAAACAACGGATATAGACAACCTTGAAATTGACCGGACGTATGGTCGCAAGGGAGGGTTCTGATGGCAGGGGAAGATGGGATGGTCTTGGTGTGTGAGGGGTGCGATGCCTCCTTCCGTATCCCCGAGGGTAAGGTGCCTCCGGGTAAAACCGTGGGGATGACCTGCCCGAAATGCTGGCACCGCAGCTCCTTTACGGCACCTTCTGCCGGAAACGGGTGGACTGAAACTGAAGATTCATCCGGGGATGTGGTGGAAAGCGCTTCCGCCAAGGAGGATGAACGCAAGTCCTTTTCCTCTCTGGTTTTTGCCGAAGAGGAGGGGGAGCTGGCCCTGATCTGTGTGGAAGATCCCCAATTGCAAGGACAGATTCAGAAAGCCCTTGAACTGATGGAATATCAGGTGATAGCGGTTAAGGAACCCCACGAAGCCCTTAAAAATCTTCGTATGCATACCTGTAAGCTGGTCATGGTGCATGAGGCCTTCGGCGGGGGAGGCAGTGAACGCAATCCAGTGCTGCTTTATCTGGAACGTCTGCCCATGTCCATGCGCAGGGAAATGTTTGCGGTGATGCTTTCTGAACGTCACAGCACCCTGGATTCCCTCATGGCTTTTATCCGGAGTGTCAATATGGTGATGAATGTACGCCATCTGCCCGATCTTGAGGGCTTTCTCCGTCAGGGGCTGGCAGATCATCAGCGCTTTTATGAGGTTTTTCTTGATGCCTTAAGGGAAAGCGGACGGGTCTGAGCGGAACAGGCTGATTCTTCCGGACAAGCTTCCTTTGGCCCCGCCTCTGACAGGGCGGGGTTTTTGTTGTTTATTCCATTCTTTCACTCAGGAGACGAAGGCCCTCCAGTGTGAGGTTGCTGTCCACTACTTCAATGGTGCGGGATACTGCCTGCATAAGGGGAGCAAGGCCACCGGTGGCGATGACTTTTAGCGGAGCTGGTAGTTCTTCACGGATTTTTTCCACCATACCGTCCACCAGAGCGGCGTATCCATGTATTATGCCGGATTTCAGGCTGCTTTCCGTATCTTTGCCTATCACCTTTGAAGGAGGGTTGAACAGGGCAACTCTGGGCAGTTTGGAGGCCCGCTGGAAAAGGGCATCCGCAGCAATTGCAATTCCTGGAGAGATGGCTCCTCCGAGATATTCTCCTGCTTCTGAAATGACATCAAAGGTCGTTGCCGTGCCAAAATCAATGACTATAAGTGCCTGGGGATATCGATGGTAAGCGGCAACGCTGTTGACAATGCGGTCGGCACCTACTTCTGAGGGATTGGTGTAGAGGATGGGCATCCATCCTTTGACGGAATCCGCATCAACCCAGTGGGGTGGGGGGGCCTGTATATGGCGGCGACAGAAGGCATCCAGTACCGGAACCATAGGCGGGACAACGCATGAAATTATGGTTTTCCGGATTTCTTTAAGGGGGATGGCGGCATCTTCAAAGAGGTTTTTCACCAGAACATAAAATTCATCCGCCGTGGTATCCCGTTTGGATGGGATGCGCCAGTCTTTATGAAGTATTGTTTCCTCGAAAACCCCAATGACAGTATTGGTGTTTCCAACATCGATGACCAGCAGCATGGAACCTCCTCATGGTGTTTTGGAAAATTGCGTGGCAAGATTCCAGCAAACAGAACTTTTTGTCAAGCGGCATCTGCCTGACTCAGAATGTTTTTTACGGGAATGTTCCGGAAGGTGCAGCATTGCATATGGCTGTATAAACTTGCAGCGCAGAACGGGTGGCTGCCACATCATGGATTCTCAGTATGGATGCACCGCTTTGAAAACCTGCAATACTGGTGGCCAGCGTTCCGGCCAGAACCTCCATTGAAAGTACATCCGGCTCCTGTTTATGGCTGGCAGAAAGGGTCCGGATGAATTTTTTACGGGAAGTACCCAGCAAAAGTGGGAAGCCAAGGGTATTAAGTGTGCTGAGGTTGGCCAGCAGCTTAAGATTGTCCTGCAGGTTTTTTCCGAAACCGATTCCGGGGTCCAGAACAATGCGATTGGCAGCTATCCCACTTTTCAGGGCCTGTTCGCTTTTTGTACGCAGATAGTCTGACACTTCCCTGACCACATCGCTGTAACGGGGTTGAAGCTGCATGGTTGCCGGAGTGCCCTGCATGTGCATGAGAACAATGGCTGCACCTGTGTCTGTACAAAGGGGCAGCATGTCCGGGTCTTCCAGTGCTGATATGTCGTTGATAATATCTGCGCCTGCTTCAATGGCTGCTTTAGCCACGCTGGCTTTGCGGGTATCGATGGAGATGGGCAGGTTCGTTTCCCGCCTCAGTTCCCGGATCAGAGGGATGACCCGCCGGCATTCTTCTTCTGCAGACACTGGCGTGGAAAAGGGGCGGGTTGATTCTCCTCCCACATCCAGAATATCGGCACCATGATCAATTATATCTCTGGCATGGGTCAGTGCCTTTTCCAGAGCCATAAAACGGCCTCCGTCGGAAAAGGAGTCCGGGGTGCAGTTGATAATGCCCATGAGTGCACAGCGCCCTTTTATGGAAAGGGTTGTTCTTGCTGTCTGAAGCATGAGTTCCGGCATGGAATCTCCTGTAATGAAAATATACGGGCCTTTTTCTGCCTGAGAAGGCTGGAAAAAGGCCCGTATGAATATGCTTGATAACCGATTTTCAAAGATCAGGACCGGGTGTCGTCATCCTGTTTTTTATCTCTGTCTTCTTCCTGCTGTCCGGGTTCTTCAGGCTCAGGACTGTCATTTCCGTCCTGTTTGTCATCCTGATTTTCATCTCCTGAATCCGGACTGATTCCGTCTTTTCCCTGTCCGGTATAGTTTTCCGGCCCTTTGCGTTCCGGTGCGTCGTAGAGATTGTCGTCCTCGTCCATTTCCGGCAGATGGGAGGGAAAGATAATATCCGGGCGTATGGTTAAAATCAGATCATCCAGTTCTTTTCCGGAAACAGTTTCCTTGTCGAGAAGCATGGCTGAAAGTTTGTGCAGTATTTCAAGGTTATCCTTAAGTACTTCCAGGGCGTTCTGGTAGGCATTATGGATAAGGCTGGAAATTTCATAATCAATTTTTCTCGCTGTCTCATCGGAATAATCCCGGTTCTGACCAATGTCCCGGCCAAGAAAAATCTGTTCATCTCCCTTGGCATAGGAAATGGGGCCAAGGTCATCGCTCATGCCCCAGGAGCGAACCATGCGCTGAGCCACATCAGTTGCCTGCTTGATGTCATTGGATGCACCTGTGCTGATGCGCTTGAAGATGATTTCTTCGGCAGCCCGTCCGCCAAAGGCGACGGACAGTCCGCTGATCAGCTGGTCCTTGTAGCGGAATACACTTTCATCGGGAAGAAACCATGTGATACCGGCAGCCCGTCCCCTTGGGATAATGGTGATCTTGTTCACAGGATCCGTAAATGGCAGAAGCCTTGCAACAAGGGCGTGGCCAGCTTCATGGTAGGCCGTTACCTTTTTTTCCTCTTCACTCATGACATTGGATTTACGCTCAAGGCCCATGTAAACTTTATCCTTGGCATCTTCAAAGTCCTTCATGTCCAGGAAATCCTTGTCCCGCTTGGCAGCTATCAGGGCGGCTTCATTGACCATGTTTTCGAGATCTGCACCGGAAAAGCCGGGGGTGCCTTTGGCCAGCACCTTAATATTCACATCTTTTCCTATGGGGGATTTTTTCATGTGAACGCGCAGAATGGCCTCTCTGCCTGCAATATCAGGCAGGGGAACCACAACCTGCCGGTCAAAACGGCCGGGCCGCAGAAGGGCAGGATCGAGAACATCGGGTCTGTTGGTGGCGGCGATGAGTATGACTCCCTCATTGGATTCAAAGCCATCCATTTCCACCAGCATCTGATTAAGGGTCTGCTCCCTTTCATCGTGTCCACCACCAAGGCCGGCACCCCTCTGGCGGCCTACTGCGTCAATTTCATCGATGAAGATTATGCAGGGGGCATTTTTCTTGCCCTGATTGAAAAGATCCCGGACACGGGAAGCACCGACACCCACAAACATTTCCACAAAATCGGAACCGGAAATACTGAAAAAAGGAACTCCTGCCTCTCCGGCAACGGCCCGGGCCAGTAGGGTTTTGCCTGTTCCGGGAGATCCTGTAAGCAGAACACCCTTTGGAATACGTCCGCCGAGGCGGGTAAACTTTTTGGGATCCTTAAGAAAGTCTACAATTTCTTCAAGCTCTTCCTTGGCTTCTTCCACACCTGCCACATCCACAAATGTGACCCTTGTGGTATTTTCATCCATGAGCCGTGCCTTGCTCTTACCAAAACTCATGGCCTTGCCGCCTCCGCCCTGCATCTGGCGCATGAAAAAGATCCAGACACCTATCAGCAGAAGCATGGGAAGCCAGGAAACCAGTACTGTAAGAAACCATGGAGATTCCGCAGGAGGTCTGGCTTTAATGGCAACACCTTTGGTACGGAGCATGGGAATGAGTTCCGTATCGTCTGGGGCATAAACCTTGAAACGCTGGTTGGTCGGTGTGACCACCAGAAGATCATTGCCCTGTATGGTGACATTGGAGACCTGGTCTCTGTCCACCATGGCTAGAAATTCGGAATATCCAATACTTTCCTCGGCATACTGGGGCTGGTTAAAGATGTTGTAAAGCATGATCATCATGAGAATGATGACGAGCCACAGAGAAAGATTTTTGTAAAATGGGTTCAAAGCGCCCTCCCGGAGCGTGGATGTTTGTCCGCAAAATAAAGGTTGGATGGAAAAAATTTCCGGGCCATGTAATCAGGAATGAATTGTAATCTTTTTAATACTATCCTTGACAAGCCGCAAAAAAAACCTTTTACCTGATACGGATGAAACAGCGGATTTTTTACCATATATGGAATTGCCTTATGACAAAACGTCCTGCATATAATAATCACAATCCTGCATCAGGCAAGTCAGCCCGGGTGTATATAGCCCGCTGGCTCCCTTGTGCAGGGCAATCTGGCCTTCATTGTCTTCAGGATAAACTGAATACAACGAATATCCCTATTCCTATAACACACCCGGTGGAATTTCGTGAAGGTTCTTCATGTTTTTTTTAAAGTTTTTCATCATACCATAAAAGCCATACAGGCCTGTCATTGGAGTTTTCAGCCTTGTTTTTTTCATCCGGTGGCAGCCCCGGTACCCATATGATACCTTCTTTTACTGCAATAACAGGCCTTTTTCGGCGAAGCTCTTTTGGGACTTTTTTTTCTGAAAACAGACGCATCAGTTTTCTGCTTCCTCCCCGGCCCCATGGATGCATGCGATCGCCCGGCAGGGGGGCACGGATGGTCAGCGGAAACAGCCGGTCTGAAAGCGATGTGTACATATCCGCAGGAGTATTGGATGGCTGCTGATCTAAAATCTCAAGTCTTCCGAAATCATGGGGAAGGAGAATGCTTGCGGGCAGCTTTTCAGGCAGATGCAGTTCCTTTGAAAAAAAAGGCAGAGGGCTTTCTTTTTTTCTCAGGGGATGTCCTGTTTTTTTGATTTCAAGGATGTTTTGGGAAAGCCTGACAAGAATTTTCCCTGGAAGATGAAGCTCGCTGGACTCTGTGGATTGAAGGGCCTTATGCATGGCTTCTATATGGGGCTGGCCCATGGCCTGCAGGTGCCCCTGTATGCGGAAGATGGCATGGCGCAGAACACGGGCCTGATGTCCGGGAAGAAGCTTTGACAGCTCGTTTTTGTCCATGCTGACGGAATTCCCGTTTTCCTTTAGCAACAGCCTGCCGTATGTTTTTTCCGCCATGGTGTTCATCCATCTGTTCTCTTCAGCGGCTATGTCTCCTGTCCGCAGAAGCGCTTTGCGGATGGCGGGATTGAAATTCTCTTCCAGAAGGGGAATGAGCTGGTGCCGGATGCGGTTGCGCAGAAAGCGGGTATCCCTGTTGGAAGGATCTTCCTTCCAGGAAAGTCCTTTGGTCTGAAGGTAGGTGATGATAGGCTCACGCTCCGTGGTAATCAGGGGTCTTACAATGAATCCATCCCGCACCGCAGGAATTCCCTCAAGGCCGTCAGGACCGCAGCCCCGGACCAGATTCATGAGGATCTGCTCTCTCCTGTCGTCTGCATGGTGGGCTGTGGCAATCCGGGTATAATTTTTCGTTTTCATTAAAAAATGAAAGAAGTCATACCGGGCTGCGCGACCAGCCTCTTCGCAACCGAGGCCGGGATGCTCCCTTTCAAGGCAGGCTTTGCGGCTGTGGAAGGGCATGCCAAGCCGTGCTGCCTGATCGGCCACAAAGGATTCTTCTTCATCCGCTTCGGGCCTGAGACCATGGTTCAGATGGGCAACTCCCATAAAAGCACCATGCAGGTCTTTGAGATCTGAAAGGCCATGGAGCAGGGCCATGGAGTCGGCGCCACCGGACACGGCGATCAGGATACTGTCTTCCTTATGCCACATTTTGTGGATGGTAAGGGTCGTGATAATTTTTTTTAGGAAAAAAGACTGCGTATTCAAGAGTGGTTTATGCTTTCTTTTAAAAACTAAGTGAAGAATGTCTTGTCAAGAAGCTTATGGGGCTGTATATTCCCCGAGTGAATGAGCCTCCAGGGGTATCCTGACCGGCCGCTGCGTAACATACCATCATGAACCTCGTCAGATCCGGAAGGAAGCAGCGATAAGTGAAACGGTATGTGTCGTGGATCGATCCCGGTCAGGATACCCTTGGAGGTTTGTTTTATTTAGCCTTTGTAAATTTACCTTAAGCGTTTTCATTTCCTTCCTCTGCCCAGGAAACAACACTGTTTTTCCCCCTTTTTTTTGCCTTGTACATGGCCTGGTCCGCAAGGAGAAGCAATTGTTTTCTGGTGACGGCATCATCAGGATAAATAGCAAAGCCCAGACTGGCAGTTACATGTACAGGGGGCTGCGGATCTGATTGCAGGAAGGGTGTTCTGCGGATGGCGTTTAGTATTTTCGTACATTTTTCATGGGCATCTATTCTGTTGCAGTCAGGAAAGATCATCACATACTCATCTCCCCCGTATTTTATTACAATATCTTTTTTACTCAGAGCTGCTTTTACGGTTTGTCCTACTTCACGGAGAACCTCTGAGCCCATCAGGTGTCCTCTTGTATCGACAACTGTTTTGAAGTGATCCATATCCATAAAAACCACAGCCGCTTTTTTATTTTCAGTGTGTAGCGCATGGAGCATTTTTTCTAAAAGTTCATGCATGTATCTGGCATTGTACAGGCCTGTATATTCATCTGTAATGCTGAGAAGACGAATGTGGTCCAGGAACTGGGCATTTCTTATGGCAATGGCTGCGTAATCCGCAAGCAGCGTCAAAATGGGGAGATGCAGTTCTTTAAAAATTTTTACGTCTTCAAGGTTAAGAATTTCAATGACGCCAAGAACTTTACCATGGATGCACAGGGGAAGACAGAAGGCGGACCGGGTTTCAAAGCCGGTGACGGCATCAATGCCCGGGAAAAAACGGGGGTCATTCTTTACGGATGGTACAAAGAGGGACTCTCCGCTTTCAGCCACATACCCGGCAATCCCTCTGCCCTTTTCAATGGTGACATCCGAAAGGAATTCTTTATCAATACCAACAATAATTTTAAAGCTCAACTCACCGCTCTCTTCGTTTCGAAGCAGCAGAGACCAGTGCTCAGCTGCAACAAAACTGCTGATTTTTTCCATGATCAGCTGTAGGATTTCGTTGAGATCCAGGGTGGATGTCAGGGTTTTTCCTACCTCAAGGCAGGCCAGCAGTGCCTTGGATTCAAGTGGCTGATTCATTTCTTCTGCCAGAGGCCCCATGTGTTTTCCGTTTCTTTTCTGTTTTACCAGTTATGATTTTTTATTGGGAATTTGATGATTTTTTGCGTGCAAACCAAGAAATCAGTATCAGATTTCAAATTACAGGCAAAGGGAAAGATTTTCAAGCTGGTTGAAAGGTGCATTATTATATCCGGGTGTTTTATGTCGAGGGTAAATCACTGAATTTATGGATATGAAATTTTATGGGTGCTGTAGGTTTTTAAGAAGATGTTCTGAAAGTATGGGGGGAGGGTTATCGCCGGGTGTCCTGGTCGAAGGGACACCCAGCCTGGCAGGTATTTGGCGAGTTATATGGATGGGACCGGAATGATTTCCGGTTTTAAGTGGGCTAGGTTACCTTGTTAAGGATAACCCGACCGGGGCAGGTCATTGAATCACTTGGATTCGTAGTATTGTATTGCATCTTGCGTGCCATGTTTTAGGTGTTTTGTGTTTTTATAGTGTTTGTATTTGAAAACATTGCTTTTATTTTTTTGAAGCAAGGCCTGGTCTATGATTTGATGTTTTTTCTGGTACTGAATAAGGTTCTTTTTTTCGGAAAAGGAAAAAAAGATTGGATAAAAAAGATGCAGCAGGCGAAGTGGCGGATACAAAAGAGCCGATGTTCACTATTGCCGAACGCTGTGTTGCCCAGATAAAAAACCATTTCCGGACTTGGTGGTTCAGGGAAGTCTGGATTGTCTCTGAATCATTCCCATGGTCTGATAAATCAGGTGAGCCGCTGTAAAATCCGAATGATGCAGGCCATCAATGGGGGCCAGTTCCACGCAGTCAAAACCGATAATTCTGCGTCCGGATACGGATTTCGCTATAACATCAAGGGTCTGATACCAGGACAGGCCTCCGGGTACAGGCGTGCCAGTGGCCGGCATCACCGTAGGATCGATGCCATCCACATCAATGGTAAGCCAGATACGTTCAGGGAAATCATGGGGCAGAAGGTTATTCGGAATACCTGAAAGGGCAATGGCCGATGCATCCAGATGTGCCACAGGAAAGGCCTCCCTGAAGTCCGCTTCTTCGGAGGACAGGGCACGGACTCCCACCTGAAATACACTATGACCAAGATCCAGTGCCCTGCGCATTACGGATGCATGGCTGTAGGGGTTCCCCTCATAGGCATCCCTTAGATCCGCATGGGCATCAATCTGTACGATGCCGATTTCTCCAAAAACTTCCTTTGCAGCCATGAGTCCGCCCAGTGTCACGGTGTGTTCCCCCCCTAAAAGTACGGGAATGCCATATCTGGAAAAAACACTGTCACAGGCTTTGGCAATACGGGAAAGCACCTTGGCGGGGGAAGATTCGCAGGCCACGGGCGGATGGGTCCATATGCCAAGATTTGCAGGCTCATCCACACCGTCAAAACGTTCCAGCTGGTCCGAAGCTTTTAATATGGCCGAAGGTCCCATGGCCGTGCCTCCGCCATAGGATACACTGGCTTCCCATGGTACGGGAATGACATGAAAGAGGCATTTGTCCGGGTTGTTTCCCGGATTTTCACTAGCCATAAAAAAAGGATAGGCGTTGTTATTTTCCATTAAAAAACTTCCTTATCTTCATCCCAGTCTGGTTTTAAAGTCCTGATACCCGAATTTTCGTTCCAGATGCATTTTTCCTTCCATGTCCATGCGGTAGATGGAAGGCAGGGGAATGCCGTTGAAGGTATTGGTTTTAACCATGGAGTAGTGGGCCATGTCCGTGAAGACCAGCCGGTCTCCCACGGCAAGGGGGGCGTCAAAGCTGTAGCGGCCGATGTTGTCCCCGGCAAGGCAGGAAAGACCGCCTAACTGGTATGTATGGGCTTTTTCTCCCTCTTCTCCGGCTCCGATGATCTGCGGCCTGTAGGGCATTTCCAGCACATCGGGCATGTGACAGGTGGCGGAGCTGTCCAGGATGGCGTGGGTATCCGGGCCTGAGCCTGCGATGTCCAGCACCTCGGCCACAAGAAAGCCCGTGTCCAGGGCAATGGCTTCTCCCGGTTCCAGATACACGGGGATATTGTTGAAGCGTTTTCTGAAATCCGTGATCAGGCGGCAGAGCTTTTCCAGATCATAGTCCTGTCTTGAAATATGGTGACCGCCACCGAAGTTCACCCATTTCATGGAGGGGATGAATTCTCCGAAGTGCTGAACAAAGCCTTCCAGAACGATTTCAAGTTCGTGGCTGTTCTGCTCGCAGAGGGCATGAAAATGTAGTCCATCTATGCCCTCAAGCATATCCGGCCTGAAATCCTTTGGCCTGACTCCCAGCCGGGAGCCGGGTGCACAGGGATCGTAGATGGCAACCCTGCCAACGGAGCGCTCCGGGTTCACCCTGATTCCGCAGCTGATTTTCCTGGGGGCTGACATCACCATGGGTTTAAAACGCTCCCACAGGGAAAAGGAGTTGAAGACCAGATGATCTGTGATGGAAAGAAAGCTTTCCATGTCCTCTTTGCTGAAGGCCGCGGCAAAGGCGTGCACCTCGCCGCCAAAGGCTTCCTTTCCAAGCATGGCCTCATGCACGGAGCTGGCGCAGGTCCCATCAAGGCTTTTTCGGATCAGGGGAAAGGTGGAGAACATGGAAAAACCCTTCAAAGCCAGAAGGATGTGACATCCTGTCCGCTCCTTTACCTCCCGCAGGCGGGCAAGGTTTTTTTCTATGCGCCTTTCATCCACCACAAAGGCGGGTGTGGAGATGTCGTGGGGGTCAAAGCCCAGGGCTTTTCCAAGGAAGTCCGTCAGCATTAGAGAATCACTTCCTTCCAGGGCAGTCCGTGAAGGTTCAGGGCTTCCATGAAAGGATCGGGGTCCAGCTCTTCCATGTTGAAAACACCCTTGCCCGTCCATTTACCGGAGAGCATCATTTTGGCACCGATCATGGCCGGAACCCCCGTGGTGTAGGAGATGGCCTGGGAACCCACTTCAGCATAGGCCTCTTCATGGCTGCAGATATTATAGATATAGACGGTTTTTTCTTTGCCGTCTTTTATACCCTTCATGAGGCAGCCGATGCAGGTACGCCCCTTGGTAAGGGGGCCAAGACTTCCCGGATCGGGGAGAACGGCTTTTAAAAATTCAATGGGGGCAATCTGCTGGCCCTTGATTTCCACCGGATCAATGCGTGTCATGCCCACATTTTCAAGGACTTTCAGGTGAGTAAGGTAGGCATCGGAAAAGGTCATCCAGAAGCGTGCCCTTTTCAGGCCTTTCAGATGCCTTACCAAAGATTCCAGTTCCTCGTGGTAGAGGAGGAAGCATTTTTTAGGGCCGATTCCTTCGGGAAAATCATAGGTCATGGACCAGGAAAGGGGATCGGTCTCCACCCATTCGCCCCTTTCCCAGTACCGGCCCCTCTGGGTGATTTCCCGGATATTGATTTCCGGGTTGAAATTGGTGGCAAAGGGCTGGCCATGGTCCCCTGCGTTGCAGTCGATGATGTCCAGGGTATGGATTTCATCAAAGTGATGCTTTTGGGCATAGGCACAGAAAACATTGGTGACACCGGGGTCAAAGCCGCTGCCGAGAAGGGCCATGAGGCCTTTTTCCTTGAATCGGTCCTGATAGGCCCACTGCCATTTATACTCAAATTTTGCCACATCCGGGGGCTCGTAGTTGGCCGTATCCAGATAGTGTACGCCGGTTTCAAGGCAGGCGTCCATGATGGCAAGATCCTGATAGGGCAGGGCCACGTTGATGACCATTTCCGGCTGAAACTGACGGATCAGGGCCACGGTATCCACCACCCTGTCCGCATCCAGAGCAGCCGTCTGTATGGGGCGTTTTAACTGGGCGGCAATGCGGTCGCATTTTTCCTTTGTGCGGCTTGCAAGCATGATTTCGGAAAAAATGTCGGGAAGCTGGGCGCATTTGTGGGCCACCACCTGACCGACACCGCCGGCACCGATAATTAAAACCCTGGACATTGGTTACCTCCCTTGTTTTTTTTGCTCGTTTTTAAGGTCTCAGCGTTCATAGTAGGTGTATCCCAGTAAGCCCGTTTCATAGGCTTTCATGACCTTGTAGCGGTCTTCAACGCTGATGAATCCGGCCTTGATGGCCATTTCTGCCGTATGCCGGAAACGTTCAGCCATGGCTTTGGGGCTGTATTCCACATAACTCAGAACATCGGCCACGGAATCCCCTTCCATTTCCTTGACATAATCAAGGGTACCGTCTTCCCGGATACGGACACTGACCACATTGGTATCCCCGAAAAGGTTGTGCAGATCCCCAAGGGTTTCCTGATAGGCACCCACCAGAAAGGCACCGAGATAATACTCCTCATCGGGCCGGAGTTCGTGCAGGGGCAGGGATCTTCTGACACCATGGATGTCAATGAAGCTGTCCAGTTTGCCGTCGCAGTCGCAGGTGATGTCTGCAATGACGGCGTTGCGTGTGGGTTTTTCCAGCAGCCTGTGAATGGGCATGATAGGAAAGATATGGTCAATGGCCCAGGCATCGGGGAGGCTCTGGAAAACACTCAGGTTGCCATAGTAGATGTCTGCGAGGGCATCATCCAGCTCACTGAGTTCCGGTGGAATGCGTTTGAGTTTTTTCACGTCCTGGGCAATGGTGTGGATGATGTGCCAGAAAATGGTTTCACCGAGGGAGCGCTCCCGTAAGGTAACGGCGCCATGCTGAAAACGCTGGCGCAGTTCATCCCTGTAATAGATGGCATCGTTGAAGCATTCCTGAAGATTGCGCAGGGTCAGGGAATGCAGAACATCCACCAGATTGACAATCACATCCGGTGCATCTTCGGGGATATCACTGAGAAAGGGCTGGGGTTCCAGACGGCTGACATCGAGAATGTTGAAAAGAAGCACGGAATAATAGGCTACCGTGGCCCTGCCGGATTCCGTAATGATGGTAGGATGTTCCAGTTCTTCCTCATCCATAACACCCATGACGGTTTCCACAATGTCCGCGCAGTACTCATCAATGCTGTAGTTGCGGGAGTTGGAGAAGTTGGTGTGGGAGCCGTCGTAGTCCACCGCAAGCCCGCCGCCAAGGTCCAGATAGCCCATGGGTGCCCCTTCGCTGATAAGACCCGCATAAATGCGGCAGGCTTCCAGTACGGCATTACGGATATCCCGGATGTTGGGTATCTGGGAACCTAGATGATAGTGAAGGAGCTGGAGGCAGTCCAGCATGTCAACTTCCCGGAGTCTGTCCACAAGGCCCACAACCTGGGTGGTATCAAGGCCGAAAATGCTGCGGTCTCCTCCGGAGTCCGTCCAGTGACCGCCAGCCTTGGAAGCCAGTTTGATGCGGATTCCGATCAGGGGCCGAACCTCAATGATGGCAGCCCTTTCAAGGATGAGTTCCAGTTCTCCGGGCATCTCCACCACAAGGAAGCAGGGGAAGCCCATCTTGCAGGCCCAGAGGGCCAGATCCACAAATTCCTCGTCCTTGTAGCCGTTGCAGATGATGCAGGCCTCGGGGTCTTTAAGGAAGGAGAGGGCGGCAATGAGTTCTGCCTTGGAACCGGCTTCAAGGCCGTGATGGTAGCGGGCACCGAAGCTGGCCACCTCTTCCACCACCTGTTTCTGCTGGTTGACCTTGATGGGATAGACGCCCCTGAAATTCCCCCTGTATCCTGCATTTTTAATGGCAAGGGCAAAGGCATTGTGCAGGCATGAGATCTGGGAATCCAGAATGTTCTCTATGCGCAGCAGCACGGGCATTTCCTTGCCCCTTGCCCGGATGCCTTCTATGAGTTTGGGGATGCTGATGCTCAGATCCTTACGGTCAGGAATGGGGGTGATGATAACCTCGCCATCCTGGGAAATGTCGAAATAACCGGCACCCCAGTTGCGTACGCCGTAAAGATCCAGCGCATTTTCCAGGGCCCAGCGGTCAAGGGAGTTTTTTTCGAGCAATTCCAGATCCTTTTTTTCTTTAATGTTGTGTGTTTAAGGCTCGGAGAGACAAAAACTCCGGGGCCTCGTGTTTTATTTTGAGTGAAGGGTGGTTTTGTTCAGCCTGCCATCAATGAAACGGTAGATCAGCAGGCAGAGATAGCTGGCCGCAGCCAGCACCACAATGACAGGACCTGTGGGCAGATCCGTTTCAAAGCTTAAGGCAATACCTCCTGTGGTAAAGCCCATGGAAAAAAGAACGGCAAGCCCCATCATGCCGGCAAGGCTCCGGGAGAGCTGGCCGGCGATGGCTGCGGGCAGGGTCAGCATGGCAATGACCAGCACAATACCCACCACCCGGATTAAAAGAACAATACTTAAAGCTGTGAGAACAAGGAGCATGAAATAATAAAAATGGGCGGGAACCCCCCTGAGTTCCAGAAATTCCTCGTCAAAGCATACGGCCACAAGCTTGTTGTAGAAAAGCACGACCATCAGGATGATGAAGGCAGCCATGATGCCCATGAGCTGAAGGTCGGCGGGTCCTATCATGAGGATGTTACCGAAGAGAAAACTCATGGGATCAATGTATCCCGATGTCCTTGCCATGAAAAGAAGACCAATGGCCATGCCCACAGCCCAGAGGGCATTGATGACCGTATCCTCCCTCTGTCCTGCCCTGAGGCTGACCAGGCCTATGATAAAGGCCGCCATCAGGGCTGCCATCAGGGCACCCGTAAGGGGCGTCCACAAAATGGAATCGCTCCTTTCCTGCATGAAAAGCGCAAAGCCGATACCGCCCAGCACACAGTGGGCAATGGCTCCGGCAATGGTGCTGATGCGTCTGGCCACCACATAGGAGCCCACCACGCCGAAGCTGATGCTGGACAGAATTCCCGCAGCAAAGGCATAACGCAGAAAAACGATATCCGGGTCAAAGAGAACGCTGATCAGGGATGACATGGGTATGCCCTTTTTCCGTGCAGCGGTGGTCGTGCCGGACCATCTGCATGCTGCAGTTATAAATATCCTGAATGGCCGTTCCCGTGAGTTCCGATGTGGGATGCACCACCACTTTTCTGTTGACGCAGAGAACGCTCTTTACAAGGGCACTGACAAAACCCATGTCATGGGAAACCATGATTACGGTAATTTTTTCTGAAAGCTCTTCCAGAAGGGCCATGAAACGGCTTTCCGTCTGGGAATCCACATTGGCCGTGGGTTCATCCAGAAGCAGAAGTTCCGGTTCGCAGGCAAGGGCCCTTGCAATCATAACCCTCTGCTTCTGGCCTCCGGACAGATCGGAAAAGGGACGATCCGCCAGAGTATCCATTTCCACATGGGCAAGGCATTCCATGGCCTTGCTGCGGTCCTTTTTATCCGGCCAGCCCAGAAAGCCCCGAATGCCGCCGCGACCCAGACGGCCCATGAGTACCACTTCCCGGACTGTAATGGGAAAATCGGGATCAAAGTGCAGGTACTGGGGCATGTATCCGATTCTGGGACGGGCGTAGAGGGGCTTTTTTCCAAAGAGACTTACGCTGCCTGAAGACGGGGTCAGCATGCCGGTCATGAGTTTTAAAAGGGTGGTTTTTCCCCCGCCATTGGGGCCGACCATGGCAACCAGTTCCCTTGCATGGATGTCAAAACTGACATCATCCAGTACGGGAATGCTGTTTTCATAAGAGAAGCTGACCTGCTGAAAAGAGACAGGGAGTTTGTCCATGGGGCCTCGCATCCAGGAGAGATTGCCGGTCTCTGGTGCCGGGCTGTGTTTTCAGATAAGCCCGGTACAGGCCGGGATGGTGAAGACAAAGGCGGCGGGCCTGAAACCAGTTCTGCATGTGACACATTGCAGGCGGTTTTTCAACTATTTTTCTGTCATTTTTACTACATCGTTCCGGCTGCATGGAATAATTTGGGCCGCAGAAGCGTTTTTTTCCTGACTCACCTCGTACAGGGTGACGGGCTTCTCCTTACCCTTGACAATGACCCTTTCACGGCCCCTGACCACCAGCCCGGGGAAGCGGCCCTCTTCCATGAAAGGCCGGATTCTTTTAAGGGTCTCATCACTGATCAGGATGCGGGCCTGATATTTTTTTGTCAGGGACTCCAGTCTGGCCCCCAGGTTCACCTGATCGCCAATGATGGTGTAATCCATTTTCTGGCCCTCGGCACCAATGTTGCCCACCAGCACTTCGCCAGTGTTGAGTCCGATGCCACAGTCCAGAAGGGGTTTTCCTTCCTTTTTCCATTTCTGCTGGAGCCTTTCAAGCCTTTCAACCATGTCCAGGGCGCAATACACCCCAAGGGCGGCATGGTCGGGCTGAAGCATGGGGGCGTTCCAGAAAACCATGACAGCATCTCCGATGAACTTGTCGAGGGTTCCCTCATGGCGGAACACGGCCCTTGTCATTTCTCCGAGGTACTCATTGAGGATGCTGACCACCTCTTCCGGGGAATGTTTTTCTGAAAAGGAGGTGAACCCCCGGACATCGGAAAAAAGAACGGTCACCTCCCTGCGGATCCCCCCCAGCTTTGCCATTTCAGGATGCTGTATCAGTTCATTCACAACCCTTTCCGTGACATAGGAAGAAAACATGGCACGGATGCGGCGGGCGTTTTTTTCTTCAACGCCGTAGTGGAGTGCGGTGACGCCGCTGTAAATGAGCAGGGTATTGAGGAAGGGCAGGGTCAGGTTCAGCCAGAGTCCGTATCCTGTAAAGGCTGCATGGCCTGTGGCACCCAGTGCCAGAAGAAAACCCAGAGCCAGAGGGGAAGAGGTTTCTATGGCTCTGAAACGGGTGATGGCAAGGGTGAGCAGAAGGCCAGAGCCGAGGAGCAGGGCCAGATTCAGGGTAAAGGGGGCTTTTTGAAGGGGCTGGTCTTCCAGAAAGGACGCAATGAGGGACGCATGCTTTTCCACGCCGGGCATGGCCGCACTGTAGGGGGTTACCCGCAGGTCGTAGATGCCTGCGGCGGTGGCTCCGATAAGAACAATGCTGCCGGAAAGCTTTTTTTTGTCGGTCTGGTTTTCCAGAATATCCACAATGGAGACATGGGGAAAGCTGCGGCCGGGTCCGTAATAATTGATGAGGGTGCGTCCCCAGGGGTCCGTGGGAATGGTGCGCTCACCGAGCTGTATGCTGCGGGTGGCTTCCACCCGGATTTTTTCCAGCGGAACCTGAAGGTATTCCGCAGCGGCCCTGAGGCTCAGGGCCGGATAGAGATATCCGTCATGGGCAATGATAAGGGCCTCCCACCTCAGGGAACCGTCCTTGTCGGGAAACATGTTGATGTGTCCAAGACCCCTTGCATCTTCCATGAGCATGTCCATGGGCATGAGAAGGCGCTTGGCAAGGATGGGCGGATAATGGGAAAAGGCACTGCTGTTTTCGATGGATGTCAGGGCCGAAAGGGGGGGGATGGGGCTGGATAAGGGCTTTGGGCTGTGCTCAAAATCCATGACCAGGGGAAGCAGGGCATTGCCTGCCTGATACAGGGCTTCTGCAAGGATGGCATCGTTTTTTTCGGGTTCTGTGAAAAAAACGTCCCAGACAATGAGGGCGGCATCTGCTTCACCAAGTTTTTCCACAAGCCCTGCCATGACATTTCTGTCCCAGGGCCAGCGGCCGAGGCGGGCAAGGCTTTTTTCATCAATGGCTGCAATGACAATATTTTCAGGAACAGGCAGGGGGCCCCGCATTTTAAAACGGTAATCCAGAAGATTGTTTTCCACATGGTCAAAAAAGGGGACTTGAACATACAGAAGGCCTGCGCAGAAAAGGGTAATTCCCATGCCCGTGACAAGGGAAAGGCTTTTTCGCAGGCCTTCGGGGGTTTTGAAAACATGGCATAGAAAAATTTTCGGAGTTTTTTTTCCATTTTCGAGGGGATAAGACTCCGAAAATTTTCTCCGGAAAAAAGGGTTCATGGATCAACAATGCCTGCGGCTGTTCCGGAAAACTGATGCAGATCCGTATGGATCGGGCCTGCGGCAACCCCTTCAAAGCTGACAGTTCCGGTATAGCTGCCTCCTGTAAGGTTGCCTGCACCGTCATGGATATGGGCCTTCCACTGCCTTAAGGCGGTGTCAAATTTTTGAAAGGTGAAATTCGTGCTCAGGCCATCTCCTGAAAGGGGGACGGTGAGTCCCTGATAGTCCCTGGTGCTTCCGTAGTTGCCATAGATATTCTCTGTGGCCCAGATGCGGGGACGGGAACCCGTGACAGGGGCAAGGAAGATGACATCATTCATATGTACATTGATGATACCGTTTCCACTGTCCTTATTGCCGAAGAGGGTGGCACGGCCTACTTCAAAGGCGGGTATGCGAAGCTGGATCAGGGCCTCCGTGTCCGGATGGCTGCCCGTGTCTGTTTTGCTGAGGAGCATGACCGTGTTCATAAAGCTGCCCAGATCAAAGGCCTGCCATCCTGCGGCATCAAAGGTGCCTACGGTTTCTCCGATATAGATTCCTGTCGAGTTGCCTGCGGCATCGGAGCGACTGTAGTATCCTATGCTTTTTCCGCTTATCCTGTCCTCCTCCCAGTTGTTTCCTGTCATGGAAACATGGAGGTTTATGCCTGGAAGGTTGTCGTCCGTATGTACCTTCAGGTGCCAGTCCGGACCCGTCGTTCCCGTATAGCTGCCCCCCATCTGCAACTTTGCGATTCCCCAACAGGGAGATTCGGGAAGATGCATCATGTGAAGGTTCTGTTCCAGGGTGTTTTCGGTGTTAATGGCACCGCCGCTGGCAAAGGATCCTGGGCGGGAGTAAAGGCTCAGGTAATAGCTTATCGGGGTAAGGGGACCGCTGTCCGGGCGGCTGGCCAGCGCAACGCTGCTTTGTATTCCCCCCTGTACGTGCATCATGGAAATACCCTCAAAAATGTTTTTTTCCCCTGCAGCTCCCATGATTCCGCTGAAAATACCCGTTCTGTTATAGGGATCCCGGTAAAGGGAACGTATTCTTGTTTCCATATTGTCATGAATCTGCCGACCTCCAATGAAGCCGCTGAAAGCACCGCCATCATAGGTGGACATGGAGCCGTCCACGTAATTATAGCTTGCCATGCTTCCCGTAAAGATACGGGGTGTATGGAGATCCGTAACGGGATACCTTCCCATGAGGCTCACCGGCTGATGGAGCTGTGATGCCTGGAGGTTCCAGAGAGTGCTGCCGCTCTGGTCATGGACTCCTCCCCATATGGTTTCCATGTGGTGAATTTCCGGAATAAGATTACCAGAGAAGGCTATGGGCATGTCCAGCATGGCGGCAAAGGCAAGGGGAGTCATGCGCAGCTTCTGTTTGGTGAAAAGATCCAGCGAGGTGGAGACGTGGCCTTCCACCATGTCTGTATCGGAAAATGCATTGAAGATGACTCCGCCTTTTCCCATGTAGCGCATGCCCATGTAGCTCAGAAAGCCTTCTCCATGGAGCATCTTCCCATCCCTCTGAACGATGGCAGGAATTTCGGTGATCCAGAATCCGTGATCCATGGTTGTGGTTTCTCCATAGGCGAAACCACCTCCGTAAAAACGATCCGGCGGACCTTCTGGCTGGCTGAGACTGACAGGGATATGGATCACGCCTTCCTTCATTGTGCTGTGCATATAAAACTTGCCGTAAGTATCCGCAGGGGCTGTGGTGTCACTGTGGATTCTTCCAGTCAGATGCCAGGTATCAGCACCGTAAAAGAATGTTTCCGAAAGCTTGCCAATGATTTCATCGTTTTGGTTTTTTGCCCTGATATCAATGATATGTAGGCCTTCTTCGAAATTATTGATATAAAAATTAATGCTTTCTTCCGGGGTGCTGTTTAATGCAACCCAGTTGCCACTGTCGTTGAGCTGGTATTCGAACAGCACAGGTGTATCCGCTACGATGACCCACTGTCCATGGGAACTGGGGGTGAATTTTGTTCCCTCTGCCATGGAAAGGGAAGCCCGTTCAGGCTCAGGCTCAGGTTCAGGTTCGGGCTCAGGTTCAGGCTCAGGTTCAGGCTCAGGTTCAGGCTCAGGCTCAGGTTCAGGTTCGGGCTCAGGTTCAGGCTCAGGCTCAGGTTCAGGTTCGGGCTCAGGTTCGGGTTCAGGTTCAGGTTCGGGTTCAGGTTTGGGATCAGGAAAAGGGGGCTGCTGGTTTATGGGATCCGTAATGGGCGGCGGTTCAGCTGTACCTTTATGGGGTGCTTCCAGTATGCTTCTTTCCGTATCCGCTAAAAGGAGGGGAGGGCTGAAATCAGGGCTTTCCAGGGAGAGGGGCGCGATACCCAATCCCTTTTTTTCCGGGACAGGACCCGGGGGGCTGCCCTCAGCCTCTCCGCTATCTGCTGCCTCATCACGGGAAGTATCCTGCTGGTGCCTTTGCATTTCTTTCGTTTTTATGGATCTTGGGCTCTGGGGTATCCGGCCCGGCAGGATGGTGCTGGCATAGCCCGGAGTCAGCCTTATCCGGATTTCGGGTTTTTTGGGATTAAAAACATCCACAAGTCCTTTATCCACCAGTACCATTGTGGTGTTTTTATCGTGGAGAACAATGAAGTCGGTTCCCCTTACTCCTGCAACGGCATTGGGGGTATGGATCTCAAAGCGGTTTCCGGAATCCGGAAGGGCAAGGCGTTTTGTGTTTTCAGGGTTTACAATGGCTCTTGTTTTTCCTCTGGGCAGGGAGAAGATATGGCTTCCCGTGGTTTCGCCCATCAGATATTCTTTAATGTCGATGCGGCTGCGCTCCGCAATATCCAGACGATTGCCGTCTTTGAAAAGAATGGAGGCGCTGCCTGCACTACGGGTGCGTATGACATCATGGACATAAAGCAGCATATTGATTTCTGCGGGTAAAGCAGGGAGGTTCCCTCCTTTCAACACATCCACTGTGCCGGAAATTCTGTCAAAATATCCCACCGCCTGCTCTGCGTGCAGGGCTGGGGTGTGGATGAAAGGCAGGCATAAAAGGGAAAAAAAGAGCAGGCTGGATATCTTGTGGAAACTGTTTTGACTGTACATGGGGCCTCCTTTGCTCTTTTTTGCCGGGCATTATTTTAGGATTAAAAGCGGTATTCCAGTCCTGCGCTTAAAACATTGCGACGGTATTCATAAATTGGGATGTTGGAATCATCCCTGCTGCCCGTGTAACTCAGGCTGAAGAGTAGGTTGGGAGAAAGATCCCATAGAAAAAGGGCGGTCCAGGCTGTGTCCTTATCCCTGCGGCGAATGCCGAATACGGAGTGTTCTTTGCTGTAATCCTGTTTCAGATGTTCTGCTGAGAAGGACAGGCGGATTTTTTTCTGAAGGGGGATGAGGATGCCAGCGCCATAGCGCTGCCCTTTGTTTTTCCAGTTGTTTCCTTCGGCCTCATCCCGGATATGCTCATACCGGATATGAAAAAGCCCTCCGGCTTCCGTGAATGAATAAAAATAGGCTGCTGAGGCAGTGTATATGTCGCTGTCCCGGTTTTCATCGGCCAGCCTTGGTGCCTGAAGCATCTCCCTTCTGGTATAGGCTGCGGAAAGGCGGAGGGTATGATTCGATTGCATCTGCACCAGAAGGGTGGGCCGGATACTGGCATTGCTCATGTATTCGTGCCCTCCCAGCCAGGTTCGGTCCCAAAGCAGGGGCAGTGACAGGTTGCCTCCTTTGAAGTGGAAGGCAGGGGAAAGGGAAAGGGATGGCATCAGGGTGTTGTGGGTGGATGTATCCCTGTAAACTGTGCTGTTCATGGCAAGGCGGCCGTTAAAGGAGAAAGGCCTGTCCAGAAGTGGACTGAAGCGCACCTGAAAAGAGCTGGAAAGGGCCGTGTCCTTTTTATCTGTTATATCTATGCCCCTGATCCGGGTCGATGGACTGGCAATGACATTGTCATCATAACGGCCTTCGGCTCCAAGGCTGAAGTGCCACTTTCTGTGCCTTTCCATGAGCAGGGAAAGGGACTCGCTGTATTCCTTTGCAAAGTCTGCCTGATCCGTATCAGGAGCCATGGTGGAAAGGGCTTCCAGGCTGTTTTTTGCCCGGCGGAGTTTTCCTTCCTGCACATGGAGCATTGCGATCTGGAGTTCTGCGGCTGTGCTCAGGTCCGGGTTTTTCTGTATGGCATCCTGAAAGGCCTGGATGGCTTCTTCGCTTTTTCCTCTCCGGGCAGCATTCAGGCCTTTGAGAAAGGCGATCTGATCCGGCCGTATGCCCTCGCTTTCCGCCTCAAGGATATAGCCGCTGGCCTCAGAGGTACGGTCCATGCGCATCAGGACTTCGATGATCTCTGTATAGGCATCATTGATACGGGGTTTCAGTATCAGGGCCTTTCGGTAATGGCGGACAGCTTTTTCATAATCTCCGGTCTGCTTGAAAGTCAGTCCCAGATAAAAGGCCGTGATGGAGGATGCGGGGTCATCCTTTTCCGCCTGCTTAAATGAAATCAGTGCCTCTTCAAAACGTTCCTCCCTGTATTCGGCAATTCCCCTGAGAAGGGGGTTGGCTGCCACGGCAGGCAGGCAGAAGGCAAGGGAAGAAAAGGTCAGAAAAAAACAGGGCAGAATAAAAAAAATATTTTTTTTCATGGGGCAGGCTCCCTGTCCGGGAAGATATGTGAAAGGCGTTTATACGGGTTTTTTTTGTTCATGGATGGAGGATTTCTGGTAAAATAATCCTGCGCTCTGGAGCATCGGATACGAAGGACGGTGTTTTTTCTGTTTTCAAAAAAGAGTATGGGTCAATATAACTGAAATAATGTGGGAAAGTAAAGGGGGTAATGGAGGCGCCAGAGGTTTTTATCAGAAAATCCTTTTTTTTTCGGTTTTTCCATGTTTCTGCCATGGGGGCAGGATAATCCGTGGGTTTTTTTATTCAGCAGTGGTATTCTTATGGGCTGTGGATGAAGGCCCGGCTTTTTCATCCACTTTGCCATGCAGAAGGGCAGATTTTTTTTCTGTCCGTAAAAAATAGGAATCCCTTCCGTAAACGGCAAGGGATTCTTTGCACTTGATATTTTCCCGCAATTTTAAGGCGGGAAAGGAGGAAACATGCAATATCTGGAATGTAACACACGGTCCATGCGCAGTGCTGTATTTGTGGATTTTGATAATATTTTCATCCGGCTTTCAGAGCTGGATGCAAATATTGCAAGAACCTTTGCCACGCGTCCCCTGGACTGGATTTCATGGCTTGAAAATTCCCTGCCGCCCTATGCGGGCATTGATGCCGGGGCAAAGCGCAATATTCTGGTGCGCCGCTGCTATCTGAATCCCAAAAGTTTCGGGAATTTCAGGCCTTACTTTATCCGGGGAGCCTTTGAGACCGTGGATTGCCCCAGCCTGACCACCCAGGGGAAAACCAGTGCGGACGTGCACATGGTGGTGGATCTTCTGGATCTTCTGGACCATAAGGTCAATTACGATGAATTCATCATCATGAGTGCGGATGCGGATTTTACGCCTGTGCTTTTGAAATTACGGAAGTGGGACCGGAGAACGGCGGTACTGGCTGTGGGTTCCACCTCCCCCGCCTACAGGGCAGCCAGCGACCTTGTCATTGATCAGGATGTATTCATCGAAGAAGCCCTTGGCGGAGGCAATATGGGGTATTCGGAGCCTGCACGCATTATCCGACGACCTGAACCACAGGCAGCGAATGGCACCTCAGCCCTTATTTCTGACCTGTCTGGTACAGCACATGTGGAGATTCCTGCCCCTGTTTCTCCGGAGAAAAGTGCATATACGCCCCATGCCCGTCCGAATGGGGGGGGCACCGGCATGGAAAAACAGAAGGAACAGTGTTCCCGTCTGGTGCAGACCTTTGTCCGGTCCTCACCGGAAGCCGTTACCATGGCCCAGCTTGCTTACCGTATCCGGCAGGCTTTTCCCGAAGTGAGTCTCGACTGGCAGGGAAAGGGGAGTTTCAAGCTCTTTCTTGCGGAGCTGGATCTGGGAACCCTGGCCACTTCCCCGGTGATTCCGGGGTATGTATATGACCCCCTGCGCCACATGGCCCCTGCAGGAGATACGGGAATCCGGGATGAGGTATTTGAGGCTGCTGAACCGGAAATGGCAGCCCTTGCCAGAAAAATCCATGACCTCACGGATACACCCTATCTTTCCCCTACCCATTACGGCGTCCTTTTTTCCGCCATTGCCCAGGAAATCAACCAGTCAGGCTATAATATGACCACGGTGTCCAAAGCAGTCCGGGACCGCTGCAAGGAAAAGGAAGTGCCGGTGGCCAGACAGCATGTCAATTTTGTTTTGCGGGGGATTGCCTTTACAGGACATCGTTTTGGTGAGGGCCGGGAATCCGCCGGGACCCTTGCAGAACGCCTTCTGGCCAATACCCTGAACCTCTGCGAGAATGCCCAGCTTTCCCTGACGGAAACGGAGATGGCCCTTTTACGGAGATGGTTCCATAGACAGTAATCATGATGACGGGGCGGGGAGAATGCATGCACCGCCCTTCTTTTTTGCCTGATACATCCGGGATTCCGCTGCCTGCAGCAGAAGATCCGGGCAGCGAAGGGTTTCCGTGGGTACGGCAACACCGATGCTTAAGGTCGTATAGATGTCCGGCATCTCTGCCATTTTTTTTCCGTGTATCTGCTTTTGAAAGCGTAAGGCTGCTTTCAGCCCTTCTTCAAGGTCCGTTTCCGCCAGATGGATGGCAAAGGTGTCGCCGTCAATGCGGGCAAGGGTATCGCAGCTTCGCAGAGCCTGTAAAAGTCCTTCCGCCAGGGAACAGAGAATTTTATCTCCTGTTCCATGGCCATAGCGGGCGTTGATGTCCCGAAAGTGGTCCATGTTCAGAACAAGAAGGGCGAAGGGCGTCCCGTAACGGCAGAAGCGTCCGGCCTCACGGGTGATGAGTTCCATGAAACTCCGGCGGTTGGGAAGCCCCGTAAGGCGGTCTGTGTGGGCCATATGGCGGAGCTGGTTTTCCAGCTGGCGCTGCCTGCTGATATCCGTAAAGAATCCCCGTATGGTCAGCATATGACCGTCCGGGCCCATTTCCGCATAGGCCGTGATGGAAGCATGGCCGACGGTGCCGTTTTTTCTCCGGAACCGGGTGGGAAAATCTTCTACACCCCCTGCCATAAGACGGTTTTTAAGGATTTTTCTGTCCTGCCTGTCCAGATAGAGCTCCTGGGCAATATCCTGAATATGGAGAATCATGTCTTCCGGTGATTCATATTCAAGAATATGGGCCATGCCTTTGTTGACATGGATAAAACGGCCTTCCGGTGTGGATATAAAAATACCGATGGGAGCTCTTTCAATGAGGGTTTCCATCTGTTTTTTTAAAGAGATCTTCTTTTCTTCACTGCGCCACAGATCTATGGCCAGCTGTCTGCAAAGTGTTTTCAGGGGAGATGTGAATTTTTTGTGGGAAAGGGGCAGGAGTTCGGGGCCCCGTATCTGTATCAGGTGGATGTCTTTTTCAAAGGCTTTGATTTTCCGCCGGGCTTTTCCATGGAAAAGTATCTGGATCAGAATATAAAAGATCAGGATGGCAGCCATGACCATGAGGGCTGTCTGCTGCATGGAGAGACCCTGCCTGTTTTGCAGTGAAAGGGGAAGCCCCTGCAGAATACGCCAGGGCGGCTGTTCCAGGGTGCGGGTTGTGAACAGCATTTCAGGGGTGTGCTCATCCATTTTAATAATATCTTTTTCATGATTGAGGATGGTGACAAGGTGCAGGGGATTTTTCTGGAGAATCTTTACCTTTTCGGGATGGGGGGAGGCCACAAGCTGTCCGTCTGAGGCGAAAATGGCAAGGAGCCCCTTTTCTCCTGCGGGTGCTGCGGCAAGGAAACTGTCCAGATCTTCGGTCAGCAGATCCATGCCCATTACCCCGGTCATTTCATTGGATTCAGGGTCATGGATGGTGGTGACGACACTGATGACCCGCCTGTTTGTGGGGACTTCCACATAGGGTGAGGTCCAGAGGATTTCTCCGGGCTGATTCAGGGCGTGGCGGAACCAGGGTCTTCTTCTGGCATCGTATCCTTCGGGAAGCGGGGCCGCAGGTTCAAAGAAAATGGTGCCATCCATACGGGCAAAATAAATATAGTAAACATGGGGGTGTGTTCCCAGAAAATCCTTCCACTGCTTTCTCACAAATGCCCCATGGTTTTTCGGGTCTCTGGCAAATTGGAGAAAAGTATCATCAAGGGCTAGTATTTCAAGGGATCGTTCAAAATCTTTAATATAGTTGAGAATGGCCGTATCAATGAGGATATCCATCTGGGCATTGGCAGCGTCGCGGAACTGGGCCAGACCAGCCAGCTCGTTTTTTTTGTCTGCCTGACTGCCCATAAAAAAAATACCCGTAAAAACAAAGAAAAGAAGGTAAAGACTTTTTCGCTGGCAGAGAGAATGAAGCATGGTATATCCTTAGGATGGAAAAAGGGTAAAGGCTCAGCATTCCATGCTCCTGAGGCAGGAGATGAAATTTTACAATCCGTCTGTGCTGCCGGAGCTGAGAGAAGGTTCCGGAATGAACGATTCGGTTTCTGCCTTAAAATACCGGTTGTGGAGCTGTTTATAGGCTTCTGAATTTCGGTACTCCCTCAGAGCGTTTGAAAATTTTTCTGCTGTTTTTTCATCCACCCGTTTCCGGTTGAATATGAGGTAGAGGCCATCGGTTTTGACGGGAGATTCTGCAAAAGGACGTATGCCTTGAATTCTTTCCTTTTGCATAATAAAATAGCCGTTGTTCAACTCCGCCACAATCATGTCCAGACGGCCTGCGGCCAGTTTGCGGAAATTCAGCTCGTCGCTGCTGGCTTCCTCCGGACGTCCGTATTGTGTAAGGATTTCCCAGAATTCCGGCGTATAGGAATAGCCCCGGACCACACCAACGCGTTTACCCCTGAGATCCGCAAAGGATGTGTAGCTTATACCCGAGTCTTCCCTTGTCCAGAGAACCCAAGGGCTTTCGGTCAGGGGAAGTTCCGGATACATGGCATAGCTTTCCCGTTCAGGGGTGTGATTGGCGGAAAAAAGTCCGTCCACCTCACCCTTTTCCAGCATGAGCAGGGCCCGTTTCCAGGGGTAGGCGTGGATGACGGTAATGGGAATTTCTGCCATTTCAAAAATATTTTTTACCAGTTCCGTACGGAACCCGGAGACATGGCTGTTTTCCTGTATCTGGTAAGGGGGCCAGATATCACAGACCAGGGTAAGGGGGTCGGCAAGGGCCCTTACCTGCAGAGAGAAACAGAGGATGCAGGATAAAAGAAAGCGGATCATGACGGTTCTCCTGTCCCGGTAAAAAGACCAAATTGTGAAGCCATAAGGAAATAATTCAGGCGTCGGGCATTCTTCTTCTGCCATTTTTGGATCATAGGGGATTTCAGGGAGGAGGAAAAGGAACTTTTTCTCTGCATATGCCACAGTCTTCACAGTTTTTCATGGGGCAGGGCGGTGTGGGTAAAGCCTTTTTCGCTTTCATATATTCCTTTTCAAGAAAGCTTCTGCGTATGCCGTTATCTATGATTTCCCATGGGAGATAATCCCCGAAGCTGCGGGCTTCAAGGCAGGGACCGGGGTCAAAGTCAATGGAGCGGCATGCCCTTGCAAGGTGTCCCTTTTCCTGCCACAGGGCAGTGATCAGCCGGGATGTGTCCCGGTCTCCTTTGGCCAGAAGGGCCTGCAGGATACTGTTTTTAGGATTTTCATCGTGGAACCGGACATTGGGAACGGGCGCAAAGCTTTTACGCAGGCTTTTCAAAATTTTTTTCAGATGATTTTCACTCTCCATGGCAGCCCACTGGAAAGGGGTGAAGGGTTTGGGCACAAAGGGGGATACGCCTACGGTAATGCTGCCCATATAGCCTTTTAAGCGGCTGGCTTCCAGAAAGCGGGCCTTGATTTCCAGAACAAGATCCTTCAGGGCTGTAATGTCTTCAGGCTTTTCTTCGGGCAGCCCTATCATAAAATACAGACGGATGTTGGGAATACCTGCAGAGACCAGCTTTTCTGCCGCCTCCAGTATGGTGGGGGTGTCCAGCCCTTTATTGATCACCTGCCTCATTCTGGGGCTGCCGGCCTCAGGGGCAATGGTGGCGGTTTTCACGCCCCCTGCCACGAGAGCATCCAGCAGGGCAGGTGTAAGGGCATCGGCCCGCAGGGAGCTGAAGCTCAAGACCAGATTCCCGTCTTTTGCTGCCGCACATATCCGGTCGATGTCCTTTAAGTCCGATACTGCGGTTCCCATCAGGCCGATTTTCATGTTTCTGGCTTTTCCTTCCGCCATGGCCCTTTCCAGCACATCCATATTCCGGAAACGGGGGGGGCGGTATACAAAGCCTGCGGAGCAGAACCTGCATCCGTGGGGACAGCCCCGGCTGACCTCAATGAGAAAGGTATCCGCAAAGGCGCTGTCCGGAGAGGTGATCACGCTGCAGGTGGCCTGATTTTTTGCATGGGGGTCAAAAACCCGTTTTATTTTTTCAGGCAGCCCGGCTTCGGTTTTGTATCCGCAGATGTCTCCTTTTTCATTGCGAAGGGGCGTATAAAATGCGGGGGCGTAAATTCCGTCCATCTCCTTTGCCATGGCACAGAGACTTTCTTTGCGGGAAAGATTCCGGTAACGGGCAAAAAGATTAAAAAAGGGACGGGTAAGAACTTCCGCCTCACCAATGAGAAAGAGGTCAAAGAAATCCGCAAGGGGTTCGGGATTGAGGAAGGTGGCCACACCGCCTGCAAGGATGAGGGGGTGGTTTTTGTTTCTGTTTTCCCGGAGAAAGGGAATGCCGCCTTGATGGAGAATGGCAGGGATATTTGGATAATCATTCTCAAAGGAAAGGGAAAAAGCCACAATATCGCACTGATCCAGAGGCCATCCGGATTCGAGGCTTTTGATTGGTCCCGGGGTTTCAGGGAGCAGAAAACGCTCACAGGCCACATCCTCCCTGGCGTTAAAAAGGGCGTAGACGGCCTGAAAACCAAGGTTGGCCATGGCCACGGCATAGGTGTTGGGAAAAACAAGCCCTACCCGCACCCGCCCCCTGCTGTCCTTGCGGATTACTCCGGTTTCGGACACAGGGGAATGGGAGGATGGGGTGCTTTTTCTGGCCATGTTGTTTCCGAAAGAAGGGCCTGTCAAAACAGCATCAGGCCTGAATTCAGGGAGTTTTTTGTCCTTCATCCGATGAAGGGACTCCGGTTATTTTTTTTAAAATGCCCTGCAGCAGACCCCGGAAGCTCAGTCTGCTTTGCGGCGCAAAAAAGTGGGAATTTCCAGATCATCCCTGTCTATGCTGCCTTTTCTGATTTCAGGAATATCCTGCATGTCATCCCCTGAGGCTTTTTTCCTCTGGATAATGCCAGTATCGTGAAGCCCGGGATTTTCAAGATCGTCAGGGGTAAGCTCCCGGATTTTGCCACGGGTTGCAGGACCTGCTGACCGGCTGCTGCTGCGGTGGGGGATGACGTTGGCTGCTCTGGCCTGCATTTCCTCTTTGCTGCCGATGCCCGTGGCAATGACGGTGATGCGCAGTTCTTCCCCGAGATTCTCATCAATGGCATGGCCCCAGATGATTTCCGCATCATCGCCCACTTCTTCATAGATGCGGTCCATGGCTTCGGTCATTTCATCCATGGTGAGTTCGCTGGTGGACGTGATGTTCATGAGAAGACCCTTGGCGCCGGCAATGGAGATATCTTCCAGCAGGGGATGACTGATGGCCCTTTCTGCAGCTTCCACGGCCCGGTTTTCTCCTTCGGCAATCCCAATGCCCATGAGGGCCATCCCTGCCTTGCTCATGGTGGTGCGTACGTCGGCAAAGTCCAGGTTCACAAGGCCGGGTACCATGATAAGATCGGTGATACCCTTGACGGAGTGGTGGAGAATCTCATCGGCTTTTTTAAACATATCCACCATGCGGGCATTTTTGTGGGCAATGCCCCGGAGCCTGTCATTGGGAATGGTGATCACCGTATCTGCCACATTTTTCAGCTCCTCAAGGCCTTCTTCCGCCTGACGCAGCCGCTTTTTTCCCTCAAAACTGAAGGGTCTGGAAGCCACTGCAACGGTGAGGGCCCCCAGTTCCTTGGCAATGCGGGCAACAACGGGCGCAGCCCCTGTGCCTGTACCGCCGCCAAGGCCAGCGGTGATGAAGACCATGTGGCTGTCCTTCAGCGCCTCCCGGATTTCCGCTTCACTTTCCGTGGCCGCTTCATGGCCCACGCTGGGGTTGGCTCCGGCACCAAGACCTTCGGTCAGGGTGGTACCCAGCTGGATTTTTACGGGAGCTTTGGAAATGTCCAGGGCCTGGGCATCGGTGTTGGCCGCAATGAATTTGACGCCCTGAAGATTGGCGTCAATCATGTTGTTGATGGCATTGCCGCCGGCACCACCGACACCGATTACTTTGATTTTTGCAGTTTTTTCATTTTCCACGTAGGTGAAACTCATATTCCCTCCTTTTTGCGGTCCCCTTTTGGATTCCAAAAAATTCAGTGCACATCAACCTGGTGATTGTTTTGTCGCAATAACGATTTCCCGTGGCTCAGATGGCATTTTTAAACCATTCTTTCATTTTTGCGAGAATCCCGGCAAAGCCACCCTTTTCTTTCACTTTTACCTGAGAGTTTTCATCCTGTCTGGCTCCGTAAAGAACAAGCCCTACGGCGGTGGCGAAATTGGGATCCTGAATCACGTCCTTCAGCCCGCCGACACCTTTGGGATTGCCGATGCGTGCAGGCAGATTGAAAAAAGACTCGCAGAGTTCCGTGATGCCGTGGAGCATGGCACCCCCGCCCGTGAGTACAATGCCTGAAGAAATATGGCTTTCCATGCCTGCCCGGTAGATTTCCCGCTTGATCAGGCTGAAGATTTCCTCTGCGCGGGGCTCAATAATTTCTCCTAAAATCTGGCGGGGCAGCTTCCTGGACTCCCGTCCTGCCATGCCCGGAACCTCAATTTCCTCGTCGGGGCTTATTTCTTCGGAAAGGCAGGTTCCGTGTTTAATTTTGATGCGTTCGGCATCGGCAATGGGGGCCCTCAGTCCGATGGCAATGTCATTGGTAAGGTTGTTACCGCCCAAGGGCAGGATGAAGGTGTGGCGGATATTGTTGCCAGAGAAGACGGCAAGGTCTGTGGTTCCTCCGCCAAGATCCATGAGGGCTGTGCCCAGTTCCCTTTCTTCGGCAGAAAGGACGGTTTCGCCCGATGCAAGGGATTCAAGCACAATATCAATGACTTCAAGTCCTGCCTTGTTACAGCACTTGACAATGTTGTGGGCAGAGGCCACCGCACCGGTGACAATGTGAATTTTAGTTTCAAGGCGGACGCCTGCCATGCCCACGGGGTTCTGGATGCCGAAGTGGTCATCCACAATGAATTCCTGGGGCAGGACGTGAATAACTTCCCGGTCCGTGGGGATGGCAACGGCCCTGGCGGCCTCAATCACCCTTTCCACATCCGCTTCCGTCACTTCCGGGCCTTTGATGGCAATGATGCCATGGGAATTGAAGCCCGTGATGTGCCCTCCTGCAATGCCTGCATAGACCCGGCTGATCTCGCAGCCTGCCATGAGTTCGGCTTCTTCCACGGCCTTGCGTATGGAAGATACGGTGGCATCAATATTGACCACCACGCCTTTTCTCAATCCGGTGGAGGGATGGGTGCCAATACCGATAATGTGGATTTCATTGCCGGATACTTCGCCCACCACCGCACAGATTTTGGTGGTGCCGATATCCAGGCCTACAATGATGTCGCCGTTTGTGTTCACGCGTCCCTCCTTTTTTCTGCCGGCAGGCCTTCAGGCTGCAGCCGGTATAACGACCACCCGGTCAGGCCGGACGAGATCGATGGTATCCATGGACTCTGTCTGATCCTGCACCTTCCGGTACTGGAGCAGGATACGAAGTCTCCGGGTTTTTGCCGCATAATCGGAAAAACCGAAGAAGATCTGTGAAGCCATTTCCGTATCTGCCAGCCCCAGACCCATGTCAGGATCCACCCAGAGGAAAAAGGTGGTATCCTTTTCAAGCAGTGGATGGGGTGGACCCTGCAGGAGCGACAGCAGGCTTTTTGCTCTGCCAAACCACAGGGCATTTTCCTTTGTGTCCGCAAGGGGCAGGCCCATAATGGCCGGATAGTTTTTGGGATCTTCTTCTGTAACCTCCTTGAAAATCCGGCCGGTGCTGTCTGCCCAGAAAGCTGTACGCCGGTCCGGTGTGGGGCTGAGCATGGCAAAGGGCTCCTCTTCCCTGATTTCTATTTCAAGGGAGCCGGGAAGTTTCCTGTTCACGGCTGCCCGATGAATCCAGGGGTGGCTTTCCAGTCTGAGCCTGACCAGCCTCAGATTCAGACTGAGCAGGTTGCTGTTTTCTGGAATTGCGATCTGTTCCAGTATGGCTGCCTGCTCTATCCCTTCGTTGCCCTTTATCCGGATATCCCGAATTTCAAAAAAAGCCGACTGCGTCAGGGTATCATGGATAAAAATCATCACAAGGCTCAGCACTAAAAGGGCTGCGCTGCGCCATACCCATGGAAAGATTTTTTTTGTCCCCAGACGCAGTGGAGATACCGCAGGATCTTTGACTCTGCGGTTGGGCTTTGTTTTTTTATGCCCTTTTTTCCCGGAAATGCCCTCAGCACGGCGTGTTTTCACCGACAATGCGGACCTCCCTTTCCAGGGTGATACCATGGGTATCCATGATTTCCTGCTGTATCCATGTCATCAGGGAAAGGATATCTGCGGCCCGGGCCTTTCCCCGATTGACAATGAAGTTGGCATGCCTTCTGGAAACCATGGCCCCGCCCCGCTGCATTCCTTTGAGCCCGGCCTCATCAATGAGGCGGCCTGCGGGAAGGTCGGGCAGGGGGTTTTTAAAAATACACCCGGCAGAAGCCGCATCCACAGGCTGGCTGGCCTTGCGCCGGATCAGGGAGGAGCGGATTTTATGCTTCAGAAACGCTGCATTGCCGGTGTCCAGCAGCCAGCGGGCTTCCAGAAGAATACGGTTTTCCACAGGGGTGCCGTCCTTCCAGTGAAAATGACGGTACCCGAAGGTAAAGTCTTCCCCTTTCAGGGTATGGACATGGCCATCTTTTTCACAAACGACAAGGCTCTCCAGACGTTCGCAGGCGGCTCCTTCCGGTGTGCCTGCATTCATGGCAATGGCGCCTCCCACGGTTCCGGGGATGCCAGCAAGGCTTTCAAGCCCGGTCAGTCCCTGGCCTGCGGCATGGAGACAGGCCCTGGGAAGCTTGGCCGCACATCCTGCAATGAGCTGCCTGCCTTCGGTGCGGATATACTTGAATCCATTGCCAAGCCTCACCACAAGCCCCCGCAGGCCGCCATCCCGTATGAGGAGGTTGGTACCCCCACCCATGATGAATACAGGAATATCCCCCTCTTTTGCTGCTGCCATGATTTTTGTCAGGGTGAGGATATCTTCCGGACAGCAGAAGAGATCCGCAGGTCCTCCCACCCGGAAACGGCTGTGGGCGGCAAGGGTTTCGTTTTCCCTGAAAACACCGGGAAATCTGGATATGAGTTTATGGTAGTCAGGCGGCTGCTGCACGGGAAAGTACCTCCGCCAGATTTTCACCGGTTTTGTATACATTGCCGGCACCAAGGGTCAGGACCACATCCCCTTTTTGCACAAAATCCTGAAGCAGGGACACCGGGTCGCTGTTTTCCGCCACACAGACAACCTGCCGGTGTCCATGGGCCTTGACACCCTCACAGAGACGCATGCCTGTCACTCCCGCGATGGGGGATTCCCCTGCTCCGTAAACGGGAAGCATGAACAGGGCATCGGATTCATAAAAAGCCCTTGTAAAATCATCAAAAAGGGCTGCTGTTCTTGAATACCTGTGGGGTTGAAAAACGACAACCAGCCGTCTGTCCGGGTAACTTTCCCGAACGGCCTCAAGGGTTGTCCGAATTTCCGTGGGATGATGGCCGTAATCATCCATGATGGTGATGCCATTGATTTCCGCTTTGATTTCCATGCGTCTGGCAACGCCTGAAATCTGTTCCAGCGCTTTGCGGATCTGATTAAAATCAATGGAAAGCTCACAGCCTGTGGCAATGGCTGCCAGTGCGTTGGTGACATTGTGCCGTCCCGGAAGATTCAGGGTGATATCTCCCAGAATTCTGCCATGGTGCAGGACCGTAAAACGATTTTTCATGCCTTCATTGCGGATATCCTTTGCCCGGTAGTCCGCCTGCCTCGAAAGACCGTAGGTGATAAAACGTTTTCCTATGCGGGGAATGATATTCTGTACATGTTCATTGTCTAAACAGACAACTCCCATACCATAAAAGGGCACCTTGTTGATGAATTCCGTAAAGGCCGTTTTAATTTCCTCTATGTCTTTATAATGATCCAGATGCTCCAGATCAATGTTGGTCACAACGGCAATGGCCGGGCTCATGCGGAGAAAGGAGCCGTCGGATTCATCGGCTTCTGCCACAAGAAAATCCCCTTCGCCAAGGCGGGCGTTGGTGCCTGAGCTTTTCAGTTTGCCACCGATGATAATGGTGGGGTCAAGACCGCCCTCAGCCAGTACCGCAGCCATGAGATTGGTGGTGGTGGTCTTTCCGTGGGCGCCTGCAATGGCAACCCCGTACTTCAGGCGCATCAGCTCCGCCAGCATTTCTGCCCTGGGGATGACGGGGATGGATTTTTCCCTTGCCCGGAGTATTTCCGGATTGTCTTTGCCTATGGCCGAAGAAATAACCACCACGTCGGCGTTTTCTACCTGAGAAGCCCCATGGCCCTGAAAAATATGTCCGCCCAGGGAAGCCAGCCTGCGGGTGATATCCGAAGAAACAAGGTCCGAGCCCGACACCCTGTAACCCAGGTTGAGGAGCAGTTCGGCGATGCCGCTCATGCCAATGCCGCCAATGCCCACGAAGTGAATATGATAGGTTTTCTGATACATAAAATTATACCCCTGACATATGGGCCATAATGGCACTGGTTAGGGTTTCTGCCGCATCAGGGCGTGAAAGACCAAGGGCCGCCCCGGCCATTTTCTCTGTGGTATCCGGGTCTTCTGCACAGGCCGACAGGGTTGCCACTAAAAGTTCAGATGTCCGCCTGTCCTCTTCAAAAATTACGGCTGCACCGGCTTCGGCCATGGCTTTGGCATTATGATACTGATGGTTGTCCGCAGCATGGGGGAAGGGGATGAAAATGGCTCCCAGTCCTGCGGCAGCAAGCTCTGCAACGGTTGTGGCTCCTGCTCTGGAAAGCACAAGATCCGCCCCTGCATAGCAGGAAACCATGTCTTCGATAAAGGGAATAATTTCAGCCTTCATACCCAGTCCATGATAATGCTGGCTGACTTCTTCAAAATCGGCGCTGCCTGTCTGGTGAACCACCCGGATGGGCAGTCCTTTCAGCATGGGGAGGGCTTTACACACAGCCCGGTTCAGTCCCCTTGCTCCCTGGCTGCCACCAAGGATGAGCAGATTCAGGCTGTCTCCTGTTTTTCTCCTTTTTTTCCGGCATGCCACAAGCTCCCGGCGCACAGGATTTCCTGTGAGGCGAATTTTTTTACCCGCTGTTTTAAGGGGGGTTCCGGGAAAGGAGACATGTACTTCGGCAGCCATGGGGCTGAGGAGGCGGGTGGTCAGGCCGGGCAGCCTGTTCTGCTCATGGATGATGACGGGAATCCCCATCATTTTTGCGGCCAGAGCCGCAGGTGCTGCACTGTACCCGCCAACGGAAAGCAGCACATGGGGCCGGAAGGAGCGCAGAATATCCGCAGCTTTTTTCACGGCCAGAGGAAAGCCGCCCATCACTTTGATCTTATGGAAAAATCCCATACCCTTTAAGCCGGAAACGGTGATGGTCTGGTGGGGCATTCCCCGGCCATCGAGGATTTTATGGTCCAGAGGTCTGCCGGCATTGACAAACAGCACCCTGTTTTTTTCAGACCGGGCAAGGAATTCTTCTGCAATGGCAAGGGCAGGGAAAAGGTGCCCTCCGGTTCCGCCACCAGCAATGAGAAGGCGGCGGGTATTGCTTTCTGCGTTCATGCTTTGCTCCTTGAGGCGGCAATATTCATTAAAATACCCATGGCAGCGAGATTGACCACAAGGGAAGTGCCGCCATAGCTGAGAAAGGGCAGGGTAAGCCCCTTTGGCGGCAGCATCCCCAGTGTTACACCCGTGTTGATGAGAACCTGCATGGCAAGGGCCACGGCAATGCCCGTTCCCAGATAGAGGCCGAAACGGTCCGGTGCGGCCATGGATACCTGCATACCCCGCCAGAAAAGAATGGCAAAGAGGCTAAGGACCATGCAGACTCCCCAGAGACCGGTTTCCTCACCAATGACGGCAAAGATAAAATCTGTATGGGATTCAGGTATATACTCCATTTTCATGCGTCCATTTCCCAATCCCTGTCCCAGGGGACCGCCGTTGCCAAAGGCCATCAGGGCCCGGGATACCTGATACCCCTCATCCTGTGCGTGGGCCCAGGGATCGGTGAAGCTTAAGATCCTGCGCATGCGGTAGGGTGCTGTGTATATTATCCATGTAAAAAAAGCCCCCAGGGGGATAACGGGCCAGGCTAGGTGAAGGAAGGGGACACCGGCGAGAAACATGAGAATCCAGGCCAGGGCCATGAGAATCAGAATGGACCCGAAATCCGGCTGCTGTATCAGCAGGATAGCGAAGAAAGAAAGTACAACAAAGTGGGGTAGAAAACCAATGGTAAAATTTTTTATCTGTTCGTGCTTTTTGTTCAGGGAGTAGGCCATGTAAATGATGAGGGCATACTTGGCAAATTCGGATGGCTGAAAACTGATGCCCCCAAGGATCAGCCACCTTTGGGCACCACCGGCTTTATGGCCGTAATCACTGAAAAGAACCGCCGCAAGAAAAAGAAGGGCAAGGCCCAGAATGGGGTAGGCCAGCCCGGCAAGAAAGCGGTAGGGGAAGATGCGGAAGATAAAGAGGGCGGCAAGACCGGCAGTCATATAAATGGCCTGACGGAAGATAAAATGGTATTCCGAGCCAAAGCTCAGTGCAGCCCTTGAGGCACTGGCACTGTAAACCATGACAAGGCCGGTGCCCATAAGGATGAGAAGGGGGGCCCATAGCCAGGGGTCTTCCCTGAATTTCCCTTTATGGTCGAAGGTCGTTTTCATGGAAGCACCTCCTCTGCGGCAAAACGGACCACGGCCCTGCGGAACTGCATTCCCCTGTCTTTATAATCCCTGAACATGTCAAAGCTGGAACAGGCCGGTGAAAGCAGGATGGGGGTCTGGCTGTCCGCTGCCTGTACGGCTTTCTTTACCGCATCTTCCATATCTTTTGCCCGCCTGCATGGGACCATATGTCCGAGGGCCTGCTCAATGGCATCGGCGGCTTCGCCCATGAGGATAAGACTTCGGGCATATCTGCGCACACTTTCTTCCATGGCCCTGTAATCTCCGCCCTTGTCCCTGCCACCCATGATGAGGACCACGTCACGCTTGAAGGCAGAAAGGGCCCTGCACACGGCGTCCATGTTGGTGGCCTTGGAGTCGTCGTAGCAGGGGATGCCGCGGATACTGCCCACGGGTGTCATGCGGTGCTCTAATCCGCAGAAGTTTCCAATGGCCTTTTCCATGCCTTCTTCCGTGGCACCGGCCGCCTTTGCCGTCAGCAGGGCGGCTGCGAGATTTTCAAGGTTATGGCGACCGGGCAGGGGGAAATGGCTCAAATCAAGAACCTTGCCGTTTTCAAGGATGAGGCCTTTTTCCCGGATGCCTGTTCCGTCCTTTTCCCTGTCATACCAGTGGGTGGTAAGGGACAGCTTTTCCCCTATGGCCCGGACTGTGGGGTCTTTGTGGTTGAGAACGGCTATCCCCTTTTTCATGTCCTTAAAAATTCTTGCCTTGGATGTGGCATAGGCGGCCATGTCCGGGTAACGGTCCAGATGATCCGGGCTGATGTTCAGGAGTACGGCCACATCGGGTGTAAAGGATTCCAGGGTATCCAGTTGAAAACTGGAAACTTCCAGCACGGCAATGTCCGCAGGGCATCCCTGAAGAACAAAATCACAGAGGGGAAGTCCCAGATTGCCACCCGTAAACACCTTTTTGCCCGAGGCTGTCAGCATGGCACCGACAAGTTCGGTAACCGTACTTTTGCCATTGGTCCCCGTGATGGCCACAAAGGGAAGCGTGAGCTGCCGCAGGCCGAGGGCCAGCTCTCCGATCACGGGAATTTTTTTCTGTCTGGCCTTTTCCAGTTCCGGACGCCTGGGATCCACTCCGGGGCTGAGGATGATCAGATCCGCCCCAAGGAGCGTTTCCGGACAGATCATGGGGATGAAGGCATCGGGGATTTCCTGATAATCTGACCTGCCAGCCCTTTCATCCATGCCCGTAACACGGCAGCCCTGGCTTTTGAGAAGGCGTACTGCGGCCATACCCGAAATACCGAGCCCGATGACAATGGCATGTTTAAGTGATGAAGAAGGCATGGAATCTGGTCCTAACGTATCTTGAGGGTGCTCACGGCCACAAGGGCCAGAATGATGGCGATAATCCAGAAACGTACGGTGATTTTGGATTCCTTCCACCCTTTCAGTTCAAAATGATGGTGCAGGGGGGCCATGCGGAAAATTCTTTTGCCCCCGGTCATTTTAAAATATCCCACCTGCAGGATAACGGAGATGGCTTCCATGACAAAAATACCGCCCACAATCACAAGGAGCAGCTCCTGTTTGGTGATGACCGCAACCACCCCTAAAAAGGCCCCCAGGGGCAGGGAGCCCACATCCCCCATGAAGACCTGGGCAGGATGGCTGTTGAACCAGAGAAAGCCCAGACCGGCACCGGCCACGGCACCACAGAGGATGGCCAGTTCTCCCGCACCATTGACAAAGGGCACCTGCAGGTAGGAGGCCAGTCCCCAGTGCCCGGCAATGTAGGCAAAAATGGTGAAGGTGACGGCGGCAATGGTCACAGGGCCGATGGCCAGCCCGTCAAGGCCGTCGGTGAGGTTGACCGCATTGGAGGCACCCACAATGATAAAAGTGGCAAAGAAAATATAGCCGATACCCAGATCCGGGCTGAAATTTTTAAAGAAGGGAAAGGTGACCCGGGTATCAAAATCCGGCATGAGATAAATGAGTATGGATGCCATGAGGGCAAGCAGAACCTGAAGCAGAAACTTATTGGTGGAGGAAAGGCCCGTGTTGTGTTTTTTCACCTGCATGAGCCAGTCATCCACAAAGCCGATGAGTCCGAACCCCAGAGTGGTGAGCAGGGCTATCCAGAGGTACAGATTCTTAAGATCCACCCAAAGCAGGGTGGCACCTGTAATGGCAAACAGAATGAGGAGGCCGCCCATGGTGGGGGTACCTGCCTTGCTCTGATGGGATTTGGGTCCTTCTTCCCGGATATACTGCCCCACCTGCATGGCTTTCAGTTTTTTTATGGCCCAGTGTCCCAGCAGAATACAGATCAGCAGGGCGGTCATGGTGGCATAGATGGTTCTGAAACTGATGTAGCGGAATACATTCAGTGCAGAAAGCCAGGTATGCAGAGGATAAAGCAGGTGATAGAGCATGGATGGTTATTTCCCCTGAGCTGTACGTGCAGCCTGTAGCAGTTGATCCACAACGCTTTCCATGGTCATGGAGCGCGAACCTTTTACAAGAACCCGGTCTGAAGGTTTCAGTTCCGGAAAAATCATGGCCGCAAGCCTGTCTTTATCCTCGCAGACAATATTTTTCATTCCTGCGCTGCGGGCACCTTCGGCAAAGTCCTTTCCGTGGGGACCGCAGACATAAAGGGCATGGATGCCTTTTTGGGCAGCCAGCGCTCCCACATGGCGGTGCAGGGCTGCGGCATCTTTTCCCAGCTCCCCCATGCTGCCCAGAACGGCAAAGCTTCTGCCCCTGTCTGCCATGCGCACTGTCTGGGTCAGGGCCGCTTCCATGGAGTCGGGGTTGGCGTTGTAGGTGTCATTGATGATGATAAATCCGGTTTCCGTTGCAAGGGGCTGAAAACGACCGGAAAAACCCCTGAAGGATGCAAGGCCTTCCTGCACCATGTCTTCAGGTATGCCAGCGATTAAGGCTGCCGCTGCTGCTGCCATGGCGTTTTCTGCCATCATGGCACCGGGGACGTTCAGGTGAATGGCAAGGGGGGAAGCATTTTTTATGTGCAGGGTAAAGGATGAACCCTTTGCGTGGCAGTTAAGGTTTTCCATGGAATAATCACAATCGGCATGCCTGCCAAAACGTAAGGTCTCAATGCCTTCTTTCAGGGGGATACGTTCTGAGTTGGGGTCCGATCCGTTAATCAGGAGACGGCTGCCCTTTTTCATGTGGCAGAGGATTTCTCCCTTGGCCCTTGCCACCCCTTCCACGGAACCCAGCCCTTCCAGGTGCGCCGGTGCAATGCGGGTGATGATGGCCATGTCTGGCTGGCAGATGGCAGAAAGCCTTTCCATTTCTCCGGGATGGTTCATGCCCAGCTCCAGAATGGCCCATTTATCATGGGGTTTTAGCCGGAAAAGGGTCAGGGGGAGTCCGATTTCATTGTTGAAATTCCCCTCCGTAACAAGGCAGGGACCGGCTGTGCGGAAAATGCAGCCCAGCATTTCCTTGGTGCTGGTTTTGCCGTTGGAGCCTGTGACAGCCAGTACCTTTGAACCGCACAGGGAAAGACGGTGACGGGCCAGCTGGCCCAGGGCTTTCAGTGTATTCTCCACACCGAAGACGGAAGCCGTTTTATCCCTGAAAAGATAACGGACTTCATGCCAGCGGGTTTTTTCCATGAGAATGCCTGCACAGCCTGCAGCCAGAGCCTTTTCTAAAAAATCATGACCGTCGTGGTTCTCTCCCTTTAATGCCACAAAGAGAGCCCCTTGCAGGTCTTTTCTGGAATCCGTGGCAATGGCGGAAAAAAGGTTTTCTCCTTTGCCGGAAAGGAGGTCAGCGCCTGTGGCGTCCAGAATGTCCTTGCATGTCCATGGCAGGCTGTCAGGCATGGGAAAGCACTCCTTTCTGCGCAATGGCCCTGTCATCAAAGGACAGGATTTTATTCCCCACAATCTGATAGTTTTCATGGCCCTTGCCGGCAATGAGCAGGGTGTCTCCGGGGCCTGCCATGGCAATGGCTGCCAGGATGGCTTTTTCCCGGTCCTTTTCCACAAGAAACGGGGTGCCTTCGGGAATACCCTGAAGAATGTCCTGTATGATGGCTTCCGGGTTTTCGCTGCGGGGATTGTCCGAGGTAATGACGCAGAAGTCGGCATTGGCTGCGGCAATGCCTGCCATGAGGGGGCGTTTGGTTCTGTCCCTGTCGCCGCCGCAGCCGAATACCACAATGAGGCGGCCATGGGTAGATTTTTTCAGGGCGCTCAGTGCTTTTTTCAGGGCGTCGGGGGTGTGGGCGTAATCCACAAAAATAAAACGTTCCCTGGGGTCAGAAACCGGTTCAAGGCGGCCGGGTACACGTAAGGGGCTTTCAAGGGCTTTTTTAATGGTTTCGGGAGGCACTTGCAAGGCAAGGGCTGCTGCTGCTGCTCCAAGGATATTTTCCAGATTGAAGGCTCCCACAAGGGGGCAGTGGACGGGGATGGTTTCCTCAGGTGTGGCAATGCTGCAGCGGATGCCCGAAAGGGAAAAACGGGGGTCGCCTGGCCGTATCAGGGCATCGGGATGCTGGCCCGTTGAAAGAAGGCGGTGCCCCCCGGTGCGGGCAATACATTCGTTGAGCAGTTTTTCTCCCCGCGGATCATCAATATTAAGAACAAGGCAGGCCCCTTTTTTACCGTAACGGCCGTTCAGGGTACCTTCAAGGAAGCCTTTTTTGCAGTTCCAGTAGTTTTCAATGTTTCCGTGGTAGTCCAGATGATCCTGACTGAGATTGGTGAACACGGCCACATCAAAGGGGGTGTGGGCAATGCGGCCAAGGTCGATGGCGTGGGAGGAAACCTCCATGATGACATGGGTCACGCCAGCGTCTCCCATGGCTGCCAGTCTGGCCTGCAGATCCCTGGATTCCGGTGTGGTGGTGGATACCGTCTCCCTGTGACCGGGATAGTGCCAGTCGATGGTACCCATCACACCCGTTGCATGGCCTGCATGGATCAGTATCTGTTCAAGAATATGGGCCGTGGTGCTTTTGCCATTGGTGCCTGTAATGCCGATGAGGGTAAGATCTTTGGCAGGAAAGCCGTAAAAGGCCGCAGAGAGGGCGGCAAGGGCTTTGCGGCTGTCACTGACAATGGCCGTGGGAAGACCGGCTTCGGGAACGGGGCGTTCTGCAACCAGAAAAACAGCCCCCTTTTCAGCCGCCTGCCTTGCAAAGCAGTGACCGTCTGCTGCAAAACCCGGAACGGCGACAAAAAGATCTCCGGGCTGGATTTTTTCTGAATTATAATGAATTCCCCGGATGTCCGGGTTTTCCGGAGACCTTTCTCTCAGGATGAAGGGTGAATTGCCGAATTTGTCCCATGGGGAGAAGAGATCAGAAACCTTCATGGATGTCTCCCTGCGCCATGGCTGTGGTGATGGGGCCCATGGGTTCCGGTGGAATGTTCAGATAGGCAAGACCTTCGGATACAATGGTCCGGAAAACAGGACCTGCAGCGACGCCACCATAATAGCTGCGCCTTGGTTCGTCCAGCATGACCATAATGACAAGGGCCGGATCATCCAGCGGGGCAAATCCTAAAAAAGAAGCCATGAAACGGGTTCTGGAATAGCTGCCGTCGGGTTCAATTTTCTGGGAGGTTCCCGTCTTTCCTGCCACGCGATATCCCGCAGGAGCTGCGGCGACTCCAGTACCGCCCGTCTGGGTCACTGTGGCCATCATGGCCTTTACCGTGGCTGCGGTTTCAGGGGAAATAACCCTGCGGACGGCTCTGGGGGGGATCGTTTCCACTTCCCCGGTGGAGGTGTTCCGGATTTCCCTTACGAGGCGGGGCTGCATGAGGACCCCCTTATTGGCAATGGCTCCTGCAGCAGCAGCCAGCTGGATGGCAGAGGCAGAAAAACCCTGACCAAAGGCAATGTTGCCCGTGTCCACGGCTCTCCATCGCTGCCAGTCCCGCAGCAGTCCCCTGGTTTCCCCGGGGGATTCAATACCGGTCCTTTCACCGAATCCAAAGCTTTTCAGCGTGTCGTAGAGGGCTTTTTCACCCATGACTTCAGAAATTTTTACGGAGCCGATATTGCTGGAAAATTGCAGGATCTGGGTAACGGAAAGCCATTCGTGGGGCCTTGTATCCCGGATGGTTACGGGACCGATGCGGTAGGAACCGTTGCCGCAGTGGTAAATGGAGTCCGGCCGGATATAATTTCTGTCCATGGCACCGGCCACAAGAAAAACCTTGGTAGTGGAGCCGGGTTCAAAGGGTTCACTCACCGCACGGTTGCGCCAGAACTCTCTGGGGTAGTGCCTGAAGTCATTGGGGTTGAAGGAGGGATAATGGGCCATGGCCCTGATATCCCCGGTTTTTGGACAGAGAACAACGGCCATGCCAGCTGCGGCATCGGAGCGTCCGGCGGCTTCATTGAGGGCCGACTCCGTTATGTGCTGGAGGGTTTTGTCCAGGGTCAGTACAATATCCTTACCGGGTTCCACCTGTGGAAGGGAAGATCCTTCGCTGAACCATCGTCCTCTGGCATCCCGGATAATGTTCATATTTTGTGCACTGCCTTTGAGCAGATCATTGTACCGGTGTTCCAGGCCTTCCAGGCCATCGCCGTCGGTTCCTGTGAACCCGATGACCTGGGCAGCCATTTCCCGGTTGGGATAGGCACGGCTGTTTTCCGTAAAGACCTGAATGGCCATCCGTCTCTGACTTGCGGTGATGTCCAGGGTTTTGCCGAAGGCAAGGATTTCCTCTGCGGTTTCTGGACGGATTCTTCTGGCCAGCCATGTAAAGCGGTCTTCTGCAAAAAAAGGGAGAATTTCTGCTGTGGTATTTCCCAGTATGCGGGCAATGCCTTCGGCTGCGGCATGTCTGTCAGGGAAAAAGCCCGGTCGGATGGCAATGCTGGCGGCCTCCATGCTGACGGCCAGGGGGGCACCGTTTGTGTCCAGAATATTTCCCCTCTTGCCATGAAACACCGAAGCCGTCCTGAAGTGGCGCTCGGCCTTTTGGGCAAGACTGTCTTTCTGCAGGACCTGGACCTGAAAAGCCCTGCCTGCAACGGACAGAAATAGAAGCGAAAAAATAAGGGCCACCAGATGGAAGCGTTGTTTCGCAAATGTGGGTTTATGGACCTTTTTCATGGACAGTCCCACTGAGATCAATGATATTTTCAGGTTTGGGAATGGAAAGTCCCAAGCGGTTTTCAGCAAGGTTCCGGATGCGCTCCGGGGAGCGCAGTCTGGCCTGTTCAATTTCAAGGTTGCGGTTTTGGGTCACCAGCCTTGCCTTTTCTTCCCGGATCTGGCTGATGGAAAAATTCAGACTGGTACACTGGGTCCGGATCCAGGTGGCACCAAATAAAATGATAAAAGAAATACTCAAAAGACAGATCCAGGCTCCAGGGCCCGGCGTATAGGTTTTTGGATTCATGGCAAGCGCTGCAAAGCCCGCAGGCGGGTGCTCCGGGCCATGGGGTTTGCAAGGATTTCCTTTTCTCCGGGCTTAACGGCCTTTGATGTCAGCAGGCGGAAGTCCGCCCTGCCACCGCAGTTGCACAGCGGAAAGTCCGGTGGGCAGGTGCAGGGGAAGGCCAGTTTACGAAAGGCCTGCTTGACCCTGCGGTCTTCAAGGGAATGAAAGCTTAAAACAACCATTTTCCCACCGGGCAAAAGTCGCAAAGGGGCCTCCTTCAAAAAGAAATCCAGTTTTTCAAGTTCCTCATTGACGGCAATTCTTAAGGCCATGAATACTCTGGTGGCAGGGTGAATTTTCTGCTTTGCCCTGTGTTTTGCAGGTATGCACATGCGTACAATTTCCGCCAGCTGACCTGTCTTTTCAATGGGGTTTTCTTCCCGCGCATGCACAATCCTCCGGGCAATGGGACCGGCAAAGCGTTCTTCCCCAAGATCCCTGAAAAGGGTCTTTAATGTCTGTTCCTTTTCCTGATTTACTATATCCGCAGCGCTGCGGGGGGATGCCGGATCCATGCGCATGTCCAAGGGCTCATCCCCTTTAAAACTGAACCCCCTGCCACTGGCTTCCAGCTGATACAGGGACAGCCCCAGATCCGCCAGAATGCCGTCTACAGCGCTGATGCCCAGGTCGTTCAGGATACTTCCGATGCCGGAAAAATTTCCATGGACAAGGGTGACCCGGTTGCCGTAGGGGGCCAGGGCTTCTTTTGCATGGGCAATGGCATAGGGATCCTGATCAATCCCGATCAGGTGGCTTTCGGGTACCTCGGTGAGAATTCGTCTGGAATGGCCGCAGCCTCCCAGTGTGGCATCCACATAAATGCCCTTTTCCTTTCCCTGCAGAAAGGCAAGGACTTCATCGGGCATGCAGGAGATGTGGTGAAAGTCCATGAATCAGAGTCCCAGTCTGGCGATTTCAGCCCGTAAGGTTTCATCGTTTTCCATATCTGTTTCCAGTTGTTCGGTTTCTCTGTTCCACTGCTCTTCGGAAAGAATTTCAAAATGATCCAGCACTCCGACAAGCACAATGTTTTTTTCAAGACCGGCGTAGCTGCGCAGGGATGGGGGGATAAGAATGCGGCCCTGACTGTCCAGGGGGCAGTCGTGGGCACCTCCCACAAAAACTCTCCTGAAACGGCGCATGGCATCACTTTTTTCCGCAAGGCTCAGGATGCGCTGCTCGATTTTTTCCCACTGTCCATAGGTGTAGGCCACAATGTTCTGATCCATGCGGGAAAGCATCAGGCCGGGGCAGTTTTCCTGATCCATCACCGCCTTGAAACGGGTGGGTATGGATATGCGACCCTTTGGGTCCAGTTTGTGAGTGGAACTGCCCCGGAACATTGTTTCTCCTTTTTCGGATTCCACTTTCCCCCACTTTGGTCCATTAGACTACAATAAAAACAAAAAAGGTCAAGGACAGATCTTGCCAGGGATGGGGTTGGAGGGGCTTTGCGGGGATGGAAATGCGGGTTTTTTAAAGGGAAAAACTTTTTAATTGCGGAGGTTTAGGCTTTTTGGTTTTTCTGCCTGTTTTCAAGGTCCATGAAAAAATGTATGTTCTTGAAAAAACATCATGGCTGCGGTCTGAAACGGGGAGGTTTTATGCGGGTTCATCAGTTTCGTTACAACTCAGATAATTTTGCCTATCTTCTGGAGGCAGGCGGGGAAGCACTGGCCATAGACGGCGGTGCCGTGGATGCCATTTTGCAGAAGGTAGCCGATGGGGGGCTGCACCTTGCAGGTGTGACGGCCACCCATGGTCATCCGGATCATGTGCAGGGCAACAAGACCCTTGCAGGGCGCTCAGGAGCGCCTCTCCTTGACCACGGGGAGCTGGCGGCAAAGGGTGGGCTGTCTTTGGGGGGCATCTTTATCCGGGTATTTGCCACGCCGGGTCATACCCTTGATTCCGTTTGTTTTTTTGCTGAAGGCTGCCTCATTGCCGGGGACACCCTTTTTAACGGGACCGTGGGCAATTGTTTTTCCGGTGATCTGGATGCTTTTTTTAACAGTGTTGGGGAGATTCTGGCCCTTCCTCCGGCCACAAGGGTGTACGCAGGCCATGACTATGTGAGGGAAGCCGTGGCCTTTGCAAGGAGCATAGAGCCGGAAAATCCCTTTCTGGATTCTTTTCTTTCGGGTATGGATCCGGAGCATGTATATTCGCTTCTTGAAGATGAAATGCGGGTGAACCCCTATCTGCGCTACAATGATCCGGTGATGACGAAGCTCCTCATCCGCCGGGGTCTTGCCGCAGATACGGCACGGGCACGCTGGCACAGCATCATGGAGCTTTACTGAAAAAAAGATGTTTATATTAGAGGAGTCTTTATATGACGGTGAACAGGGTGGATCGGATTGATTCACGGGTGAAGGTTAAGCGGGTGCTGGTCAGTGTGTCGGATAAAACTTATCTGGATATACTGGTAAAAGGGCTGATGGATGTGAATCCTGAAGTGGTTTTTTACTCCACGGGCGGCACGTATCAGTACATTGCCGGTATTCTGGGGGACAGGGCCAAAGACGCACTCGTGCAGGTTTCTGACTATACGGGACAGCCGGAAACCCAGGGAGGGCTTGTTAAAACTTTGGATTTTAAGATCTATCTTGGACTTTTAACGGAGACCTACAATGAAAGCCACCGGCTAGACCTTGAACGTACGCAGGCGGTGCCTCTGGATATGACGGTGGTCAATCTCTATCCATTTAAAGAGACCGTTGCAAAGGCGGGTATCACGGCAGAGGATGCCAGAGCCAACATTGATATCGGCGGCCCCTGCATGATCCGGGCATCTGCCAAAAACTTTATCCGGGTGGCACCGGTTGTGGATCCTGAGGATTACGCTTCTTTGGTGGAGGAAATGCGTAAAAATGAAGGCCAGACCACGCTGGCCCAGAGGTACCGTCTGGCGGCAAAGGCCTTTGCCCATACGGCAGCCTATGATACAGCCATTGCCGCCTATCTTGGCAATCTTGAATTTTCTACGGATGTCAATCCCTGTTACCGGAGCGTGTGAGTATGAGTCAGGATCTGAAAAAAATGTATAGAACCGTAATGGATGATGCCTTTTCTTCTGCCATGGAAATCAGCTTTGTGGAAGGCGCCAGCAGGCAGACCCTTTACTATGAAAAGGTGGCATGGACCATTGATGATGTGCGGAAAGGGCTGCGTTACGGGGAGAATCCCGGCCAGGAGGCTGCCCTCTATCGCCTTGTGAACGGCAATCTTATTCTGGGGCAGACCCGGACCCTCCAGCCGGGAAAATACCTTGTTTCGGATATCGAGCTGCTCCAGAGCGGCAAACATCCCGGAAAGACCAATCTCACCGATGCGGACAATGCCCTGAACATCCTCCGTTATTTTACCGATACGCCGACGGTGGTCATTGTCAAGCACAACAATCCCTGTGGTGTGGCAAAGGATGCCAGTCTGGAAAGGGCCTACCACAAAGCCTATATGGCCGATCGAATCGCTGCCTTTGGCGGATGCATTGCCCTGAACCGTTCCGTGGACAAGGCCACGGCAGAGGCCATTGCTGCCCAGTATGCCGAAGTGGTGGTGGCCCCGGATTTTGAGGAGGGGGTGATGGATATTCTGGGAGCCAGAAAAAATCTCAGGGTGATCCGCATTGCTAACATGGCAAGGCTGCAGGAGTTTGTGGGGCAGCCTGTGGTGGATTTTAAAAGTCTGATGGACGGCGGTCTGGTGGCCCAGTGGAGTTTTGTTCCGACCACCCTGAAAAAAGAGGACCTCCTGCCTGCGGTCTGTGATTACAAGGGGCAGACCTATGGTGTGAAGCGGGAGCCTACCCAGGCCGAATATGCAGACCTTCTTTTTGGCTGGCTGGTGGAGTCCGGCGTCACCTCCAATTCTGTCATCTACGTGAAGGATGGCGTGACCGTGGGCATTGGTACGGGTGAGCAGGACAGGGTTGGGGTTGCGGAAATTGCAAGGGACAAGGCCTATAAAAAGCTTGCGGACCGCTATAGCTTTGAGTCCTGTGGCAGGGCCTACAGTCTTCTGGAGGATGAAGACAAAAGGGCGGAGGTTGATGCCCGTGTGACTGCGGAAAAGGGGGGGCTCATCGGTTCCTCCATGGTGAGTGATGCCTTTTTTCCCTTCAGGGACGGCATTGATGTGGGCCTGAAGGAGGGCGTGTCTGCGGTGATTCAGCCCGGTGGCTCCATGAATGACTATCAGTCCATTGAAGCCTGCAACGAATACGGTGCTGCCATGGTCTTTACGGGTCAGCGCAGCTTCAAGCATTAAATTTTACTGAGGGAAAATACAGGGGCAGGCTTTGGGGCAGCCCCTGTGGTTTTTCCCTTGTGGCCTATTTTAGGCCTTGAGATCCATAATCCCCTTCAGCAGGGTGTCAAAGAGGGGTTTGACTTCGTTTTCCTCAATGCAGCTGAAGGCTACCCGTATATCGTATTTGCCCAAGGCAATGAGACCCACGCCGTATGTATCCAGCAGATGAATCCTCAGCTTTTCAGCTTCAACCTCCTTTAAACGAACGCACATGAAATAGCCCGCATTGAAAGGGTAAGGCGTGAAGGCATCTGCATATACGGGATCCTTCAGGACTTCCTTAACCTTCATGGCTCTGGCTTTGAGTATCTCATGTTTCAGGGCATGCTCTGAGCTGTAACGTTCGTCCTGCATGGATTTGAGGACAATACGCTGGCCGAGATGGGAGGCATTGGAAATGGTGCCGCGGATACATCCTGCGGTTTTTCTCTCCAGGGCTTCATAAAAGGGAGCCGTTTCTCCTGAAACCTTTGTGCCATAGGTCATGAAACCGACCCTTAGGCCCCAGACATAATTTTCCTTGGTGGCGCCATCCAGTTTCAGGGCCAGAATGTTTTCATGCAGATCCGCAAAATGGGCAAAAAGGGATTCTTTTAAGGTG
>NZ_VLLC01000023.1:4486-59003 GCF_007830435.1 Desulfobotulus alkaliphilus | reverse complement strand
CGTCTCAATCCCCTCTAAGCGGGGCATGTTCGTGGACAGCTGCCAAAATATCGCATGGTATATGGGAGGTTTGCAAGCCATTTTTTGAGTACCCCCCCTCGTCCGAAAAAACGGACAGAAAATCGGTCTTTCAACATATCTCATTTTTTCTCCAAAACCCTTGTTTTTAAAACTGATATTAACGGTTTTACTACCTATTTCAAGGCCAAAACCAATTAAACCATTGAATTAAAAGAAAATAAATTATCTCAAAGCCTTTACTACACCTGCTTTACTAATAGGTGCAAACAAAATTCAGGAATCGCAGCTATCTCAACAAACAAAAAAACCTTTGGTTACAGCTAATTAAAAAAATAACATTTTGAAAAAAACTGGATTTGACTACTCTTAGTCTTGCCAAACAAGATATTTTATTGAAAAAGACGGCGGCCAGAAAATCAAGCTGTACAAGCTGCCATACAAGGCTTTGCCTGTACTTTCTAAACCTGTTTGATCAGTTTGATTCTGGTCAAAGGCTTCTGCTTTTTGTTTCGCCGCTATCATTTTTTTAAAAAAGCGGATATAAAAAAACACCTCTGCCCCCTGGTCATTTTTTCAGAGGGCGAGGCAGAAATGTGCTGTTGGGATGAATGTAAAAACGATTATCAAAGAACCCATGGAGTCATAATACCAAATATTAAAAAGGGAACCGGATGTATGACACTTTCAGATTCAGGAAATCTTCTTCTTTTGAATCACTTCAAACCTGAATAACATACAGACCATCACCACAAGCCACAAGATATTTTTTCCCCCTCTTCTTCCATATCTGTTTTCTGAATTACGAAAGCCTTTCCACAAGGCGGTTCACAACAATTTTCAACTGCTGAAGATCCGAAGCCAGAGTATCAGCTCCTTCGGCGGGTCTGCGCACCGTTTCAAGGGTAAGACCCATGTGTAAAAGGGGGTGGGTGTAACGGTCTTTTCCCATACCCTCACAAAAAGGAGATTCCTCTTCAAGAAGTTGATGAATACGGCGGCAGCCAAGGGGAGAGCCTTTTACCATGGAAATCCGCCAGTCCATACGGTGGGCATTGTAATCTGGTCTGAAAGAAAATATCTTGTGCAGAAGCTCCGGTCCTTCCGGAAGAAATGCCAGGGTCTGGAAAAGCACCTTTTCACCCGTAGCACCGGGATTGCAACCCAGAAGACATTGTTTAATAATCTGCGATAAAGGTCTGCAGGCTGCCATCAGTTTTTCCAGCTCAGGGAGTGGGGGGTCAGAAGATATGGCTCCGGATCTTATATCCGGCGTTTCCAGAAAATCTCCCTCCAGCCTGCTGAAGGCAAGGCCTGCGCCGTGACTAAGCTGGGACAGGATATCCCGCTCCCGGATACCCATAAACCAGGCCCTTGATCCCGTTTTCAAATGAACGCCCAAGGGAAGTTTCACAAGATTTCCAAAACCCTTTCCCGTAAGCTGATTCTGTTTAGGAAACAGCTCCACCTTAAAAGAAGCCTGCCCTGCATTCAGCTTGAGAACTAAAGGCTGCAAAGCCCTGCGCACTTCCGAAGCAGGCAGGGTCTTTTCAAAACAAAACCATACATGGTAGCCCTTGCCCCCGCTCATGGCAGGATGGCCGCAAAGCCCTAAGTTTTTTGCCTTCCTTACACTTTCTTCCAGGAGCCACCGGGCTTCACCATAAATACGGCGACGGGAAGCACCGTCCTTTTTTTCACGCAGGTCAGGCTTCAGGTCCGCATCCAGCACCGCACAGAAAACCCGGCTTTCATCATCCAGAAGATAAATGCCAAGGGTTTCCGTTCCATCCAGATGCCGTCTCATATCATGATCCGTTAGCGGTCTGCGCACAGGCGTATATCCGGTTTTCTTTGTCAGTTTGTCCATCCACATCCTTGCGAAAGCATCGGGCCTGCCCCTGAACCTTGCCATGAAATGACGGATGCGCTTGCTGTCCACCTGCATTTTTCTGGCCTGATGGAGCGCATTGTGCAGCTCCGGTTCCAGCGGAAGCACCCTGGCTACCTGCACCTCTCTTTTTTCTTCGGGCATTTTCAAAAAATGTGCGACATCTGAAAAAACGCTTTTATCTTCCTTTTCCATCATGGCACAGAGGAATGCGGCACTTTCAAATTCTCCGGCCATGCGGCAGAGCCGAACCCACCGCAGACGTAAGGACTCCGGCAGTTTTTTCAGTCTGTCCTGATCCCTGAGCATACGGCGTGTGGATGTATCCGCATCTTTTTCAAGGAGGGATTCTTCCAGACGCTCCGTGAGCGCAATGTCCGGATGCAGGGTGTGAAACTCTGCCCTTTGATTTTTTTCAGATCCTTTCACAAAGGAAAGCAGTGAGGCTGTCATGGCGCACTCTCCCTGTTTTAGAAAATGCAAAAAACAAATCCTTCTACAGGGAGAATACGGCACTGGGGGGGATTTTTTAATGGGAGAGGATATTTTGTTGTGAGTATCTTCGTGAACGAAACAGGTATGAACGGCTAAACATAAAAACGAAAACGGACATGACAAAACTCCCTTGTGGTTTCAACCCGGCCATTCTCCAGCCTTTTTTCCGTCAGCACACGCTTGCTGGTGGCATACACAGGCACAAGACCGAGGCTTTGTGCCCGCTGGACGCAATACACAGTTGCCCCATGTTCACCCTGAATAAAAAGGATATCCTCCGGCCTGCACTCCGATTCCATCCAGCGGATGACGGGCAAAAGAAAATCATCGAGTCTTTCCAGATCCGGTGGAATGTCTGACCAGCAGTTAAGAACTTCGGGAGGCGCATGGATAATTTCTGCATTATCAAAGCTATCACGGATATCCCTGCGCTGCTCCACCGTGAGGCTGTGACTGACAAGAACAAAGAATCTTTTTTTTGCTTCTGCTGCTGTCTCACATGCATTGTCCCCTGAAAGAACAGACTCCATGCGGATACCTTCTTTCCTTTCATCTCCATGAAAATCCGTAAAACCCATGGCCAAAAAAACGCATATATTTATTCGACAATCCCTGCCCGAGATTCTTTTACAGCATCAAGAATATCTTGCGTTGTTGCTTTTGTTTTTATGCCTGTAACGTCAAAAGGAGATTTGGGAGACTTAGTAAATACAATTTTAAAGGTTTCACCGCCTCGACGTTTAATAATAACATCTTCTGATTTTGCTAGATCCAGAACTGTAGAAAAATTTTTTCGAGCCTCTGAATACGTATAAACTTTCATCAGATGACCTCCATAATTTTAATATCCAAACCCTGAGCAACTTCAATCATGCGCCGGTCAAGGGTAATTAATGGGCTGTGCAAAGAAATGGCACACTCTAAAAAATATGCATCATATGCGTAAATGTTAAATTGAGAAGCAATTTTAAGTGCATTACGAATATTAACGCTACGCAGATCAACTGGTATTTGCTGCGTAGCGTCCCAGACAGATAAGAGTTTATCAGGCTCAAGCCGATGTCTTTTAAGCATTGCTGATAGTGCATTCCCAATTTCAAAAGGCAATATATCTGGGGCAACTAAATCATGCCCCATAGTTAGCCTGATAATTTCATCTCTTTCCGGTTCATAAAGAGTGACTGCCAAAAAAGTATTTGTATCCGCTATGATTTTCATATGTACAATTGTACTTATTAAATATGTTTTTGTAAAGAAAAATTCTGGACTCCTTAACGCTGCTCTCTACCGATTTTGTGTGGGTCAAATTCTCAATCAAAAAAGGTCATTTACCGAAAGTCGCCGTAAAGCCCCTGAATTAGCCATGAGGATGATCAAAAAACTGCCCCATTCTGTCTGTAAAATTTTTGTCCTGGATTTTCATCGAAAAAAACATGCTTTTTATGGAAAAAATACCAGCCACTGTGGTAGGCATAACAGCCAGTCAATGGAATTCGGGCGCAACACCCCTTATCACTAATTACCTGCAGAAGGAAAAAGCCATGCCCTGCGTGTACATCTGTGTTGTAACAGGCCAGCCCCTCGCCAACCTCATTCCCTTTCTGCACTTTAAACCCGATGTCGTTGTACTGGCCGCATCTCCTAAAATGGCGGAAAAAGCCCTGCATTTTGAAAGAATGCTTCTGCGTCTCCACAAAACTATCTGTCTCATAACTGAAAAGGAGCTGCCGGAACACACCTTAGAAAATATTGAATACTGGACCCAGGAATGCATTGACAGAATAAAAACCCGTTTTCCCGACCACTCTATTCTTTTCAATGCAACGGGTGGAAACAAACTCATGACCCTGGCCATGGTTCATGCATGTGAAGTGGAAGGAGATATTGATGTTTTCTATATGGACACGGACCATGAACGCATTGAGTGGATTCTCCCCAGAAAAAGGGACGCTGAAAAGGTGCCACCCATACTCACACTGGAGACCTGTCTGAGAGCCCAGGGAAAAAGACTGGAAAGATGCAGCAGCAAAAAGGAAAGCTGGCAGCAGAATGCTATGAAAAGGAAAAGCCTCAGTCGGTGGCTTGCCAAAGAAGCCAGCAGTCTTGCCAATGTTTTCGGTATCATCAATAAAACACTCATGGATGGACGGAATCGCAATGTCTCATGGTCTCTGAATACAATATGGGAGCTTCCGGCACGTATCCCGAAAACACGACAGGCCCTTGAAGAAATGGAAAAACACGGATTGATTCAAATCTGCGGGAATTTATCATTTATTATGCTTCAGCCGGATGCAGGGACCTATCTCACCGGAGGATGGATTGAAGAATATGTCTGGCATGTTCTTCAGGATGAAAACCTTGATGAAGTCCTTGGTGGGCTTGAGATAAGCGATGAGGTCAGCCGGAAGGAAAAGGTCCCCAATGAGCTGGATGTGGCAGCCATCCACCGGAACAGGCTCCTACTCATTGAATGTAAAACAGCCCATCTCAACAGGGTTAAAGAATTCAATGCCGTTTTATATAAACTGGACAGCACCGGTAAAGAAACAGGGGGGATTTTTGGTCAGAAATGGCTGATTATGGCCCGTATGCCGGACAGTACGCCTGAAGTACGTGAACAGAACCGTATGCGGGCAAAAGCCCTTGGTATTGAACTGATAGGTCCGCGAGAGCTTCCAAAGTTAGCCGAAATTGTTCGTTTCTGGAAAAAACACCTTTTTTTAAAAACTTGATTAACTTCACCCATGACTGGTCTTCTGCACCTTATTATAAGAGCTGGACCCTACACCATCCTTGCCCTTTTTCATCTCTCCTGATATGAGGACTCTTCATCGGAGGATAAAGGGTAGAAAGCCGTAAATTTTATTCTCCCGAGCAATATGATAATCATCTCAACCCAGAAGAGTTCAGGCACCTTCACCAGTGCTTTTATGGTTCTTTTTTCTGTACCTCTTTTTATTATAAGGAAGTTTCATGGAATTCCGGAGCATCGAACACGTCATCGAAGCCCTGTCCGCATCCCGCTACATTCCTTCAACGGAAATTGCCACAGTGGTCTTTCTTGCGGCAGCCACCCAAAAACCCATTCTTGTGGAAGGCCCCGCAGGGGTAGGAAAAACCGAGCTGGCCAAATCCATCGCCCTGTACATGGAACGGCCCCTGATCCGCATGCAGTGCTATGAAGGACTGGATGAGGCCAAGGCCCTCTATGAATGGGAATACGCCAAACAGCTCCTTTATACCCAGATGGTCAGGGATAAAATCCATTCCGTAGTGGATTCCGCAGACACCCTGGCAGAAGCCGTAGAAAAAATATCCGAGCAGGAAGATGCCTTCTTTTCAGAACGTTTCCTCCAGCCCCGGCCCCTTCTCAAGGCTATTCAGTCGGAAAAGCCCGTGGTCCTTCTCATTGATGAGGTGGACAAATCCGACCCGGAATTCGAAGCCTTTCTGCTGGAGCTTTTAAGCGACTTTCAGGTTTCCATCCCTGAAATCGGAACCATAACGGCAAAATCCATCCCCTTTGTCCTGCTCACATCCAACAACTACCGGGATATGAGCGATGCCCTGAAACGCCGCTGCATCCACCTTTTCATTGATTATCCTGAGGTTGAGACGGAAAAGGAAATTGTCCGTATGAAAATCCCCGGCATTGAAGAGGCCCTTCTGGACAGACTGGTGCGTACCGTAGCCAACATGAGAAATCTTGATCTGAAAAAACGTCCCTGTATCTCGGAAACCCTGGACTGGGCCAGATCCCTCATGGTGCTGCAGGCGGATACCATCACACCGGAGCTGCTGGCATCCACTCTGAATATGCTGGTGAAGTTTAAAAGTGACGCCGAACTGGTGAAAGAACGCCTCGAAACGGTCATCGCCTGACCAGAAAAGGGCCGCCACCATGCTTGACATGATCACCAAATTTTCCGCCTGCTGCAAGGCTGCCGGCCTCAAGGTCTCACCCCTTGAGGTCATCGACTGCATGTCCCAGCTGCGCCATATTGATGCCACGGATGAGGCTGCCTTCCGCAGCCTGCTCATGGCCAATTTTGTCAAAAGCCGCAGGGACCAGCCAAGATTCCTTGAAATCTATCACCTTTTTTTCCATGAACTGCGCACAAGCTTTCAGGATGCCGTAGAAGAAAGTGAAGATCCTGAAACGCCGAAACAAAAAAGGGTAAAGGAAATCATTGAAAGAATCCGGGAAGAGCTGGGAGAAAACATAGAAGGCCTTGAAAACCTTCTGGATTACCTTGGCGGAGACCCCGAAGATTTTCTCAATGAGGTGCAGGAAATCCACAATATGGTGGAGCAGCGCTCTTTGGCCATCAAGGTAAAGTCCAACATGGGCCAGCTTTCCAACCGGCTTTCCGTCATGCTCAAAATCAACCAGATCCGCCAGAAAGCCCTGCAGCTGGCAGGGGAGCTGGATGCAGAAGGCGACACCTTCACCCGAAAGGAAATTGAGGCATATTTTGCCACCATGCTGGACCGTTCCTTTGATCTTCTTACGAGGGACAAAAGGCCGGATAATATTGCCCTGAAGGAAGTTTCCCGCACGGATCCCCGCTTCTTTGATATCGGAGAAAAACCCTTTGCCACCCTGACCCCGGTGGAGATGGAGCGAACAAAGGAAGTCACGGACAGGCTGGTACGCAAACTGAAAGATATGGCCACAAGGCGCTATGCCGCCCGGAACAAGGGCGTGCTGGATGTCCGCAAAACCCTGCGCAGGGCCGGACGCTTTCAGGGTGTGCCCTTAGAGCTTCATTTCCGGGACAAACCCCTGCGCAAGGGTAAAATTGTTGCCCTCTGCGATGTCTCCGGCTCCGTATGGTCCGTTGCCCGTTTTATGCTGGCCATCCTGTACTCCCTTCAGGAATGTTTCAACGGCATCAAAAGCTATGCCTTTGTTTCCGATGTGGCGGATATCACCCCCCTTTTCAAAGACAATCCGGTCAACGAAGCCATTGAAAAGGTCTTTTCGGAGTCGGGCATTGATACCCGCATGCTCACGGATTACGGCTCAAGCTTTGTGCGCTTCCGGGAACGGCACATGCAGGAACTGTCCACCAAAACCACCCTGCTCATCATTGGTGATGCCAGAAGCAATTACCAGAATCCCCATCAGGAAATTTTAGAAGAAATGCGGGAACGCTGCCGCAGAATCATCTGGCTCAACCCCGAACCCATGACCACATGGAACAGCGGGGATTCGGAAATGTTCACCTATAAGGCCCATTGCCACGAAATCCGGCCCTGCCGGAATCTCAATCAGCTTGTCACCTTCATAGAGGAACTTGTGCTGTGAGAAAGCCGGATCTTTTCCATGATCTCTTAGATTTTCCCCATGCCCTGCCGGAGCTGCGCAGGCTGGCAGAAGAATTTGCAAAAAATGCCACAGGGCAGTTTCCGGATCTTGCCTGCCAGCATCCCATGCCGCCGGGCATCTGGGAAGAAGCCGGTGAATCCGGCCTTCTGGGCATCGGTATCCCCGAAGAAAACGGCGGACAGGGTGGCGGATTCGCCGACATTGCTGCCGCAGGTGCGGAAATCTGCTTTGCCTCAGCCTGCCCCGGCCTTGCCCTTTCCGTTCTTCTGCATCACCTGACGGCCTCCTTTGCCATAGCAGGCCTTGGGACCAAAGAACAGAGACATCAGCTTCTGCCCCGCCTTGCCACTGGAAAGCTGAGCGCCTCCATGGCCATCTCCGAACCCGGAACCGGTGCCAGCCCCAAAGGTCTTCGTACAAAGGCGGAAAAAACAGAAACCGGATGGATTCTCAGCGGCCATAAAACCTTTATCACCAACGCCAGTCTGGCCGGGCTTTTCATCGTTATGGCCGTTACAGGGGAAAAGGATGGAAAAAAAGACTTTTCCGCCTTTCTGGTTCCTGCGGAAAACCCTGGGGTCTCCGTCATGGACCTTGGGCCTCTGCCCTTTTTCAGACCGGCTCCCCATGGGGAAATCCGCCTTGACAGGGCAGAGCTTCCGGATACGGCCCTTCTCGGGGAAGGGGGTAAAGCGCTTCATATGCTGGCAAAACCCTTCCGTGGCATTGAAGATGCCCTCATGGCGGGGGCCGTGGCAGGAGGGCTTGCCGTCCTTCTTTCAAAATGCTGCAGGGATCTCAAGGCAGGGCCTGTTCCTCCGGAAGAAAAACACATGACTATGGGTCTCATACAGGCCCGCATTGCAGGCCTTTCTGCCATGGCTTCCCGGGCAGCCCACAGCCACCCCCCCTCCCCTGTGGCAGAGCGTCTCAACCTTGCCATACGCCATGGGGCCGCAGAAATCCTCCGGGAGCTCCGCTGCGCCACTGAGGGCTGCTACCTTCAGACAGATACCCTGATTCTTTTCAAGGACATGGAAAAATCCGGCAGCATTGCGGGCAATGTTGCGGCCATGAGGCAGGCACAAATGGGGAAACTTCTGATGGGCTGAAAAATGGCCTTCCCATGGAAACGGCCAAAAAACCTGAAAATCCGGTTGAAAAGGAGACAGGGTGCACAACGTTCAGGCGGACATTCTAAAAAACCGGCTTTATCTTACCCTTGGCAATATAGCCAGCAAAGAAGAAATGCAGGCCATAGAAGTGCAGGTACTTCAGCAGGTCAAGTGCCTGAAACAGGGTTTCACCTGTGTCAGTGACCTGAGAAATTTCTGCATGGAAAAAAGCCTGAGCGACAATTTTATGCAGGAAATTCAGGAGATTCTCTGGGATAGTGGTGTAAGGGCCGTGGCCCGGATCAGCCCCATCAGAGAATGCAAGGGGCATTTCCGCTTTGAAAAGGGCTCTGCCCTGTGGCCGGGGTATACAATTATTCCCGTGATAAGCCTTGCAGAAGCAGAAGAAAAGCTGAACAATCTGGATACGCATTCAGCCTGAAGAAGCGCTAACTTCCTTTTTATTTAAGCTGTTGAATGCCTTTACAGGGCGGCTGCCTGACAGGGGTATAGGCCATAGCCTGACCTTCAGCCCTGAATCCAGCCAGACGCTGAAACTTCCCCTGCAAAGGGTTTTTACGGCACTGCCCCGTTCCCCTGTACGGGTGTCCACAGGCAGACCCGGATCCCACCCCTTCCGATTGTATTTTTTAAGAATATGGTTCATAAGTTGCTACCGGATCATTTCAAAGGTTCCGGATGGTGTGCTGTAATTTTTGGTTCATGCATATGGGTTGTCTTTTTTTATAAAGCAAAACAGGAGATTAACGTGAAGTTACTGGAGGAGAAAATTGTAAAAGAAGGGCGCACCCTAGGCGACCATATTTTAAAAGTCGATCATTTTTTAAACCACCAGCTGGACATTGATCTTTTAAATGCCATTGGCAAGGCCTTTAAGGAACGCTTTAAAGAAGAAAGGATTACAAAAATTCTTACGGCTGAAGTATCCGGAATTGCCGTTGCGGCAATTACCGCACAGCATTTTAAGGTACCTGTGGTCTTTGCCAAAAAAACAGAATCCCTGAATCTGGATAAGGAAACCTTTGAAGGACATGTTTATTCTTATACAAAGGAAAAACACTACAAAATCAGGGTTTCAAAAAATTACCTGCTCCCCGATGACAGGGTTTTAATCATCGATGACTTTCTGGCCAAGGGTGAGGCCATTAAGGGCCTCTGGGAAATTGTGGAAAGTGCTGGAGCATATCTTGTGGGAGCAGGCGTGGTCATTGAAAAATATTTTCAGGGCGGCGGTAACAGACTCAGGGAAAAGGGCCTGAACGTTCAGGCCCTTGCCAGCATCACCTCACTGAAGAATGGTCAGATCACTTTTCTGGAGAACCAGTAAAAGGCTTTTTTAAATTTGACTGTCCGGTATTGCTTCAAATGTCATAGCTGATTACGGGAGTTTGCGGTGAACTCCATAACAATTCATGTCATAAAACGGGGGGAAGTTTTTTTGTGAAAACTGTACATTATCCATTATTTAAAAGAGAAGATCTGGATGGTTTTTTTGCTTTGTTCCAGAATAACCTCGCAAACTTTGTCATCATTGCCATTACCATGCTGGCCATGGGGTATCCGGCAGCCATTGTTTATGGGAAAGTGATTCCCGGTGTTGCCATCGCCGTTCTCTTCGGCAACCTCTACTATGCCCACATGGCAAAAAAACTGGCAGAAAAGGAAGGCCGCAGCGATGTAACCGCCCTTTCCTATGGCGTCAGCACACCCGTTATGTTCATCTATCTTTTTGGCGTCCTGAAGCCAGCCCTTGATCTCACGGGTGATCCTGAACTGGCCTGGAAAATTGGTCTGGCCGCCTGTTTTCTCGGGGGTGTGATTGAAGTGCTGGGCAGCCTTATCGGCAAATGGGTGCACTCCAAACTTCCCAGAGCCGCTATGATGGGTGCCCTCGCTGGCGTGGCCTTTGCTTTCATCGGCGGAGAACTTTTTTTCAGAACCTATGAAATGCCGGTGGTGGGTCTCATTGTACTGACCATCATCCTGATCGGTCTGATTACCAAAAAAACCATGCCCTTTAAAATTCCTGCAGCGCTTTTTGCCATTGTCATCGGCACCTTCATGGCCTACACCATCGGCGGCTCAGGCCTTGGTCAGATCAAAGAGGGCTTTTCCGCCTTTGGATTTTATCTGCCCCTGCCCACCCTGGGAGTCTTTCACGGTCTTCAGCTGCTTTCAACACAGATGATTGGTCTTTTTGCCATCCTGCTGCCCATCTCCATCTATAACTTCATTGAGACCATGAACAATGTGGAAGCCATGGCTTCCGCAGGTGACCGCTACAGCGTGCAGGAAGCACAGGCTGCCGACGGTACCGGCACCATCATTGGTACCTTTTTCGGTGGCGTTTTTCCCACCACGGTGTATATCGCCTCCATCGGGTCCAAATGGATGAACGCAGGCCGGGGTTATTCCATTCTCAATGGCTTTGTCTTTTTATTTGCCTCTGTCTTTGGCATCATTGCTGCCATGGCTTCCATCATCCCTGTGCCGGTCATCGCACCCATTCTGGTTTTTGTGGGGATATCCATGATCTCTCAGGCCTTTGATTCCGTTGACAACAGGCATTATCCTGCCGTTGTCATTGCCATGTTTCCCTACTTTGCCAATTACATTATGACGCGCTTTAATTTTGCCGCAGGCGAGGCCGTTTCCAACCTCTCCCAGGCCATCGTCCCTCTGGGACAGGGAGCCATGTTTACAGGGCTAATATGGGGCTCCATTCTTGTATGCCTCATTGATGAAAGCTACAAAAAGGCCTCTGCCTTTGCCCTGATTGCAGCAGCTCTCAGTGTCACTGGCCTTATGCACGCACCAAGACTGACCTTTAATATCAACAGCGAGTACGCCATGGGCTACGGGCTGGTGGCTGTCATGCTCATGGGTTTTCACTTTCTCTATAGGGATGACAGAAGGAAGGAAGAATAAAATTATCTGAGGGCCTCCGGTATAAAAAGGTAGAAAAGCAAAACGGGCAGGGACACAAACAGTCCTGCCCGTTTCATTACATCTTTCTGGTCAGACCCCAGCCAGTTTTTTTAACCCAAGTTCGTCATTTTTTTCCTGAAAAACCAATAAAATCAAGCAAAATAATTTTTTATGGGTACTAGATATCCATTTTGCAGCCATTTTAACTAAGCCTTCAGAAGTATGGTCACTACTTTGGCGAACTTGGGTTAAGGGGATGACGCCTTTGGCCAGAAAGCCCTTTCCAGAAAAACAGCAACCATATATACAAAGAGTAAGGCAAAGATTACATCACTTAAAAAATGTCCACCCTGCACAATCCGCCCCATGCCAACCAGAACAAAATACAACCAGCCTGCAGCAATCATCTGCTTTTTATATTTTCTGATTCTGGCAAAAAGGGCAAGGCACAGCAGCCATGCTGCGGCAGACGCATGACCGGAGGCAAAGCTGCAGTTCCGCTGGCATTCTCCAGCCATGACAAAAGCCGGTGTAAAAAGGGCTTTTCCCCCAAAGGACTCAATCTGTACAGGCCTTGCCCTGCCCCAGTGATCCTTGAAAATAAAATTCACCACAAGCCCCGGTCCCAAGACAAGCAACAGCAGGGCAAACAGAAGAAAACGTCCCCCCCCCAGTCTCCGTACAGGGGGAAAAAGCCAGAAAGCAAAAGCCCAGATGAGCAGAAAACCCCCAAGGCCATAACAGAGCCACTCCACAGAAATAAAAATAAAACGGGCAAAAAAATGACTGCGTAAAAAAAAATCTGTTTCCGGATTCCAGAACAGCGCAGAGAACCAGATGTCCGCTTCAGACCAGACAAGAAAAAAAAGAGCGGCTGTAAAAAAAAAGAAAATAAAAAATGGAGAAAAACCTAATAGTTTCCGAAAAAAAAACCATTTTAAACCCCATTGCCCATGGCCCTTATCCATCCATGTCCCCTTGATCTGAAAACTGCATCCTGTACAGCCTGGCGTAAGCCCCCTTTCTGGCAAGTAGTTCATCATGACGTCCCATTTCCACCACCTGGCCATTCACAAGTACGGCAATGGCATCTGCCCGGACAATGGTGGAAAGGCGATGGGCAATGACAAAGGTGGTCCGGCCCTGCATGAGATTATCCAAGGCCTTCTGTACAACCTGCTCCGCCTCCGTATCCAGTGCCGAGGTGGCCTCATCAAGAATCAGAATGGGAGCATCCTTGATCAGGGCTCTGGCAATACAGATCCGCTGCTTTTCACCACCAGACAGTCGGCTTCCCAGCTCACCGATATCCGTATCATACCCCTTGGGCATACGCATAATAAAATCATGGGCATAGGCGGCCTTTGCTGCCTGCTCAATTTCCTCATCCGTGGCAGAAGGTCTGCCGTAAATGATATTTGCCCGGATACTGTCATTGAAAAGAATGGGCTCCTGGGTGACCACGGCAATCTGAGCCCTAAGGGACTGAATGGAAAAATCCCGTATATCCACACCGCCAATGCGGATACTTCCGGAAGAAACGTCATAAAAACGGGGAATAAGATTCACAAGGGAGGTTTTTCCCCCACCACTCATGCCCACCAGAGCCAGCACTTCTCCGGAGCGAACCTCCAGAGAAACATCCTTCAGAACCTTCTTCCCACCCTCGGTATAGGCAAAGGATACCTTGTCAAAGGAAACATCCTGAGAACCCGATGTGAGAAGAAGGGGCTTCTTTTTTTCCCCGATGTCCGATTTTTCATTCAAAACACTGAAAATTCTGTCTACGGCAGCAAGACCTTCCTGCAGGGCATTGTTAAGCTTGCTCATTTTTTTCACAGGATCATAGAGCATCAGCACTGCAGCCAGAAAGGAAACAAAGGTTCCCGGTGTATAAACACCCTGAATAACACGCAGGCCTCCGTACCAGATGATAAAGGCAATGCCCACACCGGCAAGGAATTCCATAACGGGTGATGACATGGATTTGGCTATGGCCTGACGGATTTCAAGGCGAAAAAGACTCTGGGTTTTTTCGTGGAAGCGTTTTTTTTCATAGGCCTCCATGCCAAAGGCCTTCACAATCTTGTTGCCCGTAAAGGTTTCATGGAGAAAGGCATTCATTTCCGCCATCGCCTCCTGGCACCCCGTACTGGTTTTACGGACTTTTCTGCCAAAATAAATGATGGGATAAAATGCGGCGGGAAGGACCAGAAAGGCAAAAATAGCAAGTTCCCATATCTGATAGAAGGTATAGGCCACAAGAAAAATGATGGTAAAAAAATCCCGGAGGGAGCTGGTAACCACACTGGAAACCATGCTGCGCACAAGGTTGACATCATTGGTAATGCGGCTCATGAGAACGCCGGTACGCTCATTCTGAAAAAATCTTAAGGGTAAATCCACGATGCGGTCATAGAGTGCATTCCGGAAATGGCGGATGATCACCTGTCCCACATAATTTAAAAAAAACTCCTGACCATACATACCAAGGCCCCTGAGGGTAAATACCAGAAGAACGGCTCCGGGGATGATATAAAGCTTCATGACATCCCGATTCATGAAAATATCATCCAGAACCGGCTTGATCAGCCATACGGAAGCCACCGAGGTCAGGGAAACCACCAGCATGGAAAACATGGCAAGAAAAAGCCGCCATTTACTTTCCAGCACAAGGCCCAGTACCTTCCTGTGGCGCTCTTCAATTGTAAAGGGCAACATCCTGAAACGCATCTAATGGTCTCCGAGCATGGAAAGGGCAAGGCCTGCCGTGCGTTCTGCCACACCGGGACTGCCCAGAGCAGCCCGTACTTCGGACAGTGCATGGTGATGGAGCTTTCTGCGATCCTTATCCTGCAATAACAGGCAGACCGCATCACATACTTTTTCAGGTGTGGCGTTTTCCTGAAGAAGCTCCGGCATGATCTCCGCTCCGGCAATGAGGTTGGCAAGACCCGCATAGGGCACATTGACTACCCTCCGGGCGACGGCGTAACTGATGGCAGACATCCTGTAAACCAGAACACCCGGCACTCCGGCCAGAGCGGCTTCCAGGGTAACGGTACCGGAAACCGCAGCCACAACATCCGCAGCATCCAGCACAGGATAGGCACCACTGACAACCTCCATATGGGAAGGTGCGCCAGAAGCCGCCGCCCATGCCTGAATATCGGCAAGGTGGGTTCCGGGGGCCGCAGAAAGAATAAAGCGGGCTCCGGGGATTTTCTGAGAGATGAGTTCAGCGGCCTCACAGAGGACAGGAAGCATCCTGCGTATCTCTCCGGGTCTGGAGCCGGGCAAAAGACCGATCACAGGACGGGAAGCAACCACCGCATCCGGACGCATTTCCCTGAAGTCCGGTGCCTGATCCATCAGGGGATTGCCCACATATACCGCCTGATCCACCCCCCTTTCCTGAAACCACTCCACTTCAAAGGGGAAAATCAGAGCCAGCTTATCCACCCTCTCAGCAATCTGCTGCACACGGGAAGACCGCCAGGCCCAGACTTTGGGACTGATATAGTACAGAACGGGGATATGATGTTTTTTTGCTTCCCTGGCCAGACGCAGGTTAAAACCCGGATAATCGATGAGTATAAGAAGATCCGGCCTTAATGAAGCCAGAATCATTTCCGCAGTTTTATACACGTTCCGGATTTTTAAAAAACTCCCCAGAACTTCGGTGATACCCATAACGGCGAGGCCGGAACTGTCTGCCACAGGGCGCATCCCTGCCCTGCGCATCTGGTCTCCTCCGATGCCACAGAAAAAAATCTGGGGATTCTTTTCAGCCATTGCCCTGATGAGAGCCGCACCATGCAGATCACCCGAAGCTTCCCCGGCCACAAGCATGACAGTCCGGTTCATGCAGCCCCCTTTTCGGATAAAAGTCCTGCCAGATTTTCAGGATCTTCAATACCCAGAACACAGATCCCCAGCCGATCTGCCTCAGCCACAAGGAGTTCCCTCTCCAGAGCCAGGGTTTTTCCTGCCTCAAGAACAAGAACGGATACCCCGGATTCTGCCATGATACGGATGGTCTCCGGGCCCACGGCGGGCACGTCAAAGCGCATGTCCTGTCCCGGCTTGGATACCTTCACAAGTACGGCATTGCCCCGGCCAAGCCCGCCCCCCCTGCGGATGGTGGCATCGGTGCCGTCAATGGCTTCAACGGCAAGAACGGAGCCACCCCCTGCCACAACACACTGCCCCACATCCAGCTCACCGATACGGCGGGCCACTTTCCAGGCAATGTCAATATCCGATGCGGCACCTTTGGGCAGGCGGGTCCGGGTCCACAGACCCGATGGCGATAAAAGCTCCGGCAGCATGGCCGTAGAGTCCACCACCTGAATACCATGATCGGCAAGGATACCGGCAAAAAGACGCAGAACGCCGTCATCGTGGCTGTGCCGCATCCCGGCCATGGCCCTGATGGCAAGCATATCCGGCCGGACATCCACAAACATCCGTGTTTTTCGGATACCCCCCATCATCACAACGGTATCCACGTGCTTTTCTTGAAAAAAGCGGATGATTTTTTTTACCTGCCCAAGATAAACCCATCGAAAGACCTGGGAAAGATTTTCAAGACAGGGATCTCCTTCTCCGCGGAAAGCCACAGTAAAAACGGAAAACCCCTGTGCTGCGGCTTTTTTTACAAAGGTTACTGGAAAAGAACCATTTCCTGCAATGACACCAATACGTTTCTCACGATGGCTGCTACTGCCAGGGTCGCTGCTGTCCAAGGGACGCCGCCTCTCCTTTCTTCTGAGTAACTTGAATTTAGTTCTTTTAATTCAAAAGCTTAAAAAATGGCCAATTATCCATCACTGATCGAAATGAGTTTGAATCCTGCACAAGTTACTCTATGACAAGACGCCCTAGCAGGGCGTGAGCTGCTTCTGAGTAACTTCAAAAGTTACTTTATGACAAAACGCCGCAACACGGCGTGGGTTGCTTCTGAGTAACTTAAATTTAGCTCTTTTAATTCAAAAACGTAAAAAATGGTCAATTATCAATCACTGACCGAAATGAGTTTGAATCCGGCACAAGTTACTCTACGACAAGATGCCCTAACAGAGCGTGAGCTGCTTCTAACGGACTAGCGGGTAATCCCCCGGTCCGAATTTTTTATGAATTCAATAAACTCACAGACCTCAGGGACCAGTTCTACACTTGCACGCACCCTTTCAATGGCCTCCTTCAGGGTAAGGCCATACCGGAAGATAATTCTGTAAGCCTGTTTCAGATGTTTTAAGGTTTCTTCGGGGAATTCCCGTCTTCGAAGCCCCACCTTGTTCAGGCCATGCAGGGTGGCCCGGTCTCCCGATGCAATGACATAGGGGGGAATATCCTTGACCACGGCGGATTTTCCGCCAATATAGGCATGATCCCCCACCTTCACAAACTGATGCACTGCGGCAAGACCGCCCACAATAACATGGTCCCCTAAAGTAACGTGCCCCGCAAGGGTAGCATTGTTGGAAAGAATAACACCTTTTCCCGTATGGCAGTCATGGGCCACATGGCAGTAGGCCATGAGAAGATTTTCTTCTCCCACGGAAGTCAGTCCACCCCCAAGGGCCGTGCCTCTGTGAAGGGTTGCAAATTCACGGATTACCGTCTTTCGCCCCACCTTGAGCCAGGATTTTTCTCCCCTGAATTTAAGATCCTGGGGATCGCCACCAACGGCGGCATAGGGAAAAATCACACAGTCAGGACCGATTTCCGTATAGTGATCAACCATGGAATAGGCGCCAATGCGGGTTCTTGCGCCGATACACACCTGTTCCTTTACAATGGCAAAGGGTCCGATTTCCACATCATCGCCAATTTCTGCCCCTGCATCCACAATGGCTGTGGGATGAATAGCCATAGTCCATTCCTAATCTCCCAGAACGGCCATAAACTCGGCTTCTACGGCAACGGCCCCATCCACCGTGGCCACACCGCGCATTTTTACCGCTCTGGATTTCAGTTTCATAAGGATTACTTCCATCCGGATCTGATCACCGGGAAGCACTTTACGCCGGAAACGGGCTTTGTCCGCACCCGTAAGAAAGAGAGGATATTTTCTTTTTTCTTCCGGCCATGAAGCATAGGCCAGAATGCCACCCGCCTGCCCCATGGCTTCCAGAATCAGCACGCCCGGCATAATGGGAAAATCAGGAAAGTGTCCTGTGAAAAACGGTTCATTGATGCTTACATTTTTTATGGCAGAGATGGATTTGCCCACTTCCAGTGACAAAACCCTGTCCACCAGAAGAAAAGGATAGCGGTGGGGAAGATAATTTAGAATACCAACAATATCAATTCCACCGCCTCCTTCTGCATCCACGATCATGTTTCAGTTCCTTCTTTAGCGTCCATGCCGAGCTTCCTCTCCAGAGCCGCAATCCGCCTCCGCATTTCCGGAAGCCTTGGCAGAATACGTTGCACTTTAAGCCATTGGCGGTGGGGCATTTCAGGGGCACCGCTCACAACCTGACCATCAGCCACATCGTGGGCCACACCAGCCATGGGTCCTACCTGTACACAGTCTCCAATGCGAATATGGCCGGATACACCGACCTTGCCGGCAAGAATGCTGTTTTTTCCCACCTGAGAGCTGCCTGCAATCCCCACCTGGGCCACCAGAAGGGTATTCTCTCCAATCTGAACATTGTGACCGATATGCACCTGATCATCCAGCTTCACACCATTACCGATCCGGGTATATCCGAAGGTACCCCGGTCCAGTGTGCATCCGGCACCGATTTCCACATCATCCCCCAGCTCAACGGAGCCAAGGTGAGGAATCTTCTCCCAGCTGCCCTGACGGGGGGCAAACCCGAAGCCATCGGATCCGATGACAGAACCGCTGTGGATGCGCACCCGGTTGCCAAGCCTTGTACCCGGATAAAGGGTCACATTGGGATAGATAACGCAGCCATCTCCCAGAACACAGGCATCGCCGATGACACTGTTGGCTCCGATGCGACAGTCCTCGCCCATCTCTACATCCTGACCGATTACCACAAAGGCATCGGTAAAGAGATTGCCTTTACAGGTAAAGTTATCGCCCACAAAGGTGCTGGGATGGATGCGGTTACAGGGCGCGGGATCCGGATGGAAAAATTGTAAAATTTTTGCAAAGGCCCAGTACGGCGCATCGGAGATCAGGTAATTCCCCTCGAAAAGCTTTTCCTGCACACCCTCGCCCACAATCAGGGCACCGGCACGGGAAGAAGCTGCCTGACGAAGATATTTTGCATTCATGGCAAGGGAAAGGTCTTCGGGACCGGCATTTTCAAGGGGGGCAATGCCCCTGACTTCAAAGTCAGGATCTCCGAGAACCCGGCCTTTGCAAATATCTGCAAGATCCGCCAGTGTCACCTTCTTTTTCATGACCCGCTTTTTCCATACTTTTCATCATGTTTGAGAATCAGACGCTCTGTGATATCCACCCGGTCCGGAGCATAGACCACACCAATATTTTCAAGAATCAGAAGATAGTTCTCCTTTTCACCAATCTCCTGAATCAGCTCCCGGACCTGCCCCTGAATCCTTGCCATGATGTCATTCTGCTGCTGATTGAAAGAGCGGGTGAAGCGCTGCTCCATGTTTCTTAAGTCCATGGCCTTGATCTGCAGATCCCGCTCCCTCTGGCTTCTCGCCTCATCGGAAAGCACCATAGCCTCCCGCATCAGGCTGTCACGCATTTTTTCAATTTCCTGCTTTTTCATCTCAAGCTGGGCTTCCAGCTTCCGGGCCTCCTCTGCCACCTGATTTTTGGCCTGCTGCCCGGCCTTGGAATTTCTCAGGAAGGTTTCAAAATCAAACACGCCAATTTTTGCCACATCTGCGGCAAAAGCGGTTCCGGCAAACATCAGACAAAGCAGGAGCACCTGTACTCCACGGATCATTTTCTTCATCGTTCTGTTCCTTTCTTCAGGATATAAGTTTTTTTAAAATGCGCCACCCATGGTGAATTCCCAACGGGCACTCTGCTTGGAACCATCAATTCTGTCCAATGGAATGCCATATTCCAGTCTGATGGGACCAATGGGAGAAAACCAGCGGATACCATAGCCCGCACTTCTTTTAATGCCATCCATGCGGATACGTTCATCCGTATCATAGACATTGCCTATGTCATAAAAAACAAGTCCCATCAGCCCGGCTTCCCTTACAAGGGGAAAAATAAATTCCAAATTGGCCTGTATGAATTTATCTCCACCCTTGTTTTTTCTATATTTAATGGTTTCCTTTGTAATGGTGTCATCTTCATGCTTTTTATAGTAAGTATAGTCTCCGTCATAATATACGGCAATATCCCGCCAGCGGTATCCACGCACGGAATTCAGTCCCCCCAGATAGAATTTCTCATAATCCGGCAGGTGGCCGTCACTGTTTTTATGGACATATCCGGTTTCACCATGCATGAAAAAAACCGTCTCCCAGAAAAGGGGAAAATACCACCCTGCCTCGGCCGTATATTTGGTAAAGGCAATATCCCCACCCAAAGGTCCGCCCGCATGTTTTACAGTCAACCTGTGCTTTGCACCTTCGGAAGGATTAAAAAGGCGGTTGGTGGAATCATAACTAAGCCCCAGAGTCATGGTACTGGCAAGGCTTAAAGGTTCCATGGCCAGAATGTCTTCATTGACCAGCTGTTCCTTCCCCGAATCCACCTTTACGTCAAAACTTTCTATGCCATAGGACACAAAAGCCCGGGTATAGTCCCATACGGGATAACTAAGGCGTACGGTCCCCCCCGTACTTTTTTTTGTATAGTCATTATATTCCCTGTCCCAGTTGTACACATCAAAACCAGCGGAAAGGGGTTTGTCAAAAAGATAGGGTTCTGTGAAACTCAAAGTATACCTGGTAGATGTACTGCTCACGTCCGCCCGGAGATTCAGTGTCTGCCCCTTTCCCATGAAGTTCCGCTGTGTCACGGAGACCTGACCAAAAAGATTGTCCTGGGAACTGTACCCGGCACCAAAAGTAAACATACCCGTGGGTTTTTCCTCTACACTCACCAGAAGATCCACTTTTTCAGGGTCCTGTGTTCTCTGGATATCCATCTGCACATCTTCAAAATAGTCCAGTCTGTTCAGATTACGCACACCCCTTCTTATTCTGCTACCACTATAAAGTTCCTGCTCCAGCAGGGGAATTTGTCTTCGAATCACCTTGTCCCGGGTTTTCACATTGCCCGTGATCTCTATGCGGTCGATATAAACCTGTTCCCCCTGCCTGACCATATACAGAATATCCACGACCCCGGCCTCACTATCCTTGCGCAGCTGTGGGAAAACCTCCGTATTGGCATAGCCCGCATCCGCATACAAATCCGTAAGTGCCATCATATCTTGATGCACCACGTCCCTCTTGTACCATTCTTCATTTCCAATGGAGGTCATGGAAAGAAGAACATCTTCAGGCAAAAGCTGATCTCCGCCCACAGAGACTTCCCCTATGCGATAACGCTGTCCTTCAACAATCCTGAAAAGTATACGGGCTTCGGAATCTTCAAAGGAGATTTCAGGATCTGAAACCCTGGCATCCACATAGCCCTCATTGTGATAAAAGGCCGTGAGCCGGGCTGCCGCATGCTGCACAGCCTCCTGTTTCAGCTCACCGGAACCCGTCAGCCATGAAAAAAAACCTTTTTCCGAAAGCCCTGTCTGTTTTCTCAGCTGTCTGTGGGTAAAACTCTCCCGGCCTTCAAAAACAATCTCCGTTATTTTTACTTTTTCACCCTCTGAAATAGTAAAAACAAGATCTGCCTGATTATTATCCAGCTCCCGGATCTCATAATGCACTTCTGAATGGTGATAATTTCTGGTCCGGTAAAGATCCCTGATCCGCTCAATATCCCGCCTTACCTGAAAAACATTGAGAATGGATCCGGTCTTTGTGGTCACCGCCTCCATGACCTTGTCATCTTTATACACCCGGTTACCCCGGACAGAAATCTGGCGTACCGTGGGCTTTTCCTGAACCGTAAAAATTACAACTTTGCCGATATCCCTTTCCTCCACAGCCACGCGTATATCATCAAAATAACCCATGGCATAAATGGCCTCAAGATCATCGGAAAGGGCTTTTTGCAGATAAACATCACCCGGTCCGCTCTTAATAACCCTCAGGATAGCATCACTTTCTATGCGCTGATTTCCTACAATCTCCACAAGGGCAACTGTTTCTTTACCCACAAGAAAATCCGCAACCCTGCGTGACAGGCTGGCTGATGCCAGAAAAAGGGTATCTACGGAAGCACCCTCTTCCACGATACGACGCTCCAGGTCTTCGGAAAAAAGTCTTCCGGAAAGGCGGAACCTGCCGTTTTCAAGAATCAGACGACCCCATACAGCAGACTCTGCCCCCACGGATGCCATCCTTTGCCGGACATCCTCAAGATCTTTACCAGGTTCTTCCCCGATCTGAAAAGAAAGTCCCGCATCCGTCAGTTCACGGGCTACCCTCTCAGCCACCTGTTTTCCGAGGTTAACGGAACGCAGATCCCCTTCCACGGAAAAAGGAGCAATCCAAACCTGCGGAGACTCCGCAGCATGCGCAGTAAAACTTCCCAGCATCATCAGCAAAAGCAGCCAAAAGCCACAGAAAGAACTCCGATTCATACAACCATCCTCTGGTGTCAATGCCCCTAGGGTTTAAAATGAAAAAAACATATGGAAACAGCCCACTGGCTATACTTCAAAAAAACCACAATGAAAAGACAAGCCTTGCTTTCCCTGTGCCCGCATCGGAAAACAGGCTCCGGCTTCAGCGAATTATGGGGTCAAAACAGGCCCTGCGCGGTCTGAACCCGTATATCCCGGTTCGCAACCAGACCGTCCCGCAGGGTTATCTGTGTCTGCATCATCCCTGCCAACTCCATATTATGGGTCACCACAACAAGGGCACACTGCCTTTCTTCATGGATTTCCAAGAGCAGTTCATGGACTTTTCTGCTGTTATCAATATCCAGATTGCCTGTGGGTTCATCAGCTAAAAGAAAAGGAGGCGACATGACAAGGGCTCTGGCAAGGGCAGTCCGCTGCTGCTCTCCTCCGGAAAGCTGGGCGGTTCTGTGATGCATGCGGTGGCAAAGACCCATGCGGTCTAAAAGTTCTTCAGATCTCACACGGGCTTCGGTAGCAGAAATCCCTGCAATACGGGCAGGCATCATGACATTTTCCAGTGCCGTAAACTCCGGAAGCATATGATGAAACTGAAAAACAAAACCCATGACCCGGTTACGAACCTTGGCCAGTCCTGCGTCATCAAGGGAGAGGACATTGCGACCGTTTAAAAGCAGCTTCCCTGAATCCGGTCGATCCAGGGCACCCATAATATGAAGCAGTGTGGATTTTCCAATGCCCGAAGGACCTACGATGGCAATGGTGTCTTTCCGGCTTACCGTCCAGTTCACATCCTTCAGTACGGGCACGGGCTGTACACCATCAAGAAACGTCTTGTGCACCCCGCAAAGCTCCAGAGTAACCGTGGCATCATCCATAACGGATACCCTCCACAGGATCAAGGCGGGAAGCCTGCATGGCAGGATACAGGGTTGAAAGAAAACAGATCAGCAGGGAAGAAATTCCGATAACCGTGACATCACTCCATTCAAGGAGAACGGGAAGGGTTGTAAAGGGGTAGGCTTCGGGAAGGCGGATAATGGGATAACGTTCCAGGAACAGACAGAGAGCCACACCGGAAACAATACCAAAAAAAGTACCCAGAATGCCGATAATCATTCCCTGAATAACAAAAATTTTTCGGATCAGCGCCCGGCTGGCTCCCATGGCCATGAGAATGGAGATATCCCTTGTTTTTTCCATCACCATCATAATCAAAGAGCTGGCAATATTAAAGGCCGCCACAAGAATAATCAGCGTAAGAATGATGAACATGGCTGTCTTTTCAAGCTTCAGGGCAGAAAAAAGGCTTTTGTTCATCTCCATCCAGTTGCGGGTCCAGTAGCCCCAGCCAAACGCCTCCTGAATTCTTTTTCCAAGCTCTTCCGCCGCATACACATCATCTATCCATACGCCGATACCCGTTACCTTTTCTCCCATACCCAGAAGCCTTGAGGCCTCATCCATGCGGATATATGCGAGGGCACCATCGTACTCAAAGAGACCGGATGAAAAAAAACCCGTCACCTGAAAGCGGCGGACCTTGGGCAGCATCCCCACGGGAGAAAGCATAAACTCCGGAGACATAATCTGTACCGTATCTCCGATGGCAACTTTAAGCTCAGCAGCAAGTGTTCTGCCCAGAATAATGCCGGGGGTATGACCGGGTTTCGTCTCCTTCAGCTGTTCAAGAAGACTTTCACGATCAATGCCTTCAATGGCAACACGCTGGGCTTCCGGATCAATGCCCCGGAGAAAGGCCCCGCCAATCCCGCCGGATGCCCGCAGAACCACCTTACCGTACACAAAGGGAGCCGTACCTGCAACTTCAGGGAAGGCACGAATTCTCTCCTGGGCTTCATGGGCATTACTCACGCCCCCCCCCTGTCCCATAAGAAGAATATGGGGCTCTAAACCGAGAATCCTTTTTCTGAAATCCCTTTCCGCACCACTCATCACGGCAATTACCACCACAAGAGCCATGACTCCCAAAGCAACGCCAAAGACGGAAAGGATACCTGTCAGGGAAATAAAGCCCTGTTTTCTTCGGGCACGGAGATATCTTCCTGCAATAAACAGTTCAAGGGACATAGGGTGTATAAAACCACCTTCCGGACAAAATGACGGAAATCTCCGCCGTTTTGTTTATTGATGAGAAACGGGTTTCATATGGGGGAAAAGAATCACTTCCCGTATGGAGGCAGCATCCGTAAGAAGCATGGCCAGGCGGTCCATGCCGATACCCTGACCTGCCGTAGGGGGCATACCGTATTCCAGAGCTTCAATGTAGTCTTCATCCATCATATGGGCTTCGGCATCTCCGGCTTCCCGTTCCTGAACCTGCATGAGAAAGCGTTGTCGTTGATCTTCCGGGTCATTGAGCTCGGAAAAACCATTACCGATTTCACGACCCGCCACAAAAAGCTCAAAGCGCTCCGTCAGCATGGGATTTTTATCGGACCGCCGGGACAGAGGGGAAACTTCCACAGGATATCCCGTGATAAAGGTGGGCTGTATCAGTTTGGGTTCCACCAGAACATCAAAAAGTTTGGTCAGTACCTTACCCAGTTTTTCCGTCTTGGTTACGGAAATATTTTTTTCCTTTGCAAAGGCCAGCAGACCTTCCCGGTCATCCAGCAGCTTCTTATCCACGCCACCGATTTCAACCAGTGCATCCAGAAGGGGAATTTTCGGCCAGATTCCGTCAAAACGTATGGCATGGCCCTGATAGTTCACCACCACATCACCCGTCACCGCCTTTGCCACATGGGCAAAAAGCTCTTCACTGAGGGCCATGAGGTCTGCATCTGTAGCATAAGCCCAGTAAAATTCCATCATGGTGAATTCAGGATTATGACGGGTTGACACCCCCTCATTCCGAAAATTCCTGTTTATTTCAAAGACCTTATCAAAGCCACCCACCACAAGCCTTTTGAGATAAAGCTCCGGTGCGATACGCAGAAAAAGATCCATCCCCAGCGCATTGTGATGGGTTACAAAGGGTGTGGCCTCGGCACCACCGGCAACCACCTGCATCATGGGTGTTTCCACCTCAAGGAAACCGCGGGTGATAAAAAACTCCCTAACCGCCTGTATCATACGGCTTCTGCGCAAAAAAATTTCCCGGACTTCCGGATTCATAATGAGATCCACATAACGCTTGCGGTAGCGCTTTTCCGGATCCTTCAGGCCATGGTATTTTTCAGGCAGAGGACGGGTTGCCTTGGAAAGAAGTCTGAAAGTACTGGCATCCAGGGTCCACTCTCCCGTGCGGGTGGTAAAAAGGGTACCTGTTACCCCCACAAAATCCCCCACATCCATCTGCTTGAAAAGATCAAAGGCCTCACCCAGCATTTTAGACTGGAGATAGGCCTGAATCAGCTCACCACTGCCGTCCTTGATTCGGATAAAGGCAGATTTACCAAAACGGTTGATGGCCATCATTCGCCCGGCCACTGAAAAAACAGGTCCATCGGGCCCCATCCTGTCAGGTGCCCCCTCTATCTCCTGACGGACAGCATTGATACCGTGGGAAACTTTAAAATCATTGGGATAGAGATTGATCCCTGCGGCTTTCATTTCCTTATTTTTACGCCGCCTCTGGCTGAGAATATCTCCTGCATCTTCCTGGGTATTTTCGTTTTTGTTTTCTTGCATTTTTTTGTATATTTCTCCCGGAATCTTTTTGAGTACCTGCTGCTTTTAAGCCAGTCAGTAGCTACCCTATTGCTGGCAGGGTGTCAACCACGGCCAGCATTTACGGATTCCGGAGAATATGGCAGGCAGGGCATACGGAGAATAAAGGTGCTTCCTTCTCCGGGCCTGCTTTTTACGTCCAGTCTGCCTCCCATGGCTTCAAGGATACGCACGGCAATGGAGAGTCCCAGCCCGGTTCCCCTGGGCTTCGTTGTATAAAAAGGAGCAAAAATGGATGCCAGATCCGATTCCGGAATACCGCAACCCGTATCCTTTATGGCAATGCGCACATTTTTTTCCTTTTCCATATCCAGTGTCACTTGAACTTCTCCTTCTCCTTCCATGGATTCAACGGCATTCAGCAGAAGATTCCAGAGGACCTGACGCATACGGTCCGGGTCTGCCTCCACCCATACTTCCGGCTCCAGAAAGAGCGCATAACGAATTCTTCCCCTGCTGCCCTCACTCTGTTTCAGAATCTGTATGCTCTCCTGAATCATGCTGCCGACTTCAATGGGAGCAGGGTTTCCTTTGTCTGGCCTTGCAAAATTTAAAAATTCCGTAACAAGGTTGGAGAGGCGGTCCGCCTCCCTGCGGACAATGCGCATGAGCCGAACGGAATCCGTATCCTTGCAGACTTCCGTTTCAAGAAGTTCTATGGAACCCCTCAGGGAGGCAAGGGGGTTTTTAATTTCATGGGCAAGCCCCGCAGCCATTTCTCCAACGGTTGCAAGGCTTTCCATGCGTTTGACGTAGTTGCCCATATATCGGATCTCTTCTCTGGCTTTGCGCAGCTGGACAGAAAGAAAACTTGTGAGTACGGAAACGGAAAAGCAGGCGACCGTTGTGGCAAGAATGCGGAAAAAAACAGACCAGAAATCCACCCGGTTCATGAGGGGGCCGGTTTCCCCACCCAGTACCGGCAGAATGCCGTAGTATTCAAAATCCACCAGCAATCCAAAGGCAATTGCAGAAACCGCTGCGATTAAAAGGCTTTCTTTTCGGGAAAGGAGAATGCTGGCGTTGATGATCACCAGCATGTACAAAAAAGTCAGAAGGGAATCATAGCCGCCGGTCATCCAGATCAGGGCCGTAATAAGAAGGACATCTACAACCAGCTGAACAATGGCAAAAAGCCTGGGTTTTTTTGTTCTCGGAGACCAGAAGGCAAAAATAAGTGATAAAATCAAAGTGATCGTTGCAAGAACATAGAGGGCCGTAGCCGGAAATATGTGAAAAACAAAACCGCCCTGGGACTGAACCAGAGCGGAAAACATCAGCAGTATGAGGGCAAGGATGGCCCTGACCCCCATCAGCCAGTTAATTTTTTTCAGGATGTCCTTATCCTGCACCTGCATACAGGCCCTTTCCAGATATGACAGTGCGCATAAACAGACAAAAAATCATAAAAATATATCTCAGCCAGCTTTAACCGATGGCCGCGGCCATCTGGAAAACAGGAAGATACATGGAAACCACAAGGCCACCAATAACCACACCGAGAAACACCAACATAAAAGGTTCTATGAGGGCTGTCATGTTTTCCACGGCCTGATCCACTTCATCATCATAGAAGTCGGCAATTTTTTCAAGCATGGCGTCCAGGGCGCCGGTGGACTCCCCTACGGCAATCATGGAGCAGACCATGGAAGGAAAAACACCGGATTCAGACAGAGGGTCTGCCATGGTTTCCCCTTCGGAAATACTGGCCTTCACATCATAAATTGCTTCTTCCACCACCCGGTTGCCGGAGGTCTTTGCCACAATGTCCAGGGCCTCCAGAATGGAAACACCGGAAGAAAGCATGGTGCCCATGGTGCGGGTAAATTTGGCCACGGAGACCTTGCGGATCATAAGACCCGCCACAGGCAGACGCAGAAAAAGGGTATCAAAAAGCTTCCGTCCCCTGTCCGTACGGTACGCCCGCTTAAACAAAAAAATAAAAACAGCAATGCCAATGATGATATGCAGAATTTTTGCCTGAACAAATTCACTCATATTGATAACCAACTGGGTCGGCGCAGGAAGGGCGCTGCCAAAGTCTGCAAACATGCTTTCAAAGACGGGGATAACAAACACAAGAATAACTCCCACCACAACAAAGGCAATGACAAGGGTGACCAGCGGATAGGTCATGGCACCCTTCACCTTTTTTTTCAGCTTGGACATCTTTTCCATGTATGCGGAGACACGGCGGAGAATGACATCCAGAATACCGCCTGCCTCTCCGGCCGCCACCATGTTGACAAAAAGGGTATCAAAAAGGTTGGGATATTTTCTCAGAACATCGGCAAGGGTCTCCCCCCCTTCCACACCGGCCTTGATTTCCTTGATGATCTTTTTAAAGGTAGGATTTCCCTGCTGTTCCCCAAGAATATCCAGACACTGCACAATGGGAAGTCCCGCATCAATCATGGTGGAAAACTGGCGGGCAAAAATAATCACATCCTGTTCCGTCACCTTGGGCTGAAGAAAAGAAATATTTTCCAGAATATCCTTAGGCTTGGGCTTTACCTTGACAGGCGTAATCTTCTGCTGGCTCAGGCGGGTTCTTACGGCTGTTTCATTGGGTGCCTCCATCTCGCCTTTTCTTTTCTGACCTTTACGGTTTTTGCCTTCCCAGATAAATACGGGCATATACTCCCCCCATAAATTTAATTATTAAGATAAAAAAGCCCCACTGAACGGACACGCAAAAAAGGGCCGAAAACGCCAAAAAAGGTCAGCCTTCCTGCATAATCAAAAAAACACGGCTGCGCTTACCATATCCACGATCCTTTTTTGCTTAAGGAAGGACATAAAAATCTCCCCTGGGCATTTTCTGCACCCCAAGGCTTTTTGCAAAACGCATACCGGAAAGAACCTCAAAGGCTTTTTCCCTGTCCACCCCCTGCGTTCGCACCACATCCTCCAGGGTGACGGGTCTTCTCAAAACCATGGATAAGATATTTTTTTTCAACTGTTCCTCGTCCATGGCAGCGGCATTGCCTGCACACTGAACCTTTCCTGTCAGCTCCGCAGCAGCAATGCGCCTTTGAAAACGTTCCAGCAAAGTATCACCGGCAGATGTCACCCAGGACTCCGTTCCCGGCCTGTCCAGGGTATTAAGCTGTACCCGGTCCGGCCGGATTTTGGCAGAGGCTGCTGCAATGGCATCAATTTCCCTGTCCCTGTCATTGATCCCGGGAATCACGAAAATTTCCAGCCAGAGCTCCCCTGTAAAAATTTCCCTGAACGCCACCAGACCTTCCAGCATGCGGTCAGGGAAAAGGCCGGGGTAGGGTCGGTTCAGGGTTTCAAAAACCTCCGGGCTGGCTGCATCATAATTGGCAATGATTCGGTCGGCATGGATCAGGTCATTGCGGACCTCTTCCTGCCAGAAGAGGGTCCCATTGGTCAGGACGGTGACAGGATATCCCGGCCACCTGCCATGGATGGTATCAATAATACGACCGATCCCCGTATGCAGGGTCGGTTCACCGGAACCGGAAAAGGTGACACTGTCCAGCTCGGGGCTTTCATCCAGAATCTGCGCCAGTTCGGCAATAACAGCTTCGGTGGGTACCCATTCCTTCCGCAGAAGGGTCTTGCGGGTGGTAGGCCCGGATTCACAATAGATGCAGTCCAGGGTACATGTTTTACTCGGAAGAAGATCCACCCCAAGGGAAAGTCCCAGACGACGGGAAGCCACGGGACCAAAAACATATTGAAAGTCTTTTATTTCTCGATTATGCATGTCCAGTCCGGAAGTATCAGTAATTTAATGTTTGTATCACAGTTCCGGCATTGAAACAATGATGCCGAAGGTCAGTCAATCATATTGCTTTTCAAAAACCTGATGAAAACAATCCTTCAGGAAGTTACCTTTTTTTTACGGAATCATCCACGTTTTTTCGGAGGCCTCCCTTGCAGCAGCCAGACAAAACCATGAACGAGGCTTTTACCCACACCCTCATCACCACCCATAAAAATGCGGATCTGGACGGCATTGCCTCCATGCTGGCAGCAAAAAAACTCTATCCCGAAGGACGTATCGTGCTGCCGGGCAGTGATTCCCCACAGATAAGACACTTTTTTGTTCAGTCCCTGCTTTATCTTTTTGACCTGATTCCTTTCCGTGAAATCCGGCCGGAAGAAGTGAAGCGTATCGTTATTGTGGACACAAGGCAGGCAGAACGCATAGGCGAACTGGCTCCCATGGCCAGAGAAAAAAGCATAGAACTCCATATCTACGACCATCACCCGTCAGCACCGGGGGATCTTGAGGCAGACAGACTGGTTGCAGGAGAGGCAGGTGCCACAGTTACCCTTATGGTGCCCCTGCTTCAGGAAAAAAAGATCAGGCTGACCCCTGAGGAAGCCACTCTCCTTGCCATGGGAATTTTTGAAGACACCAGCCACCTCACCGGTTCCGGAACCACACCAGAAGATTTCGAGGCCCTGGCCTGGCTGGTGAAACAGGGGGCCCATCTGCCCACAGTAGGCGATGTGCTGGCAAGGGAGCTGGACCCTATGCAGCTGAGGCTGCTCAATGAAATGCTGGACAACGCCTCGGAAGTTACTATCCATGGTACCCCGGTTATACTGACCCGGCTTTCCAGTGAAGCCTACGTACCGGATCTGGCCTTTCTGGTACACCGTTTCATGCGCATGGAAAAGGTGGCCATCCTTTTTCTTCTGGCCCGCATGGACGGCAAGGTACACCTCATTGGCCGCAGCCGGCTTCCGGATATGGACGTCGGCGCCATCATGCGCCACTTTGAGGGAGGGGGGCACACTGCCGCAGGTGCGGCCACCATCCGCCACCAGACCCTGACCCAGGTGGAAAGTCAGCTCATAAGCCTTCTGGAGACCTTCACCCCCCGCCGCTTCCGGGCAAAGGAAATCATGAGTACGCCTGCCCACACCATCCATCCCGAAGCCACCTTCCGCATGGCCAGCCAGACCATGACCCGCTACAATGTCAATGCCCTTTTGGTAACGGAAAAGGGGGATATCCAAAGTCCGCTCACCGGACTGATCACAAGGCAGATTGTGGAACAGGGTCTCTCCCACGCCATGGATACAACCCTTGTACAGGATTATCTGATCAGCGATTTCAGCACAGTGAACCCTGATGCCTCCCTCACCCTGATTCAGGATGCCATCGTCGGAGGCAAGCAACGCATCCTTCCTGTTCTGGATAACAATGGAATTGCGGGGGTCATCACGCGTACAGACCTCCTTCAGCTTATGGTTCAGGAACAGGAAGAAAGCCTCTCCGACAGAGCAGGCGTTCTGACAGACAGACTGCCCAAAACAAGAAACATCGCCAGCCTCATGAAGGAAAGGCTGCCTGCAAAAATTCTGGATCTGCTTTCATCCATAGGAAAAAGTGCCGATGAAACCGGATGCCATGTCTTTGTAGTGGGCGGTTTTGTAAGGGATCTGCTTCTCTACAGAAAAAATGAAGACATCGATATTGTTGTGGAGGGAGACGGCATACACTTTGCTAAAAACTTTGCCGGTTCAAGGGATGCAAGAATCCATGCCTATTCCAAGTTCGGAACCGCCGTCATTACCCTTGAAGACGGTTTCAAGGTGGATGTGGCCACGGCACGCACGGAATACTACGCCTCCCCCGCTGCCCTTCCTGAGGTGGAAAAAAGCAGTCTCAAGGCAGATCTCTACCGCAGGGACTTTACCATCAATACCCTTGCCATACAGTTGAATGAAAAATACTATGGCACCCTCATAGATCATTTTTCAGGCCAGAAGGACATCAAGGATAAAACCCTTCGCATCATTCATAATCTGAGCTTTGTTGAAGATCCCACCCGTATTTTCCGGGCGGTCCGCTTTGAATCCCGCTTCGGATTCACCATAGGCAAGCTCACCGTTCGCCTCATTGAAAACGCCATACGCATGGGGGTTTTTAAAAGGCTCTCCGGTGCCAGAGCCATGGGAGAAATCGTTTCCATACTGGAAGAAAATGATCCCGTCCCCTCCATCAGAAGACTGGGGGAATTCCGTCTTCTGGCGGCACTCCATCCCTCCATGGCCCTTACGGAAAAAACCACAGCCCTCCTCATGGAAGCCAGAAAGGCCCTTGACGGCTATGAACTCCTGGCCGAAGACCTCCGCTGTCACCGCTGGCTGGTGTACTTCATGGTGCTGCTCAGCCCCTGCAACACGGCAGATGCCAAAAAAATCTGCCGTATCCTGCGCCTTGCCGGGTGGCAGGAAGAGCTTTGTGTCAAAGAAAGGGAAAGGGCGGAGCTCTGCATCAAACGCCTTGCAAGGGAACTGCCCCTGGACAACAGCATTCTTTACAGCAGACTCCATGTTTTCAAAACGGAAGTTTTGGTATACATGATGGCCGCAGCGGAAAGAAAGCAGGTAAAAAAAGCCATTGCCCATTACCTTTCAAAGCTTCGCTTTGTCACACCGCTGATACAGGGACGGGATTTAAAGGAAATGGGCATTCCCCCCGGCCCCGCTTACAGAAAAATTCTCTTGCAGGTTCAGGATGCCAGACTCAACGGTATGCTGCATTCAAAGGAAGAAGAAATGGCCTTTGTGGCCGGTATTTTAAAGGACAGGCCGAAGGAAAACGGCAGGGAGCAAAAAAAATGACGCAAAAACAAAGGGTACTCACTGGCATCACCACCACAGGCACACCCCATCTCGGCAACTACGTGGGTGCCATCCGTCCGGCCATTGAGGCCAGCAGAAATCCGGATATGGAAGCTTTCTACTTCCTTGCAGACTACCACGCACTGATCAAATGCCATGAACCCGCACGGGTGGCAGCCTCCCGCATGGAAGTGGCCGCCACATGGCTGGCTCTGGGGCTGGATACGGATAACGCAGTCTTTTACCGTCAGTCCGATATTCCGGAAATTCCGGAACTGACCTGGATTCTCTCCTGTGTGGCAGCCAAGGGTCTTCTCAACCGTGCCCATGCCTATAAAGCCGCCGTTCAGGTCAATGAGGAGGAAAAGGCCAAGGATCCGGACAAGGGCATCACCATGGGCCTTTTCAGTTACCCCGTGCTCATGGCCGCAGATATCCTCATGTTCAATGCCCATAAGGTTCCCGTAGGGAGGGATCAGGTCCAGCACATAGAAATGGCAAGGGATATCGGTGGCCGCTTCAACCACCTCTTCGGCCAGACCTTTGTTCTTCCCGAAGCCATCGTGGATGAAAAAACCGCTGTACTCAGTGGCATTGACGGCAGAAAAATGTCCAAGAGCTACGACAATACCATCCCCCTCTTTCTGCCCGAAAAAAAGCTGCGCAAAACCATCATGAAAATCAAAACCAACTCATTAGAACCTTCTGAGCCCAAGGATCCGGCAACCTGCACCCTCTTTGAAATCTATAATGCCTTTGCCACACAGGATGACGTCCGCAGTGTCCGGGAACGTTATGCGGAAGGTATCGGATGGGGAGATATGAAAATCCTTCTTTTTGATTATCTCAACGCCATACTGGAAGAACCCAGGGAGCGCTACGCCGAACTCATGGCAGATCCTGCAAAGGTGGAAAAAATTCTGCTGGAAGGCGCAGAAAAGGCCCGCTCCATTGCTGGTCCCTTTCTTGCGGAAATCAGAAAAAAAACAGGGCTTCTTCCCTTTTCATAACAGGTAATCGTTCAATATCCTGAAAGGACAGCATGCAAGAACTCCAGTCCCCGCAGACCTTCAGCGACCTGACACCGGAACATATTCTCCGTGCTGCTGAACATGCCACAGGCCTTGGCTTCACAGGCCTTGTGGCACCCCTGCCCAGCTATATCAACCGGGTCTATGAACTGCAGGACATGGACGGCAGACGCCACATCATTAAATTCTACCGTCCGGCCAGATGGTCAAAGGCCGCCCTTGAAGATGAACACCGCTTTCTTTTGGACTGCGCTGCGGCAGAGCTGCCCGTGGTGGCTCCTGCCACCCTGCGAAAGGGTGGCACCCTTGAGGAAACCGGCCCCATTTTCTTTGCGCTTTTTCAGAAACGGGCAGGCAGGGAGCTGGATATCACCCATGACAGGGACTGGGAACAGCTGGGCCGTCTCATCGCAAGACTTCACAATGTGGCTGCGGCGGATAAGGCCGCCCACCGTCTTTACCTGCATCCGGATAAAACCCTTGCAAGGGACGGGGAAGAACTTCTGAGGGGATGCATCCCAGCGGCCATGCGAGAGGATTTCCAAAGCCTGATTGAACAGCTTAAGGATATCAGCCGCCCCCTTTTTGAAAAAGAAACCCTGATCCGGCTCCATGGAGATCTGCACCGGAAAAACATCCTGCACCGGCCCGGAGAGGGTCTGCTTCTCATTGATTTTGATGACATGATGACAGGCCCGGCCATGCAGGATCTCTGGCTGCTGCTGCCAGACCGTCTGGAAAAATGCCGCAGGGAAGCAGGGCTTCTGATGGAAGGGTACCGGACCTTCCGGGATCTGGCCCACAGCAGCACGGAGCTGACTGAACCCCTCCGGGCCATGCGGCAGATCTACTTTCTCGCCTGGTGCCATCGCCAGAAAAATGATACCCGTTTCAGTGCTACCTTTCCCGACTGGGGCAGCGAGTCTTTCTGGCGTCAGGAACTGAAGGATCTAAAAAGTCAGATAGAAAGAATACAGCCCCGGTCCACCCGACCGGCCTTTCATTTTATTGCGGATCTTTAAGACCTACCCCATAAAAGAAGGAGAATCCCATGTTCATGGATCTTATACGCAAACGCCGCAGTGTGAGAACATTTACGGAGCAGCCCGTAGAAAATGACAAAATGGCCCTTCTCATGGAAGCCGCCCTGCGCAGCCCGTCCTCCCGCAGCCGCAACCCGTGGGAGTTTATCTTTGTAAACGACGCTGATCTTTTACAAAAACTGTCAAAGGTCAAACCCCATGGTGCTTCCTTTCTCAACGGCGCCCCCCTGGGCGTGGTGGTGTTTGCCGACCCCGAACGCTGTGACGTATGGGTGGAAGACTGCTCCATTGCAATGATTTTTCTTCAGCTCGCCGCAGAGTCCCTTGGCCTTAAAAGCTGCTGGGTACAGGTGAGAAAGCGCATGTTCAATGACCAGATAAGCGCAGAGGAAGAGGTTCGCAGACTCCTTGGCATTCCGGAAAAGATGAAGGTTCTCGCCATCCTTGCCGCAGGTTATGGGGCAGAAGACCTGAAAGGCCACCCGGAAGCAAGTCTTATGCGGGAAAAAATTCACACCAACACCTACGGAGGCTGAGCCTTGGCATCCCCACTGATCTGGCATGCAGACCCCATTCTTTTCTCCCTTGGTCCCCTCAGTGTGCGCTGGTATGGTTTCTTTTTTGCCTGCGCCTTTATCTGCGGTATCATCTGGATGCAGTATGTCTTCAAAAAAGAAGGCAAAAATGCCGATGCCCTGGAACCCCTCCTCTACCGGATCATGGCCGGGGTAATCATCGGTGCCAGACTGGGTCACTGCCTTTTTTATGATCCCGCTTATTATCTCAGCAATCCTTTAGAAATCATGAAAATATGGGAGGGCGGACTGGCAAGCCACGGGGGGATTCTCGGCCTTTTCATCGCCCTTTATCTGCACGCCAGAAAAAATGAAGAAACCCCCTTTTCCTTTCTCTCGGACCATCTTGTGGTAGCCGGCTGCATGGGAGCTGCCTTTATCCGCCTTGGCAACTTCTTCAATTCGGAGCTGGTGGGCATTCCCGTGAAATCGGGTTTCGGTATTGTATTCAGCCGTGTGGACATGATCCCAAGGCACCCGGTACAGCTCTATGAATCCATGGCCTATGCCACATGCAGCCTGCTGCTTTTTCTTGCATGGAAAAAAGGGGCCGGGAAAATTCCATGGCGGCTTACGGCCACAGCCCTGATCCTTGCGGCCACAGCCCGTATTTTCCTTGAAATATTTAAAACCCAGCAGACAGCCTTTGCCCTTCCCGTACATATGGGGCAGCTCCTCAGCCTCCCCTTTCTTGCCTGCGGGATTCTTCTTTTTCTCTACTCACGGAAAAAATCCCGTGTCTTCTGACACGGGCACAGGAAGACACAGTGAGGCCCATGCATAAGACAGCTTTTGCGGTTTTATCCGATATCCACGGCAATCATGAAGCCCTTGTTCAGGTTCTGAGGGACATGGAATCTCTGGGGATTGCCAATGCCATCAGCCTTGGGGACAACATCGGCTACGGGCCATACCCCAACGAGGTGGTTGCCCTGCTTCTTGCCGCAGAAATCCCTTCCGTACTTGGCAACCATGAGTCTGCCATCCTCAAAATATCAGAGCAGAACTGGTTCAACCCCTCAGCCAAAAAAGCCCTCATGCAGACGCGGAAGATGCTGAATCCGGCTACCCTGACCACCATCGCCAGTTATCCGGAATTTCGGGTTCTCCGGAACTGCCGCTTTGTCCATGGCTGTCCCCCTTCGGATATCCGCACCTACCTGTTTCAAAAGGAAGATTCCGAAATCATAGAATTGTTCAGCCTTTTCGATGAAACCCTCTGTTTTACCGGCCATACCCATGAACTGGAAATCATAGGCTGGGACGGAGAAAGGATTGAGCGGAGCATGCCCGGTGAAACCCCGGTCTTTTTAAAGGAGAAAGAACGCAGCATCATCAACTGCGGCAGTGTCGGGCAGCCAAGGGACGGGGATAACAGGGCAAAATACATCATCTATGACCCTGTGGAACACACCCTTCTCCTCAGGCGTGTTTCCTATGACGTAAAAAAAACCGTATCTGCCATCCTCAGGGCAGGGCTTCCCAAAGTCTATGCGGACAGGCTTCTATAGGAAAAAATGAGAACCATAGGAAAATACCAGATTGCAGGGGAACTTGGCCGGGGAGGCATGGGCCGGGTTCTCAGGGTACGGCATCCTGAAATCCAAAGGATTCTTGCGGCCAAGCTTTTTCTCCCCCACCCCTTTCTTCTGTCTTCCGTAGGAGAAAAACGCCTGCTTTCCATGTTCATGGAAGAAGCCCGGAAAATGGCCATGCTGCACCACCCCAATGTGGCAGGCGTGGAAGACCTGCATTGCGGAGAAATCAGCTTTTATACCATGCCCTGCTATTCCAGAAGCCTTGGCCTCATCATGGGAGAGCATGGGGATATGGAGGCCCCCTGCAGAACCCTTGATCCGGATACGGCCATCCATTACATGAAACAGCTTCTGAGGGCACTGCACTGCCTGCACTTCCACGGTATGATCCACAGGGACATCAAGCCCTGGAACCTGCTCATGGATGATGAAGACAGACTGATTCTCGGTGATTTCGGCCTGAGCCGCCTGCGCAGGGAAACCACAGGCACACCGGAAAATATCAAGGTGGGCTCTCCCGGGTATGCCCCTCCCGAACAGGAAAGGGATGCTGACAGCGCCGATGAAAGATCGGATATGTATGCAGCAGGCGTGGTGTTCTGCCGCATGCTCACGGGCCACTTTCCTCCGGAAGATCCCAAAGAAAAAATCCTGCTGCCTGAACCCGAAGAGCTGTGGAAGGATTTTCTGAAAAAATGCCTTGCCAAAAATCCCGACCATCGCTTTGACGGTGCGGAGCAAATGCTCAAGGCCCTGAATGATCTGGCGCTTGCATGGAAAGACTACAGGGCAAAGGAATGCGCCTTCCCCTTTAGCGAAGAAGAAATAAGCAGCCATGGCCTCCTCAGACTGAGAAGTCACCCCCTGCGTACCGGCGTCCGTGGCCCGCTGGCAGACATGCTGGAAGCAGATCCCCTTTTCCGGCCAGCCCGTTCAGTTTACAATGATTTTATTCCCGGACCCGAAGAAGACCTCATCCATGACAAAAACACAGGACTTCTCTGGGAGAGGGCAGGAAGTCCCTTTCCCCTGAACAGGGAAGGGGCAGACAAATGGATAAAAATGCTCAATGACAGGGCTGCGGGCCAGCGCAGGTCATGGCGACTTCCTACGGTTCCGGAACTTTTCTCCCTTACCCGCCAGCCCATGACACCGGAGGATTTCTGCAGGAAGTCCCCCCTTGATCCCCGGCAGGGCTGGGTATGGAGCAGCGATGGCCGCAGCCACATCAGCTTCTGGTTTGTGGATCTTCTCCGGGGCTTTGCCGCACCCATGGACAAGGACGGATACTGTTTTGTCAAAGGTGTTTCAGACCATCAAAAAACTCGGTAGATTGACCTGATGGAGGATTCTATAAAATGAAATCCGGAGCCTGCAAACGCAGCACCGGTTTTTTTATGCCTGCCCTTCTTATGTGTTTACATTTTTGCACAAAAACCATACAAACAACACAAAAATGTATTTGTCGAAATTTAAAACTCATATTCACCCAGCAAGCAATAAAACACATAAAGATTTTAAATCAAATACTTATATTTAAAATTACCACCAAAACAAATATTGGCACAGCAAATGCAATAACTCTGGGACAAGAGTAAAAGGAAAAAGCAAGGCACTTTTTCCAAACCCAAAATCCCAGGAGGAAAGCATCATGCGCTGGTTTATTCCCACATCCATCCTCATTTCCATGGCAACCCCGGCCCTTGCCGGTGATGTCACTCCCATGACCAATGCCGAAGCCATTGCCCTTGTGCAGGAGCACGCCAATTTCGTCTGGACCCTCATGGCGGCCTGTCTCGTTTTTTTCATGCAGGCCGGTTTTTCACTGGTGGAGGCCGGTTTCACCCGTGCCAAAAACGCCATCAATATCATCATGAAAAACCTGATGGATTTTTCCATCGGCTCCCTTGCCTTCTGGGCTATTGGCTTCGGACTCATGTTCGGCCACAGCCTGGGCGGTTTTGTGGGAACATCGGGATTTTTCCTCTCGGACTTCACCGGTGAGGGAGAAGAATGGACCCTTGCCTTCTGGATGTTTCAGGTGGTCTTTGCGGCCACCGCCGCCACCATCGTATCCGGCGCCATGGCGGAACGCACAAAATTTACGGGCTACATAGCCTACTCCATCTTTATTACGGCCCTCATTTATCCGGTTTTCGGTTCATGGGCCTGGGGCTCCCTGCACAATGGAAGCGGCTGGCTGGAAAACCTTGGGTTTATCGACTTTGCCGGCTCCACCGTAGTCCACTCCGTAGGCGGATGGGCAGCCCTTGCCGGTGCCATCGTACTTGGACCACGACTGGGTAAATATGCCGCCAACGGAAGTATCCGGCCCATCCTCGGTCACAACATCCCCCTTGCAGGCCTGGGTGTTTTCATCCTCTGGCTGGGATGGTTCGGATTCAATGCCGGCTCCACCACCACAGCAGACAAAAGCATTGCCCTGATCTTTGTGAATACCAACCTTGCAGCCGCAGCCGGTGCCGTAACCGCCATGATAGTATCCTGGATACGCTTTGGAAAACCCGAGGTCAGCATGAGCCTCAATGGTGTGCTGGCAGGACTTGTGGGTATCACCGCAGGCTGTGCCAACGTGGGTCCTGCGGCAGCCATCATCATCGGTGCCATGGCCGGTGGCATAGTGGTCTCCTCCGTACTCTTCTTTGAAAAAATCCGCATTGACGATCCCGTCGGTGCCATCTCCGTTCACGGGGTATGCGGGGCATGGGGAACACTGGCCGCAGGACTTTTCAATACCGGCGGTACCAGCCTTGGCATTATCGGGGTACAGCTTCTTGGAATTCTCGCCTGTTTTCTCTGGGTTTTCCCCATGGCGTGGCTGATGTTTAAACTGGTGGATCGCTTCATCGGTCTACGGGTCACTGCGGACGAAGAAATGGAAGGTCTTGATTTCAGCGAACATGGCGGCAATGCCTATCCGGACTTCCGGGCCAGCGGGGCAGGCATGTCCTTTGATGGCGGCAAAGGTTCCGGAGAAAAAAGGCCTGCTACAGCATCCACTGCGGTACTGACACAAAGCTGAAAACAGAGCACTTTTTAAAAACGGTCTCCACGGAAACACCATGGCCGGAAAAGCATCTTCATCCGGCCATGTCCTTCTCATCTTTCATAAAGGAGTAAAGACCATGCGTAAGATCGCTATCTATGGCAAAGGCGGCATCGGAAAATCCACCACCACCCAGAACACCGTGGCCGGACTTGCGGAAATGGGAAATAAGGTCATGGTGGTGGGCTGCGATCCCAAGGCGGACTCCACCCGCCTTCTCCTTGGCGGGCTGGTACAGCGCACCGTGCTGGACACCCTTCGGGAAGAAGGCGAAGACGTAACCCTCGATGATGTACAGAAAGACGGGTTCTGCAACACGGTCTGCACGGAATCCGGCGGGCCGGAACCCGGCGTGGGCTGTGCGGGCCGGGGCATCATCACTTCCATCAACCTTCTGGAACAGCTGGGCGCCTATGCGGAGAGCAGAGAGCTTGATTATGTCTTTTACGATGTACTCGGTGACGTGGTCTGCGGTGGTTTTGCCATGCCCATCCGGGAAGGAAAAGCCGAGGAAATCTACATCGTGGTTTCCGGAGAAATGATGGCCATGTATGCGGCCAACAACATCTGCAAAGGCATTGTGAAGTTTGCGGAAGCCGGTACGGTACGCCTTGGGGGACTGATCTGCAACAGCCGGAACGTGGACAATGAAAAGGAAATGATTGAGGAGCTGGCCAAACGCTTAGGCACAAAAATGATCCACTTCGTTCCCAGAGACAATGTGGTGCAACGGGCAGAGATCAACCGCAAAACCGTAATTGAGTTTGAGCCTGCCAATGATCAGGCCAATGAATACCGCACACTGGCGAAAAAAATCTCAGAAAACGACCTCCACATCATCCCGACACCGCTGGCCATTGAAGAACTGGAGCAGCTCCTCATGGATTACGGGCTTGCAGGCTGACCCCAAAGGGATTCTTCTTTTCCCGCCCCCTTTTTTAAAAAAGGACGAAGGCAGCCCGGAAACCCCATCCCCTGCCTGAAAAAACACCGCGCCCATGGGGAAAGACAAGGCTTCCCTGCCCTTTGCGCGCCCCGAAAATTACAAAATCGTAACCAGAATCAGCGAGACCCCAAAAAAAGGAGACCACCCCATGCACCTTATTAAAGCCATTGTCCGGCCTGAACGCACAGACCGTATTCTCTCCGACCTCATGGAAGCGGGCTTTCCCGCAGTAACCAAGTTCTCCGTGGTAGGACGCGGCAAGCAGCGGGGCATTAAAATCGGCGACATCACCTATGATGAACTTCAAAAAGACCTGCTCTTTACGGTGGTGAAGGATACGGACTGTGAATACGTCATCCGCACCATCATGAAGGCGGCCCGCAGCGGCGACAAAGGGGCCTTCGGAGACGGAAAGATCTTTGTCACCCCCATTGTCGAAGCCTACACCATCAGCTCCGGCATCAAGGAAAGCCCCGACGGCGGCATGGAGGAGGTGCAGGTATGAAGGAAGTCATTGCCATCGTTCGCATGAACCGCATGAACCAGACCAAAAAAGCCCTGGTGGAGGCGGGTATCACCTCCATGACCGCCAAAGAAGTGCTGGGCCGGGGCAAAGGGATTGTGGACTTTTCCCTGCTCAAGGGGGCGGAAAAGGGCTTTGAGGAAGCCATCACCCAGCTGGGGGATTCCAGCCGCCTCATCCCCAAACGCATGATCTCCATCGTGGTGCCGGACGGCCTTGTGGAAAAGGTGGTTTCCACCCTCATCCGGGTCAACCGCACGGGAAAATCCGGAGACGGCAGAATCTTTGTCCTTCAGGCCAAAGATTCCATCCGCATCCGCACCGGGGAGCGGGGAGAAGCCGTACTGGATGAGGTGTAGGGCCGCAAAATCCACCCCATGAAAAAGGAAACGACCATGAGCGACGAAAAAAATACGGCTGCAAAGCTTGAAAAGATAAAGGCCGAGATCCTTGCCAAATACCCCACCAAGGTGGCCCGGAAACGGGCCAAACAGATTCTCGTCAACCGCAATGACAGCACGGGCAAGGTGCCGGAAGTGGGTGCCAATATGCGCACGGTTCCGGGCATCATCACCCAGAGGGGATGTTCCTACGCCGGATGCAAGGGCGTTGTGCTGGGCCCCACACGGGACATCGTGAACATCACCCATGGGCCTGTGGGCTGCGCCTACTATTCCTGGCTCACCCGCCGCAACCAGACCCGACCCGAATCCGATACCGCCGAAAACTTCATGAATTATTGCTTCACCACGGACATGCAGGATGAGCACATTGTGTTCGGGGGAGAAAAAAAGCTCAAACAGGCCATTCAGGAAGCCTTTGATCTCTTTCATCCCAAAGCCATCTCCGTTTTTTCCACCTGTCCCGTGGGTCTCATCGGCGATGATGTTCACGCCGTGGCCCGTGAAATGAAAGAAAAGCTCGGCATCAATGTCTTTGCCTTCAGTTGCGAGGGCTACAAGGGTGTCAGCCAGTCCGCAGGCCATCACATCGCCAACAACGGCATCTTCACCCATGTGGTGGGGCTGGACGACACCATCGGCAAGGGAAAGTTCCGCATCAACCTTCTCGGCGAATACAACATCGGCGGCGATTCCTTTGAGATCGAACGGATTCTCGATGCCTGCGGCATCAGCCTGGTCTCCACCTATTCGGGGAACTCGTCCATCGATCATTTTGCCAACTCCCACACGGCGGATCTCAATGCCATCATGTGCCACCGCTCCATCAACTACATGGCGGAGATGATGGAAAGCAAGTTCGGGATTCCCTGGATCAAGGTGAATTTCATTGGTGCGGAATCCACAGCCAAGTCTTTACGCAAAATCGCCCAGTATTTTGAGGATGAGGAACTAAAGGCAAAGGTGGAAGAAGTGATTGCAGCAGAAATGCCAGCGGTAAAAGCCTCTCTGGAAAAGGCAAAGCCCCGGTGTGAGGGCAAGCGGGCCATGCTCTTTGTGGGCGGTTCCCGCGCCCATCATTATCAGGATCTTTTCGGTGAGCTGGGCATGGAAACCCTTGCAGCGGGTTATGAGTTCGGCCACAGGGACGACTACGAAGGCCGCAGGGTACTGCCCAGCATCAAGGTGGATGCGGATTCCCGCAACATCGAAGAGCTGCACATCACGCCGGATCCAAAACGTTACGCACCGAGAAAGGATGAGGAAAGCCTGAAAAAGCTGGAAAGCGAGGGGCTGGCCTTTCGGGAATATGACGGACTCATGCCAGACATGAAGGAAAACACCCTGGTCATTGACGACATCAGTCATTTTGAAACGGAAAAGCTCATTGAAATGTTCAAGCCGGACATCTTCTGCGCTGGCATCAAGGAAAAGTACGCCATCCAGAAGAGCGGCATTCCCATGAAACAGCTCCATTCCTACGACTCCGGCGGGCCCTATGCGGGCTTTAAGGGAGCCATCAATTTTTATGAAGAAATCGAGCGCATGGTGAACGCCAAGATCTGGTCTTATATCACGCCTCCATGGGCCGCTGAACCTGAACTCTCCGCCAACTACGCCTGGGTTGCCTGAGAGGCCCGTGGCCCCCGTGGGAGTCGGAAACCTCCCCGCTCCCACGGGGGTTCAATTTTTTATCTGATTAACACAGTCTTTCAGCCATACAAACCTTAATCCTGGAAATTATATAACCAGATTTTACGCATGCCAGTGGGCACCCGTAAAGGGTGCCCCTACACAAAACAGGGCCGTAAAAACCATTCGTAGGGGCAGGCCTTGCGCCTGCCCGTATTAAAACCCGCACTATAGGCCTGGCAACAACCTGACCAGCAAACTCTAGCTGAGTCAGGTGAGTAATCAGAATTTTTTATTATCCAAGGAAAGGACATTCCCATGCTCCTCCGTCATACTTCCGCAGAACCCGTGGAACGCACGGGACTCATGATCAACCCGGCCAAAACCTGTCAGCCCATCGGCGCCATGTATGCGGCGCTGGGCCTCCACGGCTGCCTGCCCCACAGCCACGGTTCCCAGGGCTGCTGCGCCTATCACCGCTCGGCCCTCACCCGCCACTACAGAGAACCCGTGATGGCAGCCACCAGCTCCTTTACCGAAGGCGCTTCCGTCTTCGGCGGGCAGGCCAACCTCCTTCAGGCCATTGACAACATCTTCACGGTCTATGAGCCTGATGTCATTGCCGTACACACCACCTGCCTTTCGGAAACCATCGGTGACGACCTCAACCAGATCGCCATCAAGGCGAAAGACGAAGGCAAGGTGCCCGAAGGAAAATACGTGATCCACGCCTCCACCCCCAGCTATGTGGGCTCCCATGTCACGGGATTCGCCAACATGGTGCAGGGCATGGTGAAGGCCTTTTCCGAATCCACGGGCAAAAGGAATGAAACCCTCAACATCATTCCCGGATACGTGGAACCTTCGGACATGGAGGAAATCAAGCGCATGGCCAGTCTCATGGGCCTGAAAACCATCGTCTTTCCCGACACCTCCAATGTGCTGAATGCACCCCAGACGGGAAAATTCCGTATGTACCCCAAGGGCGGCGTGACGGTTGCGGAAATGAAGGCCACGGGAGACAGCAAGGCCACCATCGCCCTCGGCCCTCTGGCCTCCGATCTGGCGGCCCGCAAGCTGGACACCCTGTGCAAGGTTCCCTGCCATACACAGGAATTGCCCATCGGTCTTCAGGCCACAGACCGTTTTGTGGACACACTGAGGAAAGTGGGCGGCGTCAGTGTTCCGGAAAGCATTGCCGTGGAAAGGGGAAAGCTCCTTGATGTGATGACGGACATGCAGGCCTGGTTCTACCAGAAACGGGTGGCCCTTTTCGGCGATCCGGACTCCCTTGTCTCTCTGGTGGAGTTTCTCGTGGCCCTGGACATGCACCCCGTCCATGTGGTGACGGGCACACCGGGCAAGGCCTTTGAGCAGAAAATCCGGGAACTCACCGCCCACCTTCCCGTGCCCGTGAACGTCAAGGCCCATGGCGACCTCTTCCTTCTCCACCAGTGGATCAAGAAGGAGCCCGTGGATCTGCTCATGGGCAACACCTACGGCAAATACATGGCAAGGGATGAGGATCTGCCCTTTGTGCGCTTCGGTTTTCCCATCTTTGACCGGGTGGGCCACAGCTATTTCCCCACGGTGGGCTACATGGGCGGCATCCGGCTCATGGAAAAAATGCTGGATGCCCTTCTGGATCGCAAGGATCGGGACAGCCCGGAAGAATCCTTTGAGCTGGTGATCTGAGCGGGAGGTCTGAAAGGCGCACAGTCTCTATTTCTCCCCTCTCCCACTGGGCTTATCTTTACCCATAAGTCCGGAATTATGAAATCAGGGGTACTAACATAGAGGAACTGGTGGGCAGCAGACCTGTTTCCCCCCCTTGGGTGAGAATATTCTTTATGGAACTCTCACCCAAGGGGCAGGCACAGGGGCCTTTCTTTACAAAACAGTGGCTGCGCAATTCATTCGCAGGTGCAGATTGTGTCTGCCCTACCTGCTCCTTTATGGCCTTGAGACCGGTCGTTAGTATTGTCGTTAAGGACCTTAATGACCTTAAGGACTTTAAGGTCATTAAGGAATTTGATTAGCACTGTCTTTCAGCCATACAAACCTTAATCATGGAAATTATATGACCAGATTTTACGCTTGTTTACGGGCACCCGTAAAGGGTGCCCCTACACAAAACAGGGGCCGTAAAAACCAAGCGTTAAGGGCAGGCCTTGCGCCTGCCCGTATTAAAGCCGGCACACCATAGGCCTGGCAACAATCTGACCAGCAAGCTGTGGCTGAGTCAGGGTAGTAATCAGATTAAGGAAAGTGAGGGAAAAAGAGCATTTGGACACCCTCAAAACTACATTTTTGCAACTCAACAGGCTTGATAAAAATTGTGGGTAAAGCCCAGCCCACTGGGAGAGGGGCCGGGGCCTTGCCCGGCACACAGGCTACAAACCGGATCTGTTCCATTTGCTGAAGCTTGTTAGTCTGAGTGCCGGGGATGAGGACAAAAGGGTCACTAAAACGCCCTGAAATAAGCCCACTCACAAACAGCCCGGCTGTCCTATTCAGGAACCGGGTCGATACAATGGCCTGTGTGCCACAAACTGCCCATCCACGGCCCGCATAAAAAAGAGGGGCTTAACAGCAAAGGGGGACTTATGCCGAACCAAGGTTTTTCCATACTGGAACAAAGAAAAAACGCCATCCATAAAACGGGTGAGGCTCCCTGCACCCTGAGCTGCGACACCAAAAGCCTTGCAGGCTCCGTCAGTCAGCGGGCCTGCGTCTTCTGCGGCTCCAGGGTGGTGCTCTACCCCATTGCCGATGCCCTGCATCTCGTCCACGGCCCCATCGGCTGCGCCGCCTACACCTGGGACATCCGGGGTGCCCTCTCTTCCGGGCCGGAGCTGCACCGCTTAAGCTTTTCCACCGACCTCAAGGAAAAGGATGTGATCTTCGGAGGCGAAAAAAAGCTGGAAGCCGCCCTCCTCCACCTCATTGAAAAATATGCACCCAAAGCCGCCTTTGTGTACAGCACCTGCATCATCGGCATCATTGGCGACGATGTGGAGGCGGTCTGCCGCAAGGTGGAAGCTAAAACGGGCATTCCCGTACGGCCCGTGCATTCCGAAGGTTTCAAGGGCACCAAAAAAGACGGGTACAAGGCCGCCTGTACCGCCCTCTTCTCCCTGTTCGATCAAAAGGCTCTGCCCGCTTCCCGCCCCCTTTCCATCAATATTCTGGGGGAATTCAACATCGGCGGCGAAGCCTGGATCATCAAAGACTATTACCGCCGTATGGGGATCGATGTGGTTTCCGTCATGACCGGAGACAGCCGGGTGGAGGAAATCATGAAGGCACCGGAGGCAAAGCTCAATGTGGTGCAGTGCTCCGGCTCCATGACCGGCCTTGCCAGAGACATGGAAAAGGCCTTTGGCATTCCCTTCATCCGGGTGTCCTATTTCGGTATCGAGGATGTGGCCAAAGCCCTTTACGATGTGGCTTCCTTTTTTGAAGAGAGGGATCTCATGGAGCGTACCAAGGATCTGGTGCGGGAGGAAATCCGGGCCATCCTGCCGGAGATCCAGCGCTATAAAACGGATCTTCAGGGGAAAAAGGCCGCCCTCTATGTGGGCGGGGCCTTCAAGGCCTTTTCCCTCATCCGGGCACTGGATGCTTTGGGCATGGAGGTGGTCATGGCAGGCACCCAGACGGGAGCCGGGGACGAATATGAGGAACTTGCCCGGATCTGCAAACCCGGCACCCTCATTGTGGACGATGCCAACCCTCTGGAGCTTTCCGCCTGCGTTGTGGAAAAGGGAGCCGATCTTTTCATCGGCGGGGTAAAGGAAAGGCCCATTGCCTTCAAGCTTGGCCTTGGCTTCTGCGACCACAACCACGAACGGAAAATCCCGCTGGCGGGCTTTGAGGGCATGGTGAACTTTGCAAGGGAAGTGCACGCCACCGTAACCAGCCCCGTGTTCCGTTTTTTTGACCGCAAGGCCCGCATATAAAAGGAGGCGTCATGTTCCATTCCGAAGAAATCATGAAACCCGTCACGGAAAACGCATGCAGCCTCTGCGCTCCCCTTGGGGCGGCTCTGGCCTTCAAGGGTGTGGAAGGCTGCGTTCCCCTGCTCCACGGTTCCCAGGGCTGCGCCACCTACATCCGCCGCTACATGATCAGCCATTTCAAAGAACCCGTGGACATCGCCTCCTCCAACTTCCATGAGGACACGGCCATCTTCGGCGGCGGGGCCAACCTGCGCACGGCCATCGACAACATCCTGCGCCAGTACAGGCCTAAAATCATTGGCATTGCCTCCACCTGCCTTTCGGAAACCATTGGCGACGATGTGCCCATGATGCTGAAGGAAATCCGGAAAGCCAACCCGGACTGTCCGCCCCTCGTTTTTGCCTCCACCCCCAGCTACGGCGGCAGCCATGGGGAAGGCTACTGGAAAAGCCTTTCCGCCCTCGTGGAGCAGCTTCTTCCGGAAGGCCCTTCGAACATGGCCGGAAAGAGAGAAGAGCTTCTGCCCCTTTTCACCGCAGCACTCTCCCCTGCGGATCAGCGTCATCTGAAGGATTTGGTGGGTCTCATGGGGTTTTTCCCCTGCCTTGTGCCGGACAGCTCAGAAACCCTCGATGGCGGCCAGTGGGAGGAATACGAGACCCTGCCCCGTGGTGGTGCGTCTCTGGAAAGTTTGCAGAACATGGCAGAAGCAAAAGCAGGCCTGCATCTGGGGGCCGCATCCAGCCTGCGGGAGGTGTCCCCCTTAACAATCCTTGGCAGAAAATCCGGCCTTGCGCCGCATTTTCAGGGGCTTCCCGTGGGCATCCGGGCCACAGACCGCTTCCTTGCCCTTCTTCAGGATCTCAGCGGGCAGGCCATTCCCAAGATGCTGCTGGAAGAACGCTCCCGGCTCATTGATGCCTATGTGGACAGCCATAAAATTGTCTCCGGTCTCAAGGCCATGGTCTTCGGGGATGAGGATCTGGTGGCAGCCCTTGTGCCCTTTCTTGCGGAAATCGGCGTGAAAACCCTTGTGGCCGCATCAGGAAGCCGCTCCGGCCATCTGAAAAAAGCGCTGGAAAGTCTTCTTTCCAAAGAGGAGCAGGAAGGCATGCAGGTGGTGGAAGGGGCCGATTACGCCACCCTTGAAAAGCTTGCCGAAGAAAATCCGCCGGACTTTTTCATGGGCTCCAGCAAGGGCTACGCCATGTCGAGAAAAACCAGAACGCCGCTTATCCGTGTGGGTTTTCCCATCCACGACCGGGTGGGCGGCCCCTCCATCCGCATACTGGGCTATGGCGGCGCACGGGAGCTTTTTGAGCGCATCTGCAACGGCATTCTCGAAGTGCGGCAGGAGGCCACTGGGGTGGGGTTTTCCTATCTATGAAGACAAAACCTGAATTAACCATGGGTTTTCATGCAGGGGCACCCCCCCATGGTTGCCCAAAATCAGGGCAGGCACAGGGGCCTGCCCCTACACCAGAGGGATATGGGAAATTTGCTGAATAATTGCTCTCCCTCAGAAAGATCAAAACAGGGTCTGCCCCGAATACAGAAACCGGGCATCCAGACAGATCATCTAAAAAACCAAGGAGGCTCCCATGTCATCCATCTTTGATAACCATCCCTGCTTCAACAAGGCCGCACGCAAAACCCATGGACGGGTGCATCTGCCCGTGGCTCCCCGGTGCAATATCCAGTGCCGTTTCTGCGACCGCAAATTCGACTGCGTCAACGAAAGCCGCCCCGGAGTGGCCAGCGGTATCCTTTCGCCCTATCAGGCGCTGGTCTATCTCGACCATGTATTTGCGGAAAAAAAGAACATCTCCGTGGTGGGCATCGCAGGCCCCGGCGATCCCTTTGCCAATGCCGGTGAAACCTTGGAAACCCTGCGCCTTGTGCGTCAGCAGTATCCGGACATCCTGCTCTGCCTTGCCACCAACGGCCTTGGCATCGGGCCTTACATCGAAGAGCTGGCGGATCTTAAGGTCAGCCATGTGACCCTGACCATGAACGCCGTGGATCCTGAAATCGCAAGCCGCATCTATGCCTGGGTCCGCCACGAAAAAAGGGTGCGTCAGGCCCTGGAAGGTTCCGAAATTCTCCTTGAAAAGCAGAGCGAAGCCCTGATCCGGCTCAAATCCCATGGCATTGCCGTAAAGGTGAACAGCATCCTCATTCCCGGCGTGAACGAAGACCACATTCCCGAAGTGGCCCGCACCGCAGCCTCCCTTGGGGCCGATATCTTCAACTGCATTCCCTACTACCCCAACCCCGGCTCGGCCTTTGGCCATCTGGAGGAACCGGGAAAGGATCTTGTGCAAAGAATCCGGGCCGCCTCGGCCATTCATCTGCCCCAGATGACCCACTGCACCCGCTGCCGGGCCGATGCCGTGGGCTGCCTTGGCGAACAGGAAAGCCCCGGTCTCATGGCCAAACTCAAAGCCTGCGAGGCCATGCCCAAACTGCCCGACAATCACAGACCAGCAAAGGAGGATTCCTGCCGTATCCTCAGCCCCAAACGGCCCTTCATCGCCGTGGCCAGCAGAGAAGGCATTCTTGTGAACCAGCACCTTGGCGAGGCGGAAAGCCTTCTGATCTTCCGGGAACAGGACGGAAACTTTGAACTGGTGGATACCCGGATCACACCGGCAAAGGGCGGAGGCGAATCCCGGTGGGAAGACATGGCCGCCCTTCTGTCCGACTGCCGTATGCTCCTTGTGAGCGGCATTGGGGAACGCCCGAAAACCGTACTGCTTCAGGCGGGCGTGGATGTCGCGGAAGTGGAAGGACTCATTGAGGCCGCCCTCACCCCGGCCTTTTCCGGGGCATCTCTGATGCATCTCAAAACCCGCAGCATCAAGGCCTGTTCCGGCGCTGGCGCAGGGGGATGCGGGGCATGAATGGCTTTGCATGGATAGCCTCCCTGCCTGCCTCCCCTCCCATGGGTGACCGCAGGCAGCCGTGTAAGACTCTGTGCCTGCCCTTCTCCCCTCTCCCTCTGGGAGAGGGGCCGGGGGTGAGGGCAAAAGGACTCTGAATCCCCCCATACCACGATTCAATGCAGAAACATTTAAACAATAAAGATTTGAAATCAAACATTTAAATAACGAACATGCTTAGCAGTTGTTAAAAATCTACTTTTTTCAAACAAACCTCAAAGGAGAACTCCCATGGCCCTTCCCCAGCACACCATCCTTGTATGCGCAAGTTTCCGCGTTTCCGGCGACCCCCAGGGGGTCTGCCACAAAAGGGGCGCTGCCAGCCTCTTACCTTATATTGAAGAAGAAATCCTCGACCGGGGGCTGGATGCCCAGGTGGTGAGCACGGGCTGTCTCAAACAATGCGAAAAAGGCCCGGTGATGGTTATTTACCCCCAGAATGCCTGGTATGGAAGCGTCGATTCCGAAGCTTCGGTGGACGCCATTCTCGATGCCATGGAGGAAGGGGCCGTCTGTCAGGAACTTGCGCTGGGGCAGGCCCCATGACATCCAAAAGGCCCGCCTTCAGCATTGAAAAAGCCCTTGATGCGGACATCCCCGCCATGGTGGAGCTGCTGGCGGGTCTCTTTACCCTGGAAGCGGATTTTACACCCGATGCCGCCAAACAGGCCGCAGGCCTTTCCACCCTGATCCGTGAAAAAAATGCCCTTGTGCTCACGGCCAGACAGGAAAACCGCGTCATCGGCATGGTAACGGTGCAAGGCCTCATCTCCACGGCGGAAGGCGGAGAGGTGGGGCTTCTGGAGGATCTGGTGGTAAAAGAGGGGCTTCGGGGCCGGGGCATCGGTACGACACTGATTCAGGAGGCCATTCGATGGTCCCGGGATCAGGGCATGACCCGCATCCAGCTCCTTGCGGATCGCAGCAACACCCAGGCCCTTGTTTTTTATCACCATACGGGATGGCAGGCCACCCAGCTTGTAGCCCTGCGCCATCCCATTCCAATGAAAGAGACCTGACCCGCCATGCACTGCCTTAAGGCCGGAAACAGAAGTTCTTTTTGAAAGGATCAGCCATGGAACAGAAGGGCTTCCCCCCTGCCCGACCCCTCATCATCGACACCACCTTAAGGGACGGCGAGCAGACACCGGGGCTGGCCTTTTCCATGGCGGAAAAGATCCGCCTTGCATCCATGCTTTTGGATGCGGGGGTGGATGAAATCGAGGCGGGCATTCCCGTCATGGGAGGCGAAGAAGCCCGGTATCTCCGCCACATCGCAAAATCCCTTCCCAAGGAGCGCATCTTTGGCTGGTGCCGACTCCATGAAAAGGATCTGCAAGCCGCCGAAGCCTGCGGCATGAAACGGATTCACATGGCCTTTCCCGTCTCCACCCGTCAGCTCCGGGTGCTGGGCTGGGATAAGGCCATCCTTGAAACCCGCCTTGAAACCCTTCTGCCCCTTGCCCTCAGCCGCTTTGAAGGGGTGAGCCTTGGCTTTCAGGATGCCACCCGCACCCCTGTGGAAGACATGCTGGCTCTTCTTGAAAAGCTGAAAGGTTTTCCCATCCGCCGCATCCGTATTTCCGACACCGTGGGTGTGGCAAGCCCCCTCGAAATTTCCCGGCTTATTGAAATACTAAAGAAAAAATCGCCCTTTGATCTGGAATTCCACGGACACAATGATCTGGGCATGGCCACAGCCAATGCCCTCACCGCCCTTGAAAGCGGAGCCAAAGCCGTGTCCCTCACGGTCAACGGCCTTGGCGAACGGGCAGGAAACGCAAGGCTTGAGGAGCTGGTCATGGCCCTGACCCTCAAAAAAATCCCCCATGGCGTGAACACGAAAGCCCTGCGGCCCCTCTCCCGCCATGTGGCAGGGCTTACGGGCTGCCCTCTCCCGCCGGACAAGCCCGTGACGGGTGGAAGGGTGTTTACCCACGAATCCGGCATCCACTGCCACGGCCAGCTCCGCGACCCCTTGAGCTTTCAGCCCATGGAACCGGAGATCCACGGGCTGGCTCCTGTGCGGTTTATGGCGGGGAAACATGGGGGGAGAGCGTCTTTGGTGGGGGAAAGTTTGGTGGGTGCAAATTAAAGCTTGCCATGGGTGACCAACCACAGGACACCCGGGATCGACCAACCACGCAACCACACGCAACCACAGGACACGCAACCACACGCAACCACAGGACACGCAACCACACGCAACCACAGGACACGCAACCACAGGACACGCAACCACAGGACACCCACTTCGTCTTTGCTGAAGGAAACGTTTTGCCTTTCCACCTGATTTTCAGGGGCTTCGGCCCTTGAGACCACACCCAGCACCCTGCGGGTGAAGAGGGGGGCGGGATAGAAGCGCCGGTTTTCCAGAAACTCGCCCGGCGTGTTGATGAAGGGGCCGCAGAATTCAAGGGCCATGGCTTCGTGCAGCCTTGCCCGCACCCTGTATCCATGCTATCCCCTTTCTATTCTAAATACTTCCTGTCCATGTCAAACAAACAAGGTCATCGCCTCTTCAGCAAAGGATCTGTCCATGGTTTCCAGCCAAAACGCTTCCGCAAACGGTTCCGGCAATGTCATCATCCAGATTTCCGGTGATGGAAATCATATAGACTACAAACGCCCCTACCTGACCCTGATCCCACCCAAAAATCGCGCCCCTCGGACGGAAAAGGAAATTGACCTGCTCAATCCCTACAGCCGCAGCATCCCCCTCACAGGCCGTGATGCCAATTTAAAAGAACTGTGGGAATGGCTGCACACCCCCCGCACCATCTCCGTTCGCACCCTTGCAGGCGGGGCAGGTTGTGGCAAAACCCGCATGGCCATCGAGCTGATACACCGCCTTGATACAGAAGAGGCCGACAAGTGGCAGGCGGGATTTTTAACGGGCAGAGAGCTGAAGAGATTTGCCGACCTGCAGAATCTGACGGACTGGGGCTGGCAAAAGCCTGTTCTGATCGTGGTGGATTATGCCGCGGCCCTGACTTCCTTCTTAAAGACATGGCTGGAAGAGCTTTCACAAAATGAGGAAGCTGAACCCGGCCCGCCCCTGCGCATCCTGCTGCTGGAACGTGAGGCGGATAAGAATGCTGGCTGGTTTCAAAATCTTTTTGAGGGCGGTTTCAGTGAAGCCCGCGTTCCGGAACTGTTTGATCCCCCTGAACCCATGCTGCTGGATACCATCGACACCCCGGAACATCGACGTGAGCTTCTGGCCGCCATGCTGGAAAGGCTTTCCCGGCTTCATGGGCAAAACCCGCTCCCCATTCCCCTTCCCGGTGAAAACCCGCTTTTTGATCAGGAGCTTGCCAAGCCCACCTGGAAAGACCCCCTTTATCTCATGATGGCCGCCCTTCTTTCCCTGCGCTCCGGCATTGTGGAAGTTCTGGAGCTTCCCCGTACAGAACTGGCCTTTAAGCTGGCGGATCGGGAAATACATCGGCTTTCAAAAATAGGACCGAATGACGAAAAAGACATTCTCCTCCATCTTGCCGCACTGGTCACCATGAACGGCGGACTCAACCAGTCCCTGACCCTGGAACTGGCGAAACAGGAATGCGATGTTTTGGGAAAAAGCTCTGCCAAGGGGCCGGGCGTACTGGTGGATCGACTCTCCATGCTGCTGCCTGCCCCGGATCATGGCATTGCCCCGGTGCTCCCGGATATTCTTGGAGAAGCCCTGGTACTGAGAATCTTTGGAAAGTACGCCATGGACATACAGAAAAAAACCATGAAACGCATGGTGGATTCTCTGGATATGTACGCTGTGGTGCCCTTTGTGATCCGCACCCTTCAGGATTTCAACCATACCGACAACAGCGCGGCCATGGGGTGGCTGGAGGCACTGATTGAAACGGGAAAAACCCATACCCCGGATCTCCTTTTTGTCCTGGAAGGGGCCTTACCCCATCATACCCTGGCTCTCCGGGAAAAGGCCCTTGAAATCACGGAGCTGCTTCTTGAAAAACTGAAAAAAGCCTATGAGAAAAAACCAGAGGATGCCATCCTGGCCCAACTGGCAGACATAAAAAATAATCTCGCCGTCCGCCTCGGTGAGCTCGGCCGCAGGGAAGAAGCTCTTTTCAACGCGGAGAAGGCC
>NZ_VLLC01000023.1:0-3548 GCF_007830435.1 Desulfobotulus alkaliphilus | reverse complement strand
CTCGGCCGCAGGGAAGAGGCCCTTCACAACGCGGAAAAAGCCGTGGAGATCAGAAGGCAACTCGCCGAGGCAAGGCCGGAGGCCTTTCTCCCGGATTTGGCAATAACCTGTGGGGCAAAAGGTGTCATTTTAAAAGAATCAGGGCAACATCAAGATGCATCAATAAGTTTTGCCGAAGGAATCCAGGCCCTTCTGCCGCTTTTCACCCAAAACCCCCACCCATTCAAACCGCTAATGGCTGGTCTGTTTCAAGGCTACCTCAAAGCCGCAGAACAGATCGATCAGAAACCTGACAGCACACTTCTTGCCCCTGTGCTGGCAATCATGATCGAGAAGCACACACCCAACTCAAAGGAGTAAACCATGGATGTCGTAAGCCTTTCCCAGAGTGCTATCGCCTACCTTACCCCCTACCTTCTCCATGCCACAGGTAAAACCGTGGAAGAGGGTCTGGATATAGGCAGAGAAAAACTGTTCCAATGGTTGCAGGCTAAGTTTTTAAGCATTTCCCAAAAAGATGCGCTGGTACGGGCGCAGGAATTACCTGAAGACGAGGAGATTCTGGATACTCTGAGGTATCAGCTGGAACGGGAGATGAAGGAAAATCCTGCCTTCATGGAGGAAATCCGGGATCTGCTGCCAAAGGAAAAAAGCATGACGAACATAAAGCAGACTCAGATCAATACGGGAAATAACATCACTAGCACCCAAGTAATAGGATATGGAAATGTTGTAATAAAATAAAGACTTCAAGGCTCCACCAAAGCGAGCAAATACTTTGATCTGGGTTGGGTTTTCCGCAGGTTCTCAAAAAGTGAGGCACCGCACGATGCAGCAGCAATATATGGTCAATATTGGCAGCGACATTAAATCTACACAAATTATCACTAAAAACGTCATCCTCTTGACACCATCTTCAGATCAACTCATTCCAGCGGAAGCCCACCCTCCCCTTACATTTTCTCCACAGACAGCTTCCGTTGTGACGGAACTTCAGGAGCAGTTTCTGGATTCCATTGGCTCCAACCTGATCCGGCCAGAAATTACCCGCAGCAAAATCTTCAGCCGGATAGAGGATGCCATCGAAAAAGGTCAGGATATCCTTGTGCATGGGCCTTCGGGATACGGAAAAAGTGCTGTCCTCCATAAGCTCACACAAGACCTCAGAGAAAATGGCATTCCCTGCCTTCCCCTGCGTCTGGATCGGCGGATACCCGACAAAAGCGCCAGACAGTACGGAATGGAAATGGATCTGCAAAACTCCCCGGCTCTGGCCCTCTCCGCCATGGCTGGGGACGAAAAGGCCGTCCTGATTCTCGATCAGTTGGATGCCATCCGCTGGACGGCTGCCCATTCCAGCAGAGCCATGGATATCTGCAAGGAAATGCTGAGACAGGTTCGTGCCCTTCGTGAACAGGGTAAAGACAGGATTCTTGTCTTTGCCTGCCGTACCTTTGACCTTGAAAACGATCCGGAAATCCGAGCCTTTCTGGGGGGGCCTGAAAAAGAAAAATTTGTTAAAATTGCTGTTGAGGCGCTTGCGGAAGAGGAGATCAGGGGCATCATCGGGCCGGATTTTGAAAACCTGAGCAGGCAGCATCGGCATATCCTTGCTATCCCCCTCCATCTTTCCATGTGGTTAAGGATCAGGGAAGACGGGGGGCAGATGCCTTTCCAAACCGCCACGCAACTGATGCGCTGTTTTCTGGAAAACCTCCGCCGCACTCTGGAAGAAAAGGCTTCTGTTTCCGTCAAAGAGATGAATGCCTTCCTGAAACCGCTTCTGGATCATATGGAAACAAGGGGAGAAGTGTCCGCTCCTGTCGGCCGCCTGGAAAACAGCAGCACCATCCTTCTGGATAAGCTCATCTCCTTTGGACTTCTTCAAAGGGATCGGCAGAGAATCAGCTTCTGTCACCAGCGTTATCTGGATTACCTGATTGCAGAGCGTCTGCTTCCCCACATTTATGAAGGCAATGGCAAGGTTCTCACATGGCTGGGAAGCAGAGAACAGCAATCCCTCTTCCGGCGTGAGCAGCTTCGCCAGGTACTGACCCTTTTGACAGAAGAATCGGCTCCGGATTTTTTCAGCGCCGCCCAGAATCTTCTGGAGTCTCCCCATGTACGTTTCCACATGAAGCATCTGGTGCTTGAAATCCTTGGGCAGCTTGATGCGCCCTCAGAAGAAATCCGTCATTATTGCCTTGACCTGAGCGAGAAAGATGAATGGCAGGGCCATATGCTGGAAACCGTTTTTTCAGGCCATGCGCCATGGGTTCGCATTCTTCTCGCATCCGGCAGCATTCAGCGCTGGCTTTCCCTCTCCCAGGGAGAGGAGGCCTTCAAGGCTCTCTCTCTGCTCCGATCCGTAACAGATACCCTGCCGGATCAGGTGGCAGAAACCCTGTGTCCTTTTCTCCACAAAGGAGAAGACTGGCCCCGCCGTATTCTGAATACCTTATGCTGGGATGAGGCCAATGATTCAGATGCCATGTTTGCACTGCGTCTGGATCTTATCCGCTGCGGTCACATGAAAAGCCCCGTATGCTGGGATTCTCTGGGGTCAAAGTCCCCCCTGAGGGCCGTCCGACTGGTTAAAACAATACTTTCCACTTGGCGTCTGGATGCTAAGGGTCGTCTTATCCGCAAAGAAAATGACGATTTTAAAAACTGGTACAGACCTTACCTGCAAATCCTGAAAAAAACGATTGCGCAATGCCCTGAGCAGGGCTGGAACCTTCTTTTTCCTGAAATTGTCAGATTAACGGACATCCATCCCAATCCACACTACGAGGCGCGGCTTAGCATGTGGGAAAAGGACCGTTCTTATTATGGAAGACCTCAAACGGATTTTGCCCGTGGATCGCTGGAGATCCTCATTCAGGCAGGAAAGATCCTTCTTGATAAACAGGCAGAATTTCTTCTTGAAGAGCTTTCTTCTCTGGAAAAAAGCACTTCTCCTGTGGCTCAGGAAATTCTGATGTCCCTTTATGCGGATCTTCCTCCCCACCGTGCGGATACAGGTATTCGCTGGCTGCTTTCCAACAGCGGAAGATTCTGGCTGGATTTTTACGCAAAAAAATCGAGATGGGGGGCTGGTATCCGCCTGATCAGAAAACTCTCCCCCCACTGTTCCCAAGGTTTGTTCCATGAGTTGGAAGAATCCCTTATCCATTACCATTCCCCACAAGAAAAATTTAACGCGGAGTATTATCCTAAATTCCCGATAAATTATACACCTACAAACGTTATACAAAGTGCTAAAATTGGATGTATGGCTTTGAGATTAAAGTTTTTATTTGTTGTTTTTGGCTAAAAATAATTTTCAAAAATTTTAAAAAACTGCTAGTTTTGCCCCCTTGAAGGTATAATAACATCTTACTACAAAGGGGGCGATATGGCTTGTATTGTGAAGCAAAAAGTTGGAAACAATACTTATCTATATGAATCAACTTCCTATCGTAATAGTGAAGGAAAACCCAGAAATAAAAGATGTCTTATCGGAAAAATTAATCGTGAGACAGGCGACCCTGTCTACAAGCCTGAAT
>NZ_VLLC01000022.1:7855-60327 GCF_007830435.1 Desulfobotulus alkaliphilus | reverse complement strand
CCCGCCAACTAGCTAATGGGACGCGGACTCATCCTCAAACAAATGCTTTCATGAAGAGGCATTCTTTGGTTGCATTCCCCGCAGAAAACACAACATCATCCGGTATTAGCACCGCTTTCGCGATGTTATTCCGAATTCAAGGGCAGATTATCCACGCGTTACTCACCCGTGCGCCACTTTACTTGTCCCCCGAAGGGAACTTTCTCGTTCGACTTGCATGTGTTAAGCACGCCGCCAGCGTTCATTCTGAGCCAGGATCAAACTCTCCGTTGAATCTCTGGTACTACCCCCACCTTAAAAAGGCGGGATACTCAGGGCATGTTACTTTATCTTTCACTATCTGATTTTCAAAGATCGATTTCCGACCTGTTGCGCTCAGCAACGAAGATCAAATTACAGACTTTGACCCTTTGTGTCAAACACTTTTTTTCATGCTGACCATAAAAAAACATAAAGATTTGATTTCATAAGACCATCCTCCCCTCCAAATAAACACCGTCCGGGAGGATGGCTTGAAATACTCAGACCATCTCAATGCGATGGTACTGTTTTTTTCCGCTGCGAAGTACCAGAGCACCTTCTTCAAAGGTATCCGGTCCTAAAATCACATCTATACTATCACTATCAATCCTTTTGCCATTCACATAGGCCCCACCCTGTTCAATGAGGCGCCTCGCAGCACCCTTGGAAGCACAGAGCCCTACCCTGCAGAACAGATCAACCACAGTCATGCCAGAAGAAAAATCCTGCCCGGGTATCCGGGAACATGGCATCCCCGAAACATCCGTCATGACCTGCCTTGGTATTACACTGGAAGGAAAAATAGCAGCGGAAATCTCCCGTCCACCAAAAACAGCAGAAGCTGCACCATGCGCCTGATCTGCCGCCTCTTTCCCATGAACAATGGCCGTAGCTTCATATGCAAGAACAGCCTTCACAGTGTTCAGATCTTTCCCGTCAAGCCCGGCAACGGCTTCGATCTCTTCCATGGGAAGGAAGGTAAAAAGCTTTAAAAAGCGCTGAACATCCGCATCATCGGTATTCACCCAGAACTGATAATAGTCGTAGGGAGAAGTTCGTTCCGGATCCAGCCATACGGCACCGGCATGGGTTTTACCCATTTTTATGCCGGAAGAAGTCATAATAAGCGGGAAGGTGATACCAAAAGCTGTTTTCTGGGCCTTGCGACGGACAAGCTCAACCCCTGCAACAATATTGCCCCACTGATCCCTGCCGCCCATCTGAAGAAAACATCCATATTTTTCAGCGAGCACATAAAAATCATAGGCCTGAAGCAACATATAGTTAAACTCTATAAAACTGAGTCCCTCTTCCGATTCCAGCCGCGCTCGGTAACTTTCAGCTTTGACCATACGGTTCACACTGAAGTGACAGCCCACATCCCTCAGAAAAGGTATATACTGAAGCTCCGAAAGCCAGTCCGCATTATCCACCAGAACGGCTTTACCTTCAGAAAAATCAAGAAAGGAAGAAAGCTGCCCCTTCAGCCCCGCCTTATTCTCTGCAACAATCTCCGGGGTCAGCAGCTGACGCATTTCGGTTTTACCGCTGGGATCACCGATCATGCCAGTCCCCCCGCCCACAAGGGCCATGGGCCTATGCCCGCAGCGCTGCATGTGGGCAAGGGCCATCACAGTTACAAGGTGCCCGACATGAAGACTGGAGCCCGTAGGATCAAAACCGATATAGCAATAACGCCCCGGGGTTCCCAGATAATCTTCCAGCTCTTTTTCATGCGTTGTGCTTTCTACAAACCCCCTCAGCCTGAGAACATCCAGAGCATTCATACCGGCTTCCTTTCCTACCCGATCCATTGTGTTTACCCCCGGAAAAATTAAAAACATATTCCTGGCAGAAAATCTCCGCCATTAAAGACGAAAAACATCCGATGAACTTTCACTGACTGAAAATTTTTCCAGCAGCTATTTATTCGCATATCCCACAGCCCGTGTTTCCCGGATCACAATCACCCGAATCTGACCTGGAAATGTCAGTGATTCTTCAATTTTCCTTGCAATATCCCGACTGAGCAATACGGATTCTTCATCGGAAATCTTATCGCTCTCCACAATAACCCGCAACTCCCTGCCAGCCTGTATGGCATAGGAATTTGCCACACCCCTGAATGAACAGGCTATATTTTCAAGGTCTTCAAGGCGCTTCACATAATTTTCAAGAAGCTCCTTACGGGCACCGGGGCGGGCACCAGAAAGGCTGTCCGCAGCCTGCACGAGAAGGTCATATACCGTTTCCGGTGGTATGTCTTCGTGGTGTGCTGCAATGGCCTGCACAACCGAAGCGGCTTCCCCATATTTTTTTGCCAGCCTGGAGCCTATCAGAGCATGGGGGCCCTCAACTTCATGGTCCACAGCCTTACCCAGATCATGCAAAAGTCCCATGCGCTTGGCCAGTTTAACATTCAAGCCAAGCTCTGCCGCCATAATACCACAAAGGAAGCCAACCTCCACCGAATGCTGTAATACATTCTGCGCATAGCTGGTCCTGAACTTCAGACGACCAAGAACCTTAATCAGCTCCGGATGAATCCCATGGACACCCAAGTCAAAAGCAGCCTGCTCACCAGCTTCCTTAATGGTCTGATCGACCTCTTCCTCAACAGTTTTTACCACATCCTCAATGCGGGCAGGATGAATACGACCATCGGCAATCAACTTGGTCAGGGCAAGTCGCGCAACCTCCCGGCGGACAGGATTGAAGCCAGAAAGAATCACCGCCTCCGGCGTATCGTCTATAATAAGATCAATCCCGGTGGCAGCTTCAAGGGCCCTGATATTCCGGCCTTCCCTGCCAATAATCCGGCCCTTCATCTCATCGCTGGGAAGGGCAACAACGGAAACGGTCCGTTCTGCCACAAAATCCCCAGAAAAACGCTGAATGGCCGTTGCCAGAATTTTTTTAGCTTCCTTATCCGCTTCCTCGTGGGCTTCGGACATAATCCGCTTAACAAGCTTGGCACCCTCATAACGGGCATCATTTTCCATGGAACGGATCAAAATTTCTCTGGCCTGCTCACTGGTCAGTCCAGAAATTTTTTCCAGTTCAGCGTGCTGTTGCGCTACCAGAACATCGAGCTCTTCAGATTTTTTTACAAGAGACTCCTCTTTTTCCTGAAGGCCACATTCAATCTTCTGCAGCTCCTGCTCTTTCTGCTCATTCTGATCATGCTTTTTTTCAATATTTTCTTCTTTTTGAATCAGCCTCTGTTCCTGACGCTTGAGTTCCGACCGGACTTCAGCGGTTTCCGCATCAAACTCACTCTTCATTCTGAAAAGGCGGTCCTTGGCTTCAACCTCTGCCTCTTTCAGGAGACTTTCAGAACGCCGCTTTGCATCATCCAGCAGACGCACCGCTTCATTTCTGGCTGCCTGTTCATTCTGGGCATCCAGTTGCTGCCGAATCCAGTAGGCAATCCCAACCCCTGCCCCAAAGGACAGCAACCCTATTAAAATTCCATATCCTGTCATTCCCCGATCTCCCCATTCAACACACCGCATCCCCCACAACTTCCATCCCCAAAGCTCGCAGAGAAAGCATTCTTATCCATCCCGTGATGCCAACAGTAACTGAGCGAAAACCATTTTTGCCATCCATGGGAGGCGAGGATTTTAAACACATACATACGTGAAAGTATTTTGAGTATTAAAATACAAGCCTGACACCGATCAAAAATGTACGACTTAACCAAAAAAAACATTTCGATCAGAAACTGCCCGGAGGGTTGATGTAAGCCCTCCGTCACAGAGGTAGAAAAATACAATCATAGATCCTTGGGCTTTTTATTATGATTATGCATGGTGCGTGCTGTCACTCATTTCTGGTAAATTGCAAATCAAAAAGCCGCCACATACGGATAAAAAAACAAAATAATCTTAAAAAACAGACAGTAGTCCTGCATCTGCATTTTCATAAAAAACAAGACAGACAGGCTGAGGAACAAAAGGAGGGGAGAAAGAGAAAGGATGGTAGGGATGACTTATCAAGCATACCCCCGCATGTGCCGTGTTGGAAAAACCTTTGAACCGACAGGTTCAAGTGGGCGCCTTGTGGTACCTTAAGGCTTTTCTGATAAAAATCAGAACATGCACACCAGTACCAGAGAAAGCTCCCTTTTATAAAACATTGGGTCAAAGGGCATATCAATCACAAACACTGCAGGGGTTTCATTCTTTTATAGGAGGAGGGGTATCGGGAACCGCCTCCAAGGCCAGTAGCAAGGCATCCGATCTTTTTGTTAATTCTGATACCGTTTCCATATGCTGCCGTTTAAGATTAAAGTACGTATTGGCAATATTCATGGTAGCCAGCAGTAGCTTTGCTGTTTTGGTAACGGTTTTTGCCTGGGGGCCGAGATCCTTTTCAACCCGCCCAAGCTCTTCCATCAAAAAATCGGCAACCTCTTTCGCATCGGCAACGCCTGCCTCCGCCTTAAACTTGTACACCTCGCCAAACATATGTATTGTTACGATGGTATCCAAATCCCACTATATTCAGACCATTAGGGTTATGCTTGATTCAGATGCACCTTTAAAATGCATCCAGCTTTTCCAGCAAAGCATCTATCTTCTTCTGCATTGCCTCTTCATCCTGCACCCGCTCAGACTCTTTCTGCATCATATCTTCAAGCAGGGCATTTATATCCGCAAGCTCCACCTTGAGTGCGTCTCTTTCCTCCTCAAGGGCCTTGCAATGTGCAAGCAAACGCTCCACTTTGGACTCTATTGCATCAAATCTGTTTAACACCACTTCTCTTTCCACTTTTCACCTCTTCGTCCTTGGAAGTCAGTATAATCAACCACAGTAAATGAAGTCAAGGGAATTGGTTAAGACCCGCAGCCTTCCCCATAAGCAGGTTCGCAACTTCAAGGTTTTCCGGTGAGTTAATTCCCATCACCTCCTCTGGAAAATCGGCAGTAACACATGCCACCCGCTCTCCGGCACCCCTTGCAACCGCCAGCAGATCCGTCAGGTAATATTCCCCCTGACTGTTATCCCGATCAAGCCCTGCAATTTCACGGGCCAAAAAGCTGCGGTCAAAACAATAAAAACCCGCATTCACATGGCGGATCCTTTTTTCTTCCGGCGAAGCATCTTTCTCCTCAACAATAGCCTGCACCCTCCCCTCTGGATCACAGACAATTCGACCGTAACCATGGGGATCCTCAAGATGGACGGCCAGCAGCGTCAGGGCAGCCTGTTCTTCTGAATGATGACGACAGAGGCGTTCCAGGGTCTGCGTTCTGATCAGTGGCGTATCACCGCAAAGAACCAGAACCTGCTGACAGTCTGGCGGAATAAAAGGCATGGCCGAAGCAACGGCATGGCCGGTACCCAGTTGCTTTTTCTGAAGCGCAAAGGAAAACGAATAATCCCGAAGTAAAGAAGTCACGGCATCTGCCTGATGCCCCACAACAACGATGCACTTTTCAGGCTCCAGGGCCTGAACGCTTTCTGCAACCCGGACAATCATGGGCACCCCCCCCACAGGATGAAGTACCTTGGCAAGATCGGACCGCATACGTGTCCCTTTTCCAGCGGCAAGAATAACCACTGCCAATCCCCTGAAATCTTCCATTCTCCCCCGCTCCGGGCACCCCCGCCCATGAAAAAGGGGCAAAGCCCATGAAAAAGGGGCAAAGCCCATGATTGTGCTTGCCCCCCTCTTTACAAAAGTAAAACCCTTAAAAATCAATCAGGCTCCTGACCCGTAGCCAGACGAATCCGGTTAATGGATCTTGAAAGAGCTGCCCGCGCACGGACAAAATCGATATTTTCTTCCCTGCTTTTTTTCTCAAGACGCATTTTTGCACGCTCAAGGGAAGCTTCAGCCCGGGCAACATCAATATCCTTGCGCCGCTCTGCAGCTTCCGCAAGGATGGTCACCTTTTCCGGAAGCACTTCCGCAAAGCCCTCCTTGATAAAAACATAGCGCGTCTGTCCTGCCGTATCTTCGTAACGCAGAGCCCCCAGCTTCAGCGAGGTAAGAAACGAGGTGTGACCGGGCAGTACACCGAACTCCCCCAGAAAACCGGGCGCAACAACGGTCTGTACCTTTTCGTCCACCACCACATGCTCGGGGGTTACGATCTCAAGCTTTATACTGGCTGCCATAAGGCCCCCTTCGTCTTTTATTCTGCGGCCATACGTTCGGCCTTGGCAACGGCTTCTTCAATGGATCCTACAAGATAGAAAGCCTGCTCCGGAAGCTCATCATGCTTGCCCTCACAAATCTCTTTGAAAGAGCGAATGGTATCCTCTATCTTCACATAGCAGCCGGGAATGCCGGTAAACTGTTCTGCCACGTGGAAGGGTTGGGAAAGGAAACGCTGGACTTTACGGGCACGGGCTACGGTAAGCTTATCCTCATCGGAAAGCTCATCCACACCCAGAATGGCAATAATATCCTGAAGATCTTTATATTTCTGCAGGATCTGCTGTACCATACGGGCAACCCTGTAGTGCTCTTCGCCAATAAAGTTGGCATCAAGGATCCGGGACGTGGAGTCAAGGGGATCCACAGCAGGATAAATACCCAACTCTGAAATGGCACGGGAAAGAACAACGGTACCGTCCAGATGGGCAAAGGTTGTTGCAGGAGCAGGGTCTGTGAGGTCATCGGCAGGCACGTAAACACACTGAACCGCCGTGATGGACCCTTTATCCGTAGAGGTAATACGCTCCTGCAGGGCACCCATGTCCACCGCAAGTGTCGGCTGATAACCTACAGCAGAAGGCATACGTCCGAGAAGGGCAGAAACTTCCGCACCAGCCTGGGTGAAACGGAAGATGTTATCAATAAAGAGAAGAACGTCCTGACCTTCCACATCACGGAAGTATTCTGCTTCCGCAAGGGCGGAAAGGGCAACACGGGCACGGGCTCCGGGGGGTTCCGTCATCTGGCCATACACAAGGCAGCACTTGTGGAGAACGCCGGAGTCCTTCATTTCATGGTAAAGGTCGTTACCCTCACGGGTTCTTTCCCCTACACCTGCAAATACGGAGATGCCACCGTGATGCATACCGATGTTGTTTACCATCTCCATCATAATAACGGTTTTACCAACACCGGCACCACCGAACATCCCCATCTTGCCACCACGGGGAAAGGGAACAAGAAGGTCAATAACCTTGACACCCGTTTCCAGAACCCTGACCGAGGTATCCTGGGAAGTAAAAGCTGGTGCGGGCCTGTGAATATCCGAAGTCTTGGACATATCAATGGGCCCCTTGCCATCCACAGGACGACCCACAACGTTCAGAACCCGGCCCAGAGCGGCTTCACCCACAGGCATCTGAATGGGTCTTCCAGTATCTCTGACAGGCATACCCCGGACCAGGCCATCGGTAACATCCATGGCGATGGTCCGGACCAGATTGTCGCCCAGATGCTGGGCAACTTCCACAACAAGGTTATCTTCTTCATCATTGATCGCCGGGTTGGAGATCAGAAGAGCTGTCAGAATCGTGGGCAGATTTCCCGGTTCGAACTCCACATCCACAACCGGCCCCATGACCTGCCTGATCTTGCCAATATTTTTACTCATTATATTGCCTCCGTAACTTCAAACATGTCGGACCCCTTATCCCCTGAGGGCTTCGGCTCCTCCGACAATGTCCATCAAGTCATTGGTAATCGCCGCCTGACGTGCCTTATTGAAGATCCTGTTCAGATCCTTGATCATGTCATTGCAGGCCCGGGTTGCGTTGTCCATGGCCACCATACGTGCCGCATGTTCGCTGGTGGATGTTTCCAGAAGAGCGCGGAAAATCTGAATATGAACGTTTCTCGGAAGCATGGCATTGAGCAGAGCCGCCGGTGAAGGTTCACATATATGCTCAGGGATATAGGCTTCCTCCGCCTTTTCATCCTCAGGGGCTTCTTCATCCATCAGAGCAGCGGCAGGGATGGGCAGAAGCTGATGAACAGCGGGCACCTGACGGCTCATGCTCTGAAATTCCGGATAAATGATATGAACCTCATCATAGGTTCCTTCCAGAAAGTCTGAGATCAGTTTCAGCCCGGCCGTGGATGCCACGTTAAACCCGAAAACCGTACCCACAACTCCCAGGTGAACATCCTTCAGGTCGCGTTTGTTCTTGCGGACCCACTCCCGGCCTTTTTTTCCAAAGGCCGTGAATGAAACCTCAACACCTTCTTCCAGGGTCTGCAGCCAGCGCCCTGCTGCTTCTGTAATATTATTGTTAAAACCACCACAAAGTCCGCGGTCGGATGTACAAATGACCAGATGAACCTTCTTCACCTCTTCCCGGGGAACAAGAAGAGGGCTTGCGCCTTCCCCTGCCCTGCCGGCAAGGCTACCCAGCACTTCTCCGTATTTGACAGCATAGGGACGAAATGCACTCATCCGCCGCTGTGTGCTCCGGAGCCGGGAAGCCGCGACCATATTCATGGCCTTGGTGATCTGCTTGGTCTTTTTGACCCCGGAGATCTTTGTTTTGACTTCCTTGAGCGTTGCCATGAAATCACCTTATTTAGAGTCAGTGTTTGCTAATGATAAGCTCCGGCTGCCTTACTTGATGGTGTCCTTGAACTCTTCACCATAAGCCTTAAGAGCATCCTTCAGCTTTGCCTCCAACTCATCGGAAAGTTTCTTTTCTTCGGCAATGCCCTTCATGATATCACCATGGCGGGCTTCCAGGAAGGCATGAAGTCCCGCTTCATATTTGGGAACCATCTCAAGGGAGTACTGATCCAGATAGCCCTTGGTACCCGCATATATTATGGCCACCTGATTTTCAAGCTTCAGGGGCTTGAACTGAGGCTGTTTCAGAATTTCAACCAGACGGGCACCACGGGTAAGCTGACGCTGAGTAGCGGCATCAAGGTCGGAACCAAAAGCTGCAAAGGCTTCCAGTTCACGATACTGTGCCAGATCCAGACGAAGGGTTCCTGCCACCTGCTTCATGGCCTTGTCCTGGGCAGAACCACCAACCCTTGAAACGGAAATACCTACGTTCACGGCAGGTCTTACACCGGAGAAGAAAAGGTTGGGTTCCAGATAGATCTGACCGTCTGTAATGGAAATAACGTTGGTGGGAATAAAGGCGGCAACGTCACCCTGCTGGGTTTCTACAATGGGGAGAGCCGTGAGGGAGCCTGCGCCCAGTTCATCGGAAAGCTTGGCAGCACGCTCCAGCAGACGGGAATGGTTGTAGAAAACGTCACCGGGGAAAGCTTCACGCCCGGGAGGACGACGAAGCAGAAGGGATACCTGACGGTAAGCCGCTGCCTGCTTGGAAAGATCATCATAGATAATCAGGGCATGCTCACCCTTATCCCGGAAATATTCGCCCATGGCACAGCCCGAATAGGGAGCAAGGTACTGCAGAGCCGCAGGGTCAGAGGCACAGGCAGAAACTACGGTGGTATATTCCATGGCACCGTTTTCTTCAAGAACGGCAACCACCTGAGCCACCGTGGACTGTTTCTGACCACAGGCCACATAAATACACTTAACACCACTGTTCTTCTGATTAATGATGGCATCAATGGCCACGGCAGTCTTACCGATCTGCCGGTCACCAATGATAAGCTCACGCTGACCACGACCAATGGGAATCATGGCATCAATAGCCTTAAGCCCCGTATACATGGGCTCATGGACGCTTTTCCTGTCCACAACGCCGGGAGCAACCATTTCTAGACGGCGAGACTCCGTTGCATTTATAGGTCCCTTCCCATCCAGAGGCTGACCCAGGGTATCCACTACCCTGCCCAGCATGGCCTCACCAACGGGCACCTGGGCGATACGCCCGGTACGCTTGACCACATCCCCTTCTTTAATTGCAGTATCAGGCCCCATCAGGGCGATCCCCACGTTATCCTCTTCAAGGTTCAGCGCCAGACCGAACACCTGACCGGGAAACTCAATCAACTCAAGGGCCATCGCTTTTTCAAGGCCATACACACGTGAAATACCGTCGCCGACAGACAGGACAACACCGGTTTCGCTGAGCTGTACGCTCTTGTCGAAATCCTTGATTTGCTCCTGGATGATCTGGCTGATTTCTTCCGCTTTGATTTCCATCAGATACCTTCACCCCTCTTAAAAGATTCTCTCAGATTCCGTAACTGGGTTCTGATACTACCATCATAGACCAGATCCCCGACCTTGGTGACAATTCCACCGATAATCCGGGGATCCTCATGCACGTCAAGGACAACCTCCCGGTTTGTCATCCGAACAAGGGCGCTGCGGATACCCGCAACAGCCGTATCGCTCAGGGAAACAGCGGATATGATCCGCGCACGGGCAATATTCTGAAACTCATCGGCAAGATCCCTGTAGGACCGCTCCACGTCCGCAAGCCTTACAATACGCCCCTTATCAAAGAGCAGAAGCATGAAAGACCGCATCACCTGAGTCAGGGACATTTTCTGAAGAACCGAGTCAAGAATCTGCCTCCGTGCTGTCCGGGCATGAAGGGGGTTGGAAAGAATCTGACGCAAACCCTCATTTTCCTGAAAAACCGTACAGACATCCTGCAGCTCCTGCCTGTAGGTATCCATATGCCCGTCTTCTTTTCCGATTAAAAGCAAGGCCTTGGCATATCGCCTTGCTACCGCAAGATTTTTCACGATGCCACCACCTTTTTAAGATATTCTTCCGTCAGCCGATCATGGTCTTCAGGACTGATTTTCTCCTGAATCAGAGATTCCGCCCGCTCCAGGGCTTTTTCCATGACTTCCGCCTGAAGTCCGGCACGGACCTTGACAAACTCATGTTCAATGTTCCGGCGTGCCTGCTCCCGCATTTTCTCCGCAGAGGCTTTTGCCTCTTCAAGAATACGCTCCTTTGCCGCCTCGCCCTGCTTTCTGTACTGTTCCAGAATGGACTTGGCTTCGTCTTCCATATGCTCCAGTTGACGACGGTATTCAGCCAGATCTTTTTCCGCAGCAAGCCTGCGTTCCTCAAGATCTGCCAACTGTTTTTCTATTCCGTCAATCCGGCCATTGAGAAATCTGGCAACGGGTTTCCGGAGAAGAAAAAAGAGAATAAGGACAAGGGCCGTAAAGTTCATCACCCTGTAGGTGTCAATGGAACTCCACGACTCTCCTCCATCTCCTGCAGCAAAGGCGACACCTGCACCCATAAAAAAAACAAGTGAGGCCCAAAACAGTTTTCTACCCTTTGCATTCATAATCAAATCGCCCTCCCGAGAATCTTCTCTGCAATGGCAGAGGCAAAGGCGTCCGCCTGGGAGGCAAGTGCCTTCCGGGCCTCTTCAGCTTCCCCTGCAATCCGCATACGGAAGGCTTCAAGGTCCTTCTGGATTCCTTCCTGAATCTCGGCTACCCGCTTTTTTTCTTCTGCGCTGACGCTTTCAATTACTGCATCTTTTTCCCTTACCCCACGGGTTCTGGCTTCCCTGATGCCAGCCTTCACAGCCTCAAGGCACTCATCGCCCTCGGACTGCATCCGTGAGATTGCCGACTCAAGCCCTTCAACCGTATCCCTGCGTTTTGCAAGAATCTGCCGTATGGGTTTGTACAGCACTGCGTTCAGCACAACGATCAGCACAACAAAGTTGAGGATCTGGATTCCTAAGGATCCGTCCACGCTGATGTTCATAAATGCCCTCCAGAATTCGTGCGTTCCAGACCTTTTGCGTATCTGTGCCTTCACCGGACGGATATACGGCTCACCGGACATCTGTCGAATCGCACAGCCATAAACTTAATCGAGGCTACCTACCACTGAAAAGCCAAAAAAGTCAAAGATTTTTTCAAAATTTCCTGATATTTTAAGCATATTTTGGCATCAAACCTCCTTTTTCAATGTTTTTTAAAAAACTTGCACTCCCCCTGAAAACCATTCATTTTATCTGCACCGCAGAAAAAAACATCAATCCGAAAGAAACCTGCGCATACTGATATTCAGCAGAATCCCAACACCCAAGAGGGTGGTCACCACAGAAGATCCACCATAGCTCACCATGGGCAAAGGCACACCCACAACGGGCAGAAGCCCCATGACCATGCCCATATTTATAAAAATATGCCAGAAATTCATGGCCGTAATTCCCACAACCAGAAAGGTTCCAAAGGAATCCCTGCAGCGATACGCCACACTTAGGCTCCATGCCAGAAAAAGCAGATAGAGAACAAGCAACACGCTGCATCCCACAAAGCCCCACTCCTCCGCAAGTACGGACAGAATAAAGTCCGTGTGCTGCTCCGGCAGAAAATCCAGCGCATTCTGGGTGCCGCCAAGAAAACCTTTGCCAAACAACTGGCCCGATCCAATGGCAATTTTTGACTGGATAATATGATACCCCGTACCCAGCGGATCCCGCCCCGGATCCAGAAAGGTCAGAATTCTGTTTTTCTGGTAATCCTTTAAAAAAAACCAGACCATGGGTACTGCTGCCATTGCCGCAGCCAGAAGCCCCCAGAAAGTACTTCGCTTCAGCCCGACAAAGAGCGTCAGGCTACCGCCAATAACAAAAAGAAGCAGGGCTGTCCCCAGATCCGGTTGCTGGACAATAAGCAAAAAAGGAATAAGAATCAAGACAAAGGGCTGTATCAGCTCCTTGAACCCCAGGCCCTCGCCCATAAAATTTTTGGCAAAATATCTTGCAAGAACAATACATATGGCGATTTTCATCAGCTCGGAAGGCTGAATACTGATCGGTCCCAGAAGCAGCCAGCGCCTTGCACCTCCACCGTACCGGCCAAAAACCATGACAGCAATCAGCAGAAGAATACAGCCCGCATAAATTACCAGGCCCCACTGGTCAAAACGTTTGTAGTTCACCAGCATGGACAGAGACATAAGCCCGCCACCAATGGCAAACCAGAGAAGCTGCCTCAGCAGAAGACCTTCCTGCGATGTATTCCCTCCCGCATTCACTGCACTGTAAAGGATACCAAGGCCCATGGCAGCCAGAATCAGAGTCAGGACCAGAAGCCCCCAGTCAAAGTGAGTAATCAGTCTTCTGTCGAACATCACCCTTCCTTCAACACGTTCAGGCCGTTCATTACCCCCATGAACATCAGTACATCCGCCAGAGGACAAAAAAACACATCAGCTAAAATACACCCCGCATCATGCAAACTCATTTTTCTCCTGAGCCAACAAGGTAACTCCGCATCACTTCCGCAGCAATGGGAGCCGCCACTCTGGCTCCCCCTTCACCATGCTCCACAATCACCGCCACAGCTATCCGGGGGTCATCATAGGGTGCAAAGGCAACAAACCAGGCATGGGGTTCAAAACCCGGCCTTGACGAACTCTCCTCCTCATCTGTTCTGCGGCTGAGAACCTGAGCCGTACCCGTTTTTCCACCCATATCAAACTCGGAGGTCCGGATACCACGGGCTGTCCCCTGTGCAGCATGCACAACATCCCTCATGGATAGTCTCACCAGCTCCAGATTCTCAGGACTTACGGGCAGACGGCCCGTCACCTCAGGTGTAAAAGGCCGCATAACCTCTCCCCCAGTCTTCCGGATTTCAAGGGCAACCTGAGGACGAAACAAAATACCCCCATTGCCCAGGGCCGCTGTCATCACCGCCGCCTGCATGCAGGTCGCCAGATTATAACCCTGCCCGATGATTACGGAGAGGGTCTCGCCCGCCTGCCATGAAACGCCCGTTCTGCGACGTTTCCATCCCGCCGTCGGCACAAGGCCTGCCTCTTCATGGTCCAGATCTACGCCCGTTCTCCGGCCAAAGCCCGCAGCCCTTGCATACCAGGCCAGCCTGTCCACCCCCAGACGCTGGGCAACATGATAAAAATACACGTCACAGGAACGCTCCAGAGCTTCCCGCAGATTCAGATTCCCATGGCCGGTTCTTCTCCAGCACCGAAAATTCCTGTCTCCGAAACGTAAGGAGCCGGAGCAGAAAAAACGGGTTTCGCTGTCTACAACCCCTTCCTCAAGGGCTGCAATGGCAGAAATCATTTTATAGGTGGATGCTGGCGGATAGAGCCCCTGAATCGCCTTATTTTCCATGGGACGATGGGGATTTTGTGCAAGGGACCGCCATTCATCCGTCCGGATACCTCTGGCAAAAAGATTCTGATCAAAGGAAGGACTGGACACCATGGCAAGCACCTGACCGTTGGTGGGGTCCAACGCAACAACAGCCCCAACCCGGCCTTCCATGAGAGACTCCGTGTGGCTTTGCAAGTCCCTGTCCAAAGCAAGGTAGAGACTACCCCCCGGCTTTGCTGGCACAGTATGGAGAATACGTATCACCTGCCCGCGGACATTCACCTCTACCTGACGGCCACCCCGTTCCCCACGGAGTACGGCATCATAGACCCTTTCAACTCCTGTTTTCCCAATAAAATCACCACCCCTCAGATCTTTGTTCTCTGGCCGCTGAAGTTCAGCCGGGCTGACCTCTCCGAGATAACCGATCAGATGGGCTGCAAGGCCCGGATACATATACTGGCGTCTGGGTCTCGCCTCTATGCGTACACCCGGAAGATCATAGCGACGGGCACTGATGAGTCCCACAGCATCCCTGTCCAGATCCTGACGGAGAAGAACAGCCCTGTACCCCGGCCCCCGCTCCCTTTCCAGCCGTTCCTGAAATTCAGAAACCGGTATGTCGGAAAGGACAGCCAGGCGTCCCAGTACCTCTTCCATGTTTCCCACATCACCGGGAACAATCAGAAGATCGTAGGCAGGCCTGTTATCCACCAGCAGTGCGCCATGACGGTCATAAATCAGCCCCCTGTGGGGAGGAATGCTTTGCAGGCGGATACAGTTGTTTTCGGAAAGACGGGCATATTCATGGCCTTGAATAATCTGCAGATAAAAGAGACGCATCAGCAGCATCAGAAAAAAAACAGCTGCAACGGCAAATAAAATCACAAGCCTGCGCCGGTATCCATCCGTATCCTTACTTATTAAATATTCAAACTCGGATACCATTTTCTTCCTTTTCCCCTAAAACACCTGCATCACCCTGAATCAGTCCCAGCCCCGCTTACATGGGCCTGCCTGAAAAAAAATCCGACAGGGTTGATTTTGATCTGGTCTGCCGAAACAAAAAGCCCTGCATTTTTCGAAACAAAGTCAGGAGCAGAGGACAAATAATGATAGCGGTGATTACCTGTAAAGCAACAAACCGGAAGGCATCGGAAAAAAGCCCCTCCCCATGGGTTCTGGACGCAAGGGATAGTATCGTAAACAGATTTTCAAGTAGAATACCCGCCAGAACAGCAAGGAAAGGAAAAAACGGGCTCGTTGCCCGCAGAAAACCGCCCAGCCACCGGATCATGCAGAAAATCCAGAGAAAAGAGAAGAGATAAACCCCAAGAACCCCTCCGGAAAGACCATCTAGGACAAAACCTGCGATGAGGATGAGAACAAGACCCGGAACAAAATCCGCATCCAGTCCAAGATAAACCACATACACGAGCATGGGACTGCAGATGGGATAGCCCGTAAAAAAAACAGTCATGCCAAGGGTAAAAAAAGAAAGAACTGAATAATGCAGGAACAGGGTCATGGCAGAGGTTCTTCCTGAGACTCCATGTCATCGACATCTTCTTCATCGGTGAGCAGAAGAATCATGACCTCCTCAATACGTTCAAAATCCACAAAAGGCTGTATCCTCACATCCTGAAAAATTCCATCATCACTGCGGATAACCCCGTCAACCCATCCGATGCGCAGCCCCTTGGGATAAATCCCATCCAGCCCCGAACTCACCACCACATCTCCCTCGGCAATATCATAACGGCGCAAGGCATAGGAAAAGGAGCAGAAAGAAGCACCAGAACCCTTCACAACGCCCCTTGCCCGGGTTCGCTGAACCAGAGAATCCACACCGCTCATGCGGTCGGTAATCAGAAGAACCTTGGCATACCTCCCGGCAACCTCCACAACCTGTCCCACAATACCATCTGGAACCACCACAGGAAGCCCTGGCCGAACCCCATCCCGCCTCCCCCTGTTAACTATGAAGGTCTTGAACCAGGGAGAAGGATCCTTTCCGACAATTTCTGCCACAAGCACTTCCCTGTCTTCACCCTCCCTGAAATTGAGAAAACTGCGGAGGCGCTCATTGGCCAGGGCCAGTTCAAGGTACTCATTTTCCTTTTCACGTGCCAGAGCCAGCTCCTTTCGGAGGAAATCATTTTCACGGGCCTGACGTACGGAGTCAAAATAGATACGCCACAGGGAACCTGCCCACTGAGTCATCTTTGTGGCCCCATGCTGCAAGGGGCCCACCAGGGTCAAAACCAGCGAACCCGCCCCCTGTGCCACTGGCCGGGGATGCTTCCCGCTCAGCACCAGGGAGATAAGGGTGGCAGACAGGAGGACAAAAAATACACTGAAAAGAATAAACCTGCGAGAGAACATAGTTTCAGGGGAGCATAACCTGCCGGAGAATTTCAAGACTGTCCAGGGATCGTCCTGCCCCCTGAGCAACGGTAGACAGAGGATCTTCGGTCACCGTAATGGGCAGACCGGATTTTTCCCGAAGCAGCTTGTCCAGATTTTTAAGGAGGGCTCCTCCACCAGTCAGCACGATACCCCGGTCCACAATATCAGCGGCAAGTTCCGGTGGCGTCTGCTCAAGGGCAATCTTGACGGTCTCCACAATGGCTTCGATCTGTTCGGAAATAGCCACCCGGATTTCCTCTGAATCAATTGCAAGGATTTTTGGAATGCCCGAAACAAGATCCCTGCCCTTCACTTCTATGGTTTCCAGATTGTCTGGATCCGGATAGGCGTTGCCAATGGTGGTTTTAATAATTTCTGAAGTCCGTTCACCGATGAGAAGATTATATTTACGTTTGATATACTGCATGATGGCTTCATCCATCTTATCTCCGGCCACACGCAGGGAACGGCTGTAAACAATACCCGCAAGGGAAATAACCGCGACCTCCGTTGTTCCGCCACCGATATCCACCACCATGTTACAGGTGGGTTCCGTAATGGGAAGTCCCGCTCCGATGGCTGCGGCCATGGGTTCTTCAATGAGAAAAACTTCCCTGGCACCGGCAGATTCCGCAGATTCCTTTACCGCACGTTTTTCCACAGGCGTAATCCCCGAAGGCACGGCAATGATAATCCTTGGCCGCACAAAGGTTCTACGGTTATGCACCTTGTGGATGAAATGGCGGAGCATGGCTTCGGTGACTTCAAAATCCGCAATCACCCCGTCCCGCATGGGACGTATGGCCACAATATTGCCGGGAGTACGGCCAAGCATGTTCTTGGCTTCCTGCCCCACGGCCAGCACCTTGTTCTTGTGGCGGTTATCCGTACGTACGGCAACCACGGAAGGCTCGCTCAGAACAACGCCTTTGCCCTTGACATAAACCAGAGTATTGGCCGTTCCAAGATCAATGGCAAGATCGCTGGAAAAAATACCCAGAATGGAATCCAGAAAAAGATTCATTACGCCTCTTTTCTACAATAATATCGCTTTTAATCCCCGGAAAGTGCGGGGAAAAGACCTTGACAGATAACAACTTCGAATCTTAAAAAACAGCTTTTTCCAGCTTTCAGCACCAAAAAACCATATGCAGCAGGGCAAAAAGCGGAGGCAGCCAACTAAAAAACATGTAACTGTTCAGCACGGCTTTCCAGGTACCATAGCTGCAAGACAGATGCACAGGCCCCAAGCTATTTGCCCGTGACCGAAACGATTGCAATGTCACTTGCAAATAGCCAGGGTGCCTTGCAACAGTATGAAGATGCTGCAACTAAAGCGTTGGCAGTTCGGAATAAACCGTACTGAATAATTACAATAAAAAAAACATTTGATAAACAGGCGCAGATAATTTCAAATTCCACCCTGCCCATCTGCCCTGATTCAGGCTTTCGCTACCAAAAACAGGGCATATTTACAAGAAAAATTAAGCCTGCCCAAAGGTTTGCATCACGCAATCATGGAAGCGGGGGCGGAAAGATCGTATCTTCCAGTTCAGGTCGCCATAATAAACACGGTTGCTTAAAAGTACCACAACAATTTTTTTTTTCATGTCCATCCACAGGGAGGTTCCCGTAAAACCCAGATGTCCTGCCGTACTTTTGGAAAAGAGAGAACCACAGGAAGAAACGGTGCCGGACGGACGATCAAAACCCAAAGGCCGCTTCCCGTCTTCCGGCCAGAAAATAAAACGATGCAGAACCGAAGCAGGCAGCCATAAAGACATACCATGCCAGGCTTCCACCAGCGCCTGTCCCACCTCTCCCACACCGGAAGCCGTCCCGAAAAGCCCTGCCTGGCCATCCACACCACCAATAAATGCAGCATTTTCATCGTGTACTTCGCCCGTAAGCCGTCGTTTCCGTACCGGGCTTTCTCCGGTACAGGCGCAATCCACGCCCGCCCCGCCCCCCGGAACAGGAAAGAAGATTTTTTTCTCCGCTCCCGGCGGAAGTGCCGCCATCACCCTGCCCCCGAAAGCCTCTCCCGTCACATTTTCCACCACCTCCTTCAGGAGCATAAAGCCAAGGTCACTGTAAAGGGTCCGCTGCCCCGGACAGCATTCAAGGGGGATATTCCGGATCAGACGAAGCCTTTCTTCCCTCCGCAGAGATTCAGGTACAGCTTCCAGTTCCTGATAAAAGGGCCTGTGGGCAGGCAGCCCTGAGGTATGCTGCAAAAGGTGATGGATACGAATCCCTTCCCGCGCCTTATCCCCCCGCCATTCCGGCAGATAAGAACAGAGACGGTCTTCCGGAGAAATCCGCCCTTCTGCCACCAGATGCATGAGAACCGGCGTTGTCCCCAGAACCTTGGTCAGGGAAGCAAGATCAAAAACACTTGCCCCTGTTACCGGCACACCCGTGGCAGGGTCAAGACAACCGGCATTTCCTGCATAAACACAGTGCCCATCCACACCCACCCATGCGGAAACAGCGGAAAAGACCCTTTGATCCACACCCTCCTGCAGCAGATGATCAAGAAAAACCATGGTGCCACTCCCATATCAGATGCGCAGTCCCGGTATCCAGACAGGCCCTGGCCCCCAGCATCAGGGGCTGATTTCTGTCGCCATGTCCCAGGGGCAGGCCGCAGACCACGGGGATTCCTTCGGGAAGAAAGGCAAGGATACGTTCATAAATCTGCGCTTCGTTTCCGCAATGGGTAAAATCTCCCAGAAGCAGACCGGAAACCTCCTTGAGCACACCTGCCATGGCAAGGTGGCAGAACATCCGGTCAATGCGGTAGGGTGCTTCATTGACATCCTCAAGGAAAAGAATGCTCCCCGTAAAATCCGGACACCAGGGGGTTCCCAAAAGATGACAGATCATGGAAAGATTGCCGCCCATGAGCCGACCCACAGCCCTTCCGGGCTGCAGCACTTTTTTCCAGCCCACGAACATGGGCTGGCCCCCTTCCCAGACAAGGGCATCAAAGGCAGCATCCCTGTCCATGGAGGGCAGCCTGCCAAGCTGGGTCAGAACCGGGCCGTGCAGGCCAGCCATACCGCATTGCTCCATCAAAAACAAAAGAAGTGCCGTACCATCACTGAATCCCATGACCCTTTTGGGAAAGGCTGCAATGATCTCTGCATTCAGCAGGGGAAAAAGACGGGTACAGCCATATCCCCCACGGGCCATCCATATGGCATGGACATCAGGATCCTCAAAAAAATCCATCAGGGCCCCGGCCCGGATAAGATCTGAACCTGCAAAACCCAGAGGCTCTTTCATATACACCTGATCCGCCACCTTCAGGGCATAGCCCCTGGATCTTATTTCCTCCAGCCCCGCTTCCAGCGCTTCAGGGTCCGCCGCACCGGCAGGAGCAATCACACCAATACAGTCTCCGGAAAAAAGGGGGGGCGGCAGGATGCAGGAGCCAGTAAAAACAGGACCTGTGCCGTCTTCTGTATTTTTTTTTACGGGGGGCGACATTTTTTATTCCTTATTGCTTGACAGTCTCAGGGGCCAGTGGTAGACATGCTCTCGTTTTGTGTCGGGGCGTAGCGCAGCCTGGTAGCGCACTAGCATGGGGTGCTAGGGGTCGGAGGTTCAAATCCTCTCGCCCCGACCAAACAAATTAAAAATAAAAAGCCAGTCCTTATTAAGGATTGGCTTTTTTGCTTTCACAATTCTTCCCTTGCCACGGCAAAGGCAGACCAGGCCTGCTGGGTGGGCATGACCTCCAGATGGTTGATGTTCACATGGGCGGGCTGCAATGTGACCCAGCCTGTAATCTCGGCGATATCTTCAGCCGACAGGGCCTTCACCCCTTCATAGGTGGCTGCTGCCTTTTCCGCCTTCCCTTTGAAACGCACAAGGGAAAACTCCGTATCCGCCATCCCCGGCGCAATATTGGTTACCCGCACACCTGTTCCCTGAACATCACAGCGCAGGTTCCTTGAAAACTGCTCCACAAAGGCTTTGGTGGCCCCGTAGGCATTTCCTCCGGGATAGGGCCAGCTGCCTGCCACGGAACCCATATTGACAATATGCCCCCGCCTGCGGGCAGTCATCCCCGGCAGAATTTTCCGGGTCATATATAAAAGACCCTTAATATTGGTATCCACCATCACTTCCCAGTCATCCATGTCCGCTTCAGGGGCCGGTGCAAGCCCCAGAGCCAGCCCCGCATTGTTCACAAGGATATCCACACAGGCAAACTCCGCTGGAATCCCGTCAAGGGCCTTTTCCACAGCCTCCCTGTCCCGGACATCCAGTTGCATGATGTAAACGGGTACATCCAGTTCTTCCGCCAGTTTTTCAAGGCGTTCCCGCCTGCGTGCGGCCAGAATCAGGGAAAATCCCCTGGCTGCATACCAGCGGGCACAGGCTTCCCCAAAACCCGATGAAGCCCCTGTAATCAGAACTGTTTTGATCTCCATTCTGCTCTTTCCTTTCCTGGGCTGCCCTGATCCCGGGATTTTTTCCCGGACAAATGAATCAAATCACCCATTGCACGTCAGAACATGGTTTTGTATGGTTAATGAAAATTCTTTCCCTTCTTCTTTCTTCCCTCCCGTTGTGCGGGGCGATTTCATCAGCGGATCGCCCCTTTTTCTTTCCCCCCTTTTATCTAAGGACTGAAAAATGGACGACTTCAAAGAAAAAAGAAAAGATGTACGTCAGAATTATTTCAGCCCTGTTGTCTACACAACCCAGGATCAGGAATACAGAGAATACATTCTTGACATCAGTGGCGGTGGGGTTTTTATCAAAACCCGCAACATTCTTCCCCCGGACACGGAAGTGAATCTCTTCCTGCCCTTTCCCGGTGGCAACTACATCAGCCTTCTCGGAGTCGTTGTCCGTTCCGGAGAAAAGGGCATTGCGGTTCAGTTCCACAATGAGGATCTGGAACTGATACACTCCCTGCAGGCCATGGTGGAAAGTATCCGCCTCCTTGAGGGATAAAAGACAGGGGGGCCATGCGCCTGCACAGCCCCCGTTTTTTCAGATATCCATCCCCCAGTTTTTCAGCATGGCAACCCCGCCAAAGACCGTCACATTATCCCTATGCCCCTTGGCCCGAAGATTCAGCTGGGCTTCATAGGATCTCACCCCCGTGTTGCAGATCAGCACAAGGGGCTTGCCTTCGGGAAGTTCATCCAGCCGGCCCAGAAGCTCGTCCTGGGGAATCCCCTTCCAGATACCGGGATACTTTTCCTCGTAGACCTTTGCGTCGGCCTTTGCCCGGCAGTCAATGAGGCAGACATCCCCCCTTTTTATTTCTTCCCACTTTTCTGCAAATTCTTCACAACCAATGGGATGCATACGACCATCCAGAAGATTGTCCGCCACATTCCCCAGGGCATTCACGATGTCCATGGCAGAGGAGAAGGGGGGGGAGTAGGCAAATTCAAGGTTGGAGATCTCCTCCACCTTCGGCTTCCTTCCAAGCAATGCCGCCACCGCATTGATACGACCCACCGTTGCGTCCCCCTTGCTGCCGGAGCCCTGAATGCCCAGAACCTGACGGGTGCTGCGATCCACCACCAGCTCCAGATACATCAGCTCCTTTGTGGGATAAAAATGGGCCCTGTCCAACTGGCACATCCGGACACTGATGGCATCGAAACCTTCTTCCAGAGCCTTTTTCAGGGTAAGGCCGGCACCACAGAGGCAGGTCTCAAAGAGCTTGACCACAAAACTGCCCACCACAGGAGGGGAAACGGATTCCTTTCCTGCAAGATTGTCCCCGATCACCCTGCCCTGACGGTTGGAAAGGGAGCCCAGAGGATAATATCCCGGCTTGCCCGTAATGGCATTGGGCACCAGCACGCAGTCTCCACCCGCATAGATGTCCGGATCCGTGGTACGCATACGCTCATCCACCAGAATCCCGCCATTAAAGCCCACTTCCAGTCCTGCCGCAGCAGCCAGCTCTCCATTGGGCTGAATACCCGCCGCAATGATCACAAGATCTGCCTCCAGGGTTTCCTGATCCGTCACCACACGGGCAACCCGGCCATCCTCGCCTTCAAAACGGACAACACTCTCCCCAAGCCGGAAAGCAACCCCCTGTTCCTCCATGTGGGACTGGGCCATTTTCGCCAGTTCCGGTCCCACAAAACCGGGCATGATCTGATCGGAAATTTCCACCACCGTAGTTTCGATACCCCACATGTCTCCAAGGGCCTCGGCCATTTCAAGCCCGATAAAACCGGCACCCACCACAACAGCCGTTCCTGCCTGCCCCGAAGCAATGGCAGACTTGATGGCAATGGCATCCCTCAGGGAGCCTACGCTGTAAATGCCACCAAGCTCCTGACCTTCAATATTCAGATTTCTTACCCTTGAACCGGTGCCTATGACCAGCTGATCATAGGGCAGAAGGGAGGTGGTTCCGTCCGCTTTTTCTATCTTTATCTGTTTCTCATTCCGAAGAATGGCTGTCACACGGGTCCGGGTCATGACATCAATGTCTTTACAGTCTTTGAAAAAACGCTCATCCCGCAACATATGAAAACTTGTACTCTGCAGCTCAGATGCATCCGCCACATCTCCGGATACATAATAGGGGATACCGCAGCCACCGTAAGAAATGTGCTCATCCTGGTCAATGAGCAATACCTCGGCATCGGGTTCCAGCCGCTTTAAACGACATGCCGCCTTGGATCCCAAAGCCACGGCACCAACAACCAGCACTTTTTTTCCCATGTCAGCAATTCCTTTCTTCAATCCCTATGAAAAGCAGACAGAACCCACAGGCCCTGCCAGCCTTTTTTCTGCCCGGCAGATGCTGCCGGACCTTCTGTTTATTATCCGAATGCTTAGCTTATTATACGATGACCATAATCTTTGGGCTACCCGGACCTTAAGTCAGAAAAACGGCATGACCTGATGCTGCCCTTGCCTGCGGGTCTCCGTAAAGGGTACCCCTGCATAAGAGAGGCATAAAAAAACTTCCAGTAAGAACCGGCCTTGCACCTTCCCCCCGGAGCCGAAAGCCAATCATGGCCTGATGCTCAGGAAAAATAAAGACCATGCCGGCATTTTTTTCCCATTGCCAAAGTGTGCCACCTGAAATTCTCAGACATTTTATCATTATTCAAGGAAAAATCCTGAACAGAAACAAGACCCTCACCGTACAAGGGCAATTGGCACCATACTTGCTTAAACAAAAACACAGATAATATTAAAAAAGAGCCCAAAGGACTCTGAAGGATACAAAATAAGGGGACGCTGCCATGATCTCAGGAATTCAGGCCTATCAAAAAATTGAACACCCACCGAAGGAACGCAGTGAGGACCGGCGGATTCAGGGCCTTGCACAGGCAACAGCTTCAGGCAAGGCAAAGGAATCCACAGACACAGACAACAGGCGCATGGATCGGGTAAGCCTGTCCCCTGAGGTCGAAGCGGCAAAGCTGAGGGAAAGCCTTGGCCTGCCCATCCGGGGTAAAATCACCAAAGAAATCATGGAAAACAGCCGAAAAGCCATAGAAGAAACCGTTCATCATCAGATTGCCCAGGCCCGTCAGAACGCAGGCATTCCTGAAGACGCAGAAATACTCGTCCGCCTTACTGCCAAGGGCGACATCCGTGTAAACTCAGGAGTAAAAGGGTCATGGGAACTTGAAAAGGGACTTCAGGAAGACAAGGGTTTCAAAGAGGCCTTTGCCTCCCTTGGTATGCATCAGGGCCTGAACTCTCTCGGACAGACAGGAAAACCGGAAGCCAGACAGCAGTTCAGTGCTTTTTTTGACGCTGGAGAAGAACGTTCCCTCTCCCTCATCAGCCGGGACTACAACAGCCTGCGTCAGAGCGCCGACCCCCTGCAGGCCCTTGTCCTGCAGGCCCGGAAGCAGCACCCTGAATTCACATTCAGGCACGACAACGGACATACCTGACCCCGGTGACGTGAAAATATATCCCATACGGTTGGCATTCGGCTTAAACCTTCAGATCCAGATGATGTACAGTCCCGGCCCGGCCAGCTTCCGTAAGGACAATACCGGAACTCTGGATGCGCCCCCCCTTTTCTCCCCCCACATCCATGGGGGTTGCCACACGGAAAAGTCCGATGGCGCCGATTCCCATATCACTCAGAGATTTTCCCCTGCCATTGGTTCCATCTTCCGGATGCCAGATACGCAGCTTTGAAAAAACAGGATCTCCGGAATCTATCCAGCCGTTGCCATCGCTGTCATATGCGGCAAGGTCTGCAAAACCGTCACCGGAGCTGGTACCAAAAAGCTCACTGCCGTCATCAACCCGGCCATTGCCATTTTTATCCAGAAAAAGAAAACCTGCACCCTTTGAAGGCATGGCAAGGGATTCTTCCTTCCCGTCTCCGGTCAGATCAAAGGTAAATCTGGCATCTCCCATGGTGACAGGCCCGTTCAGGGAAATCACCAGAGGATCCACAAAATTAACCTCCCTTGACACAAAGCTCTCTTCCTTCCGGGACTGCATCTGCATCACGGAAAAACGTATCGTTCGACCGTCGGCGGTCATGACCTCACCTTCGGCCATAAAAATACTTTCCTGTTCCATGCGCGTATAAACGGTTTCTTCTATATGGAAGGCAGCACCCGGACCGCCGGAAAGGACATCTCGGGGAAATTCAGCCACCGGCTCCGGCCTGAAAAAGGGAATCTCCGTTTTTTTCCCGGTAAGGGCGTTCAGAATCATCTGCACCAGACGTTTGCTCATATCCAGATCCAGATGCTTCAAGCCCGCTTCAGGAACTGCGGAAGACTTAAAAAAGAGCCCCCCTCCCCTGAAACCGCCTCGGGCAGGGCTTTCCTCCTCTGCGGGTGCCTGTACCACCATGCGCATGGTGCGTTGTGTCTGTACTTCCTGACGGGAAATACCCGCCATCTGAAGGGATGTGGATACGATATGCATGGCCGCCTCCTTTCGGGAATCCATGGTCCCATGTTTTCCTTATATCGGCCGGCTCACCCAGAAGCTGAATTCTTTTATCGGGTACCCGTTTTTAAAGCTGCTTCCGGGACAAAGGGTGCCTGCATTGCAGAAACTGGCCTACAGCAGCCGAAGATTCCAGTTCCACAGACCGGGCCGCCTTCGAAGCTCCATCCCCTTTGGAAGAATTTCTTCCATATGCACAAAATATCTGTATCCTGCCCTTTCCAGCTCTGCCCTTTTCTCACGGATATCATACTGCCAGTCCGGAAAAAGCCATTGATTTTCTCCATATTTCCGGCCCCATAGTTTTTCATCCATGGGACTGATCATGCCTTCTCCGGGTTCCAGCACACCAACCCTTGAAATGGCAAGGGGCCAGCATCCGGATAATACCGCCCCCACAGGCAAGGGGCTCCCTGCGGCAAAGGCCAGAAAATCTTCTCCGCTCAATTCGGGGCTGGCAAAAACACCCGAAAAACCAAGATCACCCATCACCCCCACCGCCAGAGGATTCGCCACATTGCAAAAGGGTCCGGCCCAGAGTTCAAGCCCTTCTTTTTTATCAAAAAATCCCATCTGCCATGGGGCATTCAGAACAAAACGACGCGCCCCCCTGCGCAGCAGTCCCTCAATGGCTTTTTTCCAGTTTTCAGAACTTTCGGGCCAGATCACAGGGTCAAGCCACCACCAGATATGGGCCACAGCACCCGGCGCCACCTTAGCCGGTCTTTCCGGATCCACCCACAGGGCCGTTTCCTGCCCACGGCCTCCGGCACTTCCGGATTTTCTCCCTAAGAACATATCCCTTGGGGCACCACTTTTTTTAAAGGGGCGGGGCAGGACCAACTGGCGGGTACCGGGCCTGGGCTCCGGCGTCTCCATGGTTTCAAGCTCCTGCGCAAGCCCTTGGATCTGGGCCATCAGCTCCGGCTCCCTTCTGTCCACAAGAAATGCTGCGGCTCCTGCACCGGGCCGCTTTCCACGATCGGCCTTCAGATGGAATTTCCCTCCCTTGGGGATACTGCGCCGGACCCGAACCAGAAGATGCCCGCCCTCCCCCTCATAACCGATACGGATTAAATCCCCCGCCAGAAGGGGAATTCTCGGAACAATGAACAGCTCCTTTGCGCCGCCCTTCACCCGCCCCAGCAAAAACCCGGAGCCGGTTTCGCCCTCGGAAGATACAGGGTGCCATGGCCTGTGGGGTAAAAAACGATAATGCATGGAGGGCCTCCCCAGCGCCATGTCCAGAAGGGCCAGCGCATCTTTTTTTCTGCCGAGAATATCCCGCTCATCCCTCAGCATACGGTAAGCCGTGGTGGTGTAATGCACATAATGGGGGCCTTTTTTCCTGCCTTCAATTTTCCAGCATCCCACCTCTGGAATAACCCCCAGCACCTTGGTGAGCACATCCAGACTCAGATCCTGCATGGAAAAATAGCGGCCCGCCTCTGCTGCTCCCTTTTTCTTTCTGTAAAGACGGCGGCAGGGCTGAACACAGCGCCCCCTTAAGCCGGATTTTCCGCCGAGATAACTGCTCCAGTAACAGCGGCCGGACACGGCATAACAAAGGGCTCCATGGACAAAGGCCTCCAGATTCATACCTTCAGGGCAGGCCGCTGCCATGAGGCGCAGGGCATCCACGTCCAGCTCTCTGGGCATCACAACCCTTGAAAAACCGAGTTTTCCGGCCACAGCAAGGCCTTCGGGGAAACTTAGGTTGGCAAGGGTGGAAAGGTGCAGCTCTCCTGCATAATCCACCTGCCGGGCCAGAGAAACAAAGGCCGGATCCTGAACAATCAGGGCATCGGGCAGCACATCCCTTGCAAGACGCTCCACAAGGTGAAACGCCTTTTCCATCTCATCGGGCTTGATTTCATTATTAAGGGCCACGTAAACCCGAATATTGCGGTCATGGGCAAGGGATGTGAGGGCTGCAAGTTCAGTAATGGAAAAATTATCCGCTTCCATGCGTGCGGAAAAAGCCTTGAGGCCACAGTAAATGGCATCCGCCTCTGCTGCAATGGCGGCAAGGAAACTGTCTCGATCCCCGGCAGGGGAAAGAATCATGGGTAGGTCAGGGGTTGCTTCACGGGTCATGGCCTGCATCCTTCAAATGACAAACAGGGTATCTGTTCTGTCTCTTTTCATTTGTATATATTTACCTTCTCCGCTATAATCATGGAAATGATAAGCATTAAACATTAAACATTAAACAAAGTGCATATTCACTGCCATCCGGAAGACAGAATGTTTTTTATCCCCTGCGGATATACTGTCCTCCAGCATCAGAGGCCACCGGATCTTCCTGAATCGAATCTGGGGAAAACACATGCGACATCTGATTTACATCCATCTCATCATTATTGTTTTTTCCGCTGTATGTGCATACTATCTTTTTTACGATACAGCAGAAAAAGCCAATCCTTATATCATCATCAATGAAAAAGCCATTTCCTTTGAGGCCTATGAAAGGGAGTTAAGAAAAAAGCCCTACTACCAGACAGACCTTGAATTTCTTACCCATTTTATTGAAAAAGAACTTATCATTCAGAAAGCCATGAAGGAAAGACTGCACCAGAACACAGAGTTTTCTGAAAAAATAAAAACATTTTTTGAAAGCAATCTCATCCAGCTTATGATGGAAAAAAAGATGGATGAATTTGCGTCCGTTAAAGTTTCCGACGAAATAATGGAAAAATTCAGCCTGTATGCCCAAAAGACAGTCCTTATCAAAAGTGCGGAAGAGCCATTTGAAGTGCTTACAGAAACCCCCTTTCTGTTTCTGCCGGATACCATCAAGTATCTGCTCCTTACAGGTAAGACCAAAGAGGGATTAAAAAAATACATCCTGACGGACAATATTGCCGACGGTATACCGGAAATAAACCCTCTGGAGTTGAAAAGACAGGCTGAAAAAATGAAAAATCAGTATTTGTGGGATCAATGGATTCTGGAGTTGAAAAAAAATGCTGACGTGATCATCCTCGATGATTCGAAAGGATAAAAAATGGCCGCAAAACGCTACAAAAGAAGAACGTATATTCTTACCAACACATCCCAGACCAAATATATTTTTTCATACTTCGCCCTTTTCTGCCTCGGACTTCTGGTTTTTTCCTCCCTTTTCAGCTTCATGTCCATGGACACAACGACCATTATCTATGACAAAAGTGAAATCCGGGTCGGCAGCACTCCAAACATGCTGGTTAACCAGATGCTCGGCTCCGGCTGGGTCATCATCCTGATCGGTGGAAGCCTGCTGTTTGTCCTGTCAACCATCATGACCCACAGGGTTGCAGGGCCTGCCTACAGGATAGAAGAATCCTTGAAAAAAATGCTCCGGGGCGAGTTCGGATTCAAAATAATTTTAAGAAAAAACGATGAAATGAAGCCCATTGCACATAAACTGGAAACCTTATCCATGCAGATTGAGCAATGGGAAGCGGATATAAAAAAACATCAAGATGAAATGATGCGTGCCATCAAAGGGATGGATCTCGATGAAACGGACAGAAACTTTCTCCTTGCAAAAATCAAGGATATTGAAAAAAGCAGACCCTGGCCGCATAATCCAAAAAAAATGCAGGACACAGCGTAACCGACACATCGCTATTAATTTTAAAAACTTACTAGCAACAAGATGCCGCAATACGGCGTGGGCTGCTTTTCAGTCAGTCCCGCCTGTGACTGCAACCATCTCACGGGAAAAACATATTTTTATATGAAAAAAAATGACGTCTTCCCTTCCCATAGCTGTATTTTCCCACCGGCTCCTGGACCCGGAATGATATGGACAGGTATCCTCATCCTGCTAATTTTTCCTGTTTTTCAACCAGTGGCCCTGTCCTATGAACTGGTAACAGCCTATGCCAATATTATTTATCAGGATAAAGAGACCCTTGAAAAATTTAACCGGAGAATTAATCCCGGCAGGCTGAGATTCTTCATGCCCCAGACCGATGGCAGTCTTGAAGGGGAGGTAAAGGCAAAAATAGATCTGATTACCCACAGGGTACAGACGGTTCTTGATATGTACCCTGAAAACCTGAGGTACAATATCTATCTTGTTGAAGACAGAAGACAGGTACAGGCAATTTACAAGAACCTTTACCGGACAGATAAAGATTACATTGCCTTTTACTCTCCGCAGTTGAATACGGTATATATCTCTCCGGACAGAATGAACATTACGGTCCTGGCCCATGAAATCGGTCATGTGGTTGTGGAAAATTTTTTTGACATCAGCCCGCCGGAAAGAATCCACGAGCTCCTTGCCCAGTTTGCCGAAAGAAACCTCGGAAACTAAAACCCCAAATTTATTTTCCCTGCAAAGCATCCAGCCTTCTCTTGCTGGAAGCCATGGACGGATTGATCAGTAACGACCTTTTGTAGTACTCCTCAGCCCTCTGATAAAAATGCAGTCTCTCACTGATAAATCCTGCATGGTAAAGCACACCGGCATCTTCGGAAAATATACCAAGGGCTTCCTGCATGATGTCATAGGCATCTTCAAGCCTGTTTCTGTTCTGATACTCCCTTGAGAGATGAATATAAAGATTTCTGGAGGGCAAAGTTTCACTGCGGGCATGCACAAGCCCCCTTTCCAGCACCTCCAGAGGATAATCCGTTCCGTGCCCGGAATTTCTCACATAAAGATAATATCTGTTCCAGGCTTCGGAAACCTCCGGCATGGATCTGGCCATATCCGTAAAACTCATACCGGCACGGCCCATGATCTCAAGAAGCTTTCCCGCAGCCGAAGGTTGCAGGGCAAGGGCTTTTTTTACGGTTTCAATCCCCTTTTCCCGGTTACGGGTTTCCAGATAAAAGGCAGCCAGCCTCTGATACATGAGAATATCCCAGGGCCGCATGGCCACGCCAAGCTGCAGATAATACTCTCCCGCCTCCCTGTTTCCGGTATAATAGGCAGCTAACCCCATTTTTTGAATCACGTCTGCGGCAAGGGGATTCAAGGTCAAAGATTTTTCATACCAGTCAATGGCATTCCCGTAATCCCGGTAAAATAAAAAAGCATCGCCTACGGCAGCCGCATAGGAAGCATTGTGTGGATTGACAGAATAGGCTTTTCCCGCAGCCTTTGCATATTTCCCAAGGCGCTCTGCATCCAGCTCCGCCATGTTCACCCTTTCCTGGGGAAGTTTCAGGGCATCCATTTTTGCAAAGGCAGCACGGCCACTGTAAATCCCAAGAACAGGCCAGCAAAGACAAAATACCAGAGCATAAACCAGCAAGGTCCGGGAGCCTGCAGGTGGCAGGTAAGTCGGTTCAAGATGTTCCCTGAACCTTGTATTGGCAAAGGAAATCCCAAGGGCGAGAATCACCATAAAAATAATGGCATTGGCCGGGATCTGCAGGTTGAAATCCATGATACTGTGCAGGGCAATGGCAAAAAGACCTGCAAAGACAGCAGCAGATCCATACAGGGAGAATTTTTCTTTTCTTAAGGGAAGCTTCCGGACCATTGAAATCAGAACGGCAGACAAAAAAGCAAAAAAAAGGACAAAGCCGATCACTCCGAAATCCGATAAAAGTTCCAGATAATCATTGTGGGCATAACCCGCCAGCCTGCTCATATAATAATTCTGGTAAACCGGATGAATCTGCTCAAAGGAACCACCACCTGAGCCGGTCAAGGGGAAATCCCGAATAATCCGTGTGGTATCTTCCCAAAAGGTCAGCCTGCTGACGCCGTCATTGGCAAGCTGTGTGATGGTCTGCCCAAAACGAACATCCAACTGACTCCATCCATACCAGCTCAAGGAAACAAGCGTCAGAACAAAGAGAAAAATCCAGGTTCCTCCAAATTCTTTTCTTTTCCTGCTGTATTTTCTGACAAGCAGCGCAAAGAGAACAAGGGAAGCCATCATGGCAGCAATGCCCGTTCTGGAAAGACTCATAAAAACCGAAAGCATGATGAGAATAACAAAAAAGATATGGAGAACGTACTTATATGAAGAGTCCCTTTCCAGAAAACCCAGTATCTTCTCCCTCAAAGTCGGCTTCATGATCACCGGCCTGTAAATCAGATAAAGGGCCAGCACAAGGGGCAGCAGCATCTCCATCAGCCCTGCATAATGGTTGTGATTCACATAGGGACCGAAAACCATGGAGTTGTGGGGCACATAGCGAAACCAGAGGGCCATATCCTCTGTAAAAACGGATTGCAGAATGGTGGAAATGGAAAGAAGGCCTGCAAAAATGGCAAGGATGGCAAGGGTTCTTTTAAGAATCCTGAAATCGGTGAAAAACTGTATACTCAGGTAATATACAAGATAAAAAAGAACAAGCTGAGACAGAACCACAAGCCCCCCTTCGGGGTGCAGGGAAAGGCTGTACCAGCCGGGATCTCCTGCCATCCGGAAAACATCCTCCCGAATGGCATGGGATGCGGGAGAAAGAATGCGCACAAGAAAGGCTGGCATGGGAAGAAGCTGGGTCAGACTGTAAATAAAACCCGCCAGAAAAAAAGCCGTGCCCGGAACCCGGTAAAGCACGACCTTTTCCTTCCATGCATGGATCATAAAAAGAATGAAGGAAAAACCCATCATTATATATACGAGAAAAAAAGACCATTCTTCCGTTGTACCAAAGGCAAGGGGAGCAAAAATAAGGGAGAAGACATAAATAAACCAGGCGAGCTTATATTTCACATCCATTTTTAAACAGTTTCTCCGGGTTACGGTGTAAAATCTGGTCCAGTGCGGGGTAAAGCTTTTTATTTTTCCCGGAAGTGAGCAAAAATGAAAGCTCAGGCTTTCTCAGGCGGTGATCATGGGCATCCGAAGCGATGAAATCTACCGATCCCTGCCGTAAAAGGGCATGGGCAAAAAACTTCACACTGGGACCAAAACTTCCTTTAAGGGCCATGGCCGTGAGCTGAAGATGAACGCCCGGCATCAAGAGATTTTTCAACAGCTCCGTATTCTGCATAAAGGCCCTGTTTCTTTCAGGATGCGCAATAATGATCCTGTACCCCTGCAAAATAAAGTTCCTGAAAACATCTTCCGCATCATGGGGAATCCACTCTGGCAGAAACTCCACAAGAATATACCGGGAACCTGCCAGCGTAAGGGGGACATCCATTTTCCTCAAAAGATCAAAGGGCACTTCTCCGCCGAGATGGACCTTTAATGGAATTTTCCTGTCATTCAGAAGCTCCTGAAAATCAGCAAGCGAAGATGCAATATCTTCCCGAGACAAGGTTTCTGTCACATGGGGCGTTGCAATGATTTCACGGATACCATCCCCCACAGCCAGGGCTGCCATTTTCAAAGACACGGAATCATCCGGACTTCCGTCATCAAGACCGGGTAAAATATGAGAATGGATATCAATCATTTATAATATTCAGAATCATAATAGGCTCCCTCACCATAGCCCTGTCTCTTCAGATCAATGGCATTCACGATCTGACCAATAACCTTGGCTTCAAGCCCTGCAAACTTTCTGATGCAGGCTTTTACATCGTCATATTTTGTCTTTTCCGACCTTGTTACAAGGAGAACATTTTCCACCTTCTGGGCCAGCACCACGGCATCGGAGACCAGCCCTGCCGGTGGCGTGTCAAAAATGACGATGTCAAAGGCTTTGACAAATTTCACGATCAATTCATCCATAAGATTTGAAGAAAGAAGCTCCGATGGATTCACCGGCTTTTTACCCGCAGGCATCACATAAAAATGCGCACCCTGGGGCATAAAGATGGTTCCCTTCTTAAACTCTTCTCCTGAAAGGAGCCCTGAAAATCCTTTGGTATTGTCCAGGTTAAAAATCTTATGCAGTCTCGGCTTTCTCATATCCGCGTCCACCAGAAGCACATTTTTCCCGGACATGGCTATGGAAATGGCCAGATTCACACAGGTAAGGGTTTTTCCTTCTCCGGGGGCATGGCTTGTGACCATGAGGGAGGCGGGCAGCCCTTTGGATGTGGCCAGAGAAAGGGATGCCCGTATGCTTTTATAGGCTTCCGAGTCCAGGGAAGACGGATGATCCAGCAGCACCCGTAATTTTTCTTCGTCATTTCCTCTAAGGGTGCCCACAGCACCGAAAACGGGAAGCCCTGTCTTTTCCTCCGCATCCTCTGCCATGGAAATTCTGTTATCAAGATATTCAAGGAAAAAGGCAAGACCGATACCCCCAAAAAGCCCCAGCACCAGACCAAGCAGAATATTTTTTTTCATATTCTGATTAAAGGGAGCTGTGGGTACCTTTGCCCTTTCTATGACCCATACATCCACATCCCGTGTCTGCTCCGTAATGGTCTGCTCCTTGATTCTTCCCACCAGTGCCTGATAAAGCTGCTGGCTTGTTTCCACCTCCCGTTGAAAAATTTTATACTGCACAAAGGCCTCATTCAGACGGGAGGCCTCACTCTTTGTTCTTCTCAATTGATCTGTGAGATTTTTTTCGTTGGCAAGGGCCAGTTGATACTCATTCGTCAACGCCTGAACAATACTCCTAATTTCATTAACCTTTCTCTCTTCAAGGGCTTCAAGCTCCCGTGTCAGCCTCTGCATCACAGGATGTCTTTCTCCATAGCGCTGGCTGGCATCAAGAAACTCCTGATTTTTCTGTGCGGTTAATGCCCGAATATCCTGAAAAGCTCTGTTCGTGGCAATCACAGGAATGGACTGAAGCATACCTTCTTCTGTCTGCCTTATCAACTGCACCACAGCTTCAAGCCTTTTTCTTTCAGACTCCGCCTGGGTAAGATCAGAACTTAACTGGTTCAAACGCTGGGGGATAATGGCAATACGGTCTTCTATGGTGACAATATCCCTGTCCCTTAAAAACTGCTGAAGACGCATTTCTGCACTTTCCAGCTTTTCCCTTTCTTCCTGAGCCGTTTTCTTCATCCAATCCAGCGTGTAGCCCACATTCTCCATTCTCATTTCAAGAATACGTTCAATGTAAGCCTGGGCAATGCTGTTAACTACCAAAGCAGAAAAAACAGGATTTTGGGAAGTATAAGAAACATTTATGATACGACTCATCTGTACAGGTGAAACAGCAACCCCACCCCTTACCATTTCTGCCATCAGGGAGCCCGGTGATTTATCATGGGCAAAGTAAAGGGCCTGCAGATCTTCCCCTTTTTCTTCTGCAGCAGCCAGCTCATCCCTTTCATGCCTGCGAATGACTGTGGATATAAAATCTTTAAGATATTCTTTGAAATAGGCCGTAAGGGAAAATCCCTCTTTTTTTGTTTCCGGGAAAAAAGAATTGTAAGAATTTACCAGATCAAGATAATCCACAACCTTTTCAGCAACGGCCTTGGACTGAATAATTTCCATCTGGGTCTGTGTAAATTCAGGATCATACCGATAATAACGGATATTCCCGGCCAGAGGATTAGCGTCATTGCTTTCAAGCTTCAGCTTAACCGAAGCCCTGTACAGAGGCGTTGAGCTTATCGATCCAATAATAACGGTTATCAAGGTAATGAAAAAAAAGACGGCAACCATCTTTTTTCTTTTCATGACAACCCGCAGATAATCCTTTAAGTGGATCTCTTTTTCTTTCACTTCCATAATAGAATTGATCCCCATACTTTGCAGGCAATATTAATACCCGAAAAAAATCATCAAAAATTACTTTAAAAGAAACTTTCCGGCACAACGACCACATCATTGGGCAGTACCCTTGCATCCATGGGCACTCTCCGAATCACCTTCTTTTCTCCATTTTTTTCACGGATAATGCGAATATTTCTGGCAGAAGCTTTATCCGTAAGACCTCCTGCATTGGTGATTACCTGAATCAGCGTCAGATCTTTATCGTACTGATATGAGGCAGGTCTTCTTACTTCTCCTGTCACATAAATCTTGTCCACCTGAGGAATAAAAACATTATCACCATTCATAATTAAAATATTCTGACTCAAATCGCCTTCTTCCACAAGGCGTCGCAAGTCTATTCTTATTACCTCCTGTCCGGGACTTTCTTCTTCCATGAAGTTTCTTGTAATGATGATTTCCCTTCCAGCATCTTTACCCAGTCCCCCGGCTTTGGAAATCAGTTCCAGCAGAAAAACCCTGCCCACAAGATCATAAAGCCCCGGCTTATCCACCTCCCCCAGTATGGTTGCTTTTCTGCTTCTGTACTCGCTCATGGAAACAGCAACCTGAGGGTTCAGTATATACCCATCGCCCAGCTTTCTTTCTATCATGACAGAAATTTCTGAGGGTGTTTTCCCGAGAACATTAAATTCACCGATCAAAGGAAAACGAATGGTACCATCCCCTGCCACTCTGGATTTAACCGAAAGATCCTTATGATCATAAACGGTAATATCCAGATTATCCCCCGGCCCCACAGTATAATTATCCGCAAGCGCAAGAGAACAGGCAGTCCCAAAAGCAAGGAAGAAATACAAAATTATGTAAAAAAAACGTAATGCCATGAAACCTCGCTTAAAAAGAAAGCAGCCCACCCGTCCATAGCGGGCAGACTGCGCAGATATTAAATCTATATTTCACGCATTCTAAAACTGACCTGTAATACTGAAATAAAACTTATTGGTGTCATACTCCAGATTATCATACGTTGAATTTCTTGTTTCATAGGAATAACCAGCCTCCATGGAAAGCCAGTTATTCAGACTGTACTCACAGGAAGGGTTGATGCGGTAAATATCATTTTCCATTTTAGTAGAACCGGAGTAACTGTCCGAATTCCAGTCCAGTCGCATTTTACCTTTAATTCTCGGCGTAAGCTCCTGGGAGTATACCAGACCAATTCTGTCAGAAATATAATAATCAGCATCAGCAAAATTGGTTTCATAGTAACGCCTGGATGCAGCAACATCAAGGCGGGTTCTTGTGGTAAACTGGTGGGCCAGATGAAATTCTGCAAAAAGATCATCTGCATCAGATCCTTTGTCCATGGACTTTTTTATCTGACCAATTTTCAATCGCCCCCTGGATTTTGCAGTAATACGCCAAGACAGGTTTGCAGAAACGCGCTCCTCCTGACTATCGTATAGAGGTCTTCCGTCTTCTGCTGACCTGTCATAATCAACATCGGTTTTCTGATATTCAAGGGCAAGCTCCGTTGCGGCAGTCAGCCTGTATCCGGCAGCAACGGACCATGTTAAATCCCTTCGGTTTCTGAATGCCGACTCTTCCCTGTCATAATCCAGGTCATAGACGGAAAAACCTCCCCGGACAAACATCTTAGGAGAAAAATCATACCGGATAATTGCATCCAGCAGCATGTCTTTATATTCATCAAGATCTCTGTTCCCTACTTCACCGCGGACCTCACTGGACTTGGCGTATCTGGATGCCAGATCCAGGGTAAGACCACCGGGTGCATTGTATTGCGCTGCTGCCTTCAGGGTATGGGACACAAGATTTTCATCACTGTTATCTGCGTAAAACTCCGCCTTTGGATTATATATCATAAAAAGATGATACCGATCCGTCGAATCAATACGGTCCCTTGAAAGACTCAACCCACCGGGGGCTCCCGTATCGGACGCCATGGCAATATCAACGGTTCTGCTGCCCGGTACAGACAGTGCAATGGAAGGAGAAAACACCGTTAAAAAATCAGATTCCTTATCTTTATCGGCGTTATAAAGATTGTCTGTATACTGAAAACTTAAAGAAGCAGCAGGATGAATATTGCGACGCTGCTGGCCAAAAATATCTCCTGTAATTTCTTGTGCAAAAACTGGGAGGGCAAAAATAAACATTAAAAGAATGCCTGTAATCTTTTTCCCCATTCTCTTATCCTCATATATTTTTTATTATTTTTTGAGCAACCAGAAAAAAATCACGGGCACTACAATCCTTGCCCTGCTGTTGCTGAGTTCGTCAGGGGGCCGCAGGAGAAACTGAGCTGTTATTCATACCGCCAAAACCAACATCGCCCATGGTAATATCTCCTACAGCCAGAACAGGATCATCACCAAAACCAAGCCCCTGCCCCTGTACCTCTTCATCGCCTGCCTGAAGAGCCAGTCCATAATATGTAAGATAATTCAGTTCCAACTCACTCAATGAGGGTACATAAATATCACCGGAAGCCACAAGAAAAGCCAGATCCGCAGAGCTTAAAGCCAGCACAGACTCCCGCTCAAAATCCTGTCCCAGGGATGTTTCAAGGGCAGCATCCAGAACATCGCCACTATTACCGCTAGCATTGTAAATGGAGGCAAAAATAAAAAGTCCCTGATAACCCAATTTGGAAGAAATATCCACAATATCTTCAATGGATACACCCGCAGTCAGGGCTTCTTTTACAGCCTGTTCATAACCGTCAGATTTAATCGTGGAAAAAAAATTCTGATGCCAGACCGTTGCAGCAAAAACAGATGAAACAAGGAAAAAAGATAAAACCATGGCAGCAACTATTCTCTTCATACATCCTCCTTTTATCTTCCAGCACCCGTCAGCACAGACTTGATGGTCCTGAAAATTAGGGTAAAATCCAACCACATCGACCAGTTATCAATGTAGTGCAAGTCCATCTTCATCCACTCATCAAAGCGGATATCATTTCTTTCAGGGGCAATCTGCCAGATACAGGTAAGACCCGGTTTCATGGAAAGCCTGCGCCGCTGCCAGATTTCATACTCTGCCACCTCATTGGGAAGGGGTGGTCTTGGGCCCACAAGGCTCATTTCTCCCCTTAAGATGTTGATGATCTGGGGCAACTCATCCAGGCTGGTTTTCCTTAAAAAAGTACCAACCCATGGAATGACCCTGGGGTCTTTTCTGATTTTAAAGGCCGGACCATCGGCCTCGTTCAGATCTTTAAGCTGCTCCAGCATTTTATCTGCATCAACCACCATGGTACGGAACTTATACACCTCAAAAACCCTGCCATGGAGCCCAATGCGTTTCTGTTTATAAAAAACCGGACCCTTTGAAAAGAGCTTAATGGCGGCGGCTGTCAGGATAAAAAAGGGCAGCAAGAGAGCAAAGGCCACAAGACAAAACACATAATCAAAAAAATATTTATAAACCAGCAGCCTGTCATTGTTGGTGATCATGTGCAGGGCCATGCTGGGTGTACCCAGAAAGGTCTCAAAACGGATGGTGGCCGTATCCGGTTTGTACATGAGGTAATGCAGCTGCCAGTCTGGAATAATCCGGCATTTTACCCCCATATCCTCTGCCATGGCAATATAGGCATCGGCATTATCTATTTTTTTAAGGGGCATGGCAAAAACCAGCTCATCCACCACCTCATTCTCAAGGATATTTTTCAGATCTTCTATGCAGCCCGTGACGCAGATATTGCCCACCACCTGCTTACCCATATAAGAATGATCCGTATCCAGACACCCAGAAATACGGTACCCTGCATCCTTTTTATCCAGAACGGAACGGATAAACTTTTCTGCACGGGTCCTGCTGCCCACCACAAGGATATTTTTATAATTATACCCCTTCCTGCGAATACGGGCTAAGGTGTAAAAAACGGAAACCTTGGAAAGGGTTAAAATCCCTACGTTAAGGGCAAGAAAAATCAGCATGAGGCTTCGGCTCAGATGCTCAATTTTTAAAAGATAAATCACAAGGGAAAAAACCATAAAGGAAAAGAGGATGGATTTATAAAGATTCAGTAGAATCGACAGCAGGTTTCTTTCCCGGAAAGGAGCATAGTTATTATTAAGATCAAAAACCAGATACCATATGGCAAGGATGATAAAAAAGACCATGCCATAATCCGGGTTGCGGGAAAGCCCACCGAGTACACCGGAAGAAGGGGCAATTTTTAAAAGGTAGGCAATACCAAAGGCAAGGGCTGTCAGAAAGAGATCCGTCAGTCTGTGAAGGCCGTTAAAGGCTCTGGCATTTTCCCTGAGCATAAATTTACTTACTCCCAATAGCCGATCTTTAAGTATAAAAATTCTCATAGCAGTAATTGGTGGCCTGAATATAGCCATCCACGGCACCACAATCAAAACGCCTGCCCTTAAACTTATAGGCAATAACACAACCGGATTTTGCCTGCTGCATCAGGGCATCGGTAATCTGGATTTCACCATTTTTACCGGGTGGCGTTTTCTCAAGAATATCGAAAATATCCGGGGTAAGAATATAACGCCCAATAATGGCAAGGTTGCTGGGGGCTGTTCCCGGTTCCGGCTTTTCCACCATGTCTTCCACGGACACCAGCCTGTCGGTCAGGGTCTTTCCGGCAATCACCCCATACTTATGGGTTTCACCCTCGGGAACCTCTTCCACGGCCACAATGGAGCAACGGAACTGCTTATACAGTGCCACCATCTGGGAAAGCACACCTTCTTCCGGATGGATGCACAGATCGTCGGCCAGCAATACGGCAAAGGGATTGTCTCCCACCAGAGCACGCCCCGTCAGAATGGCATGGCCCAGCCCCTTCATCTCCCGCTGACGGATATAGGTGAAGTTGGCTTTGTCAATGATGGCACGGATATCCGCCAGCAGTTCTTCTTTTCTGGTACCGGATATCTGGTGTTCCAGCTCATAGTTCATATCAAAATGATCCAGAATGGCATTTTTACCACGTCCGGTAACAATGCACATATCGGTCATGCATGCCTGAAGAGCCTCTTCCACACCATACTCAATGAGCGGTTTGTTGACAATGGGCATCATTTCCTTGGGCATGGCCTTGGTTGCTGGCAGAAAACGGGTGCCGTAACCTGCTGCCGGAAAAAGACATTTTTTAATCATGGGTATCCCCTTGGGTATGCACCTGCATCTGCTTGGTGTACCATGAACAATACAGACCTTTTTTCTCCATCAAGCTGTCATGGGTACCGGATTCAGCCACTTCACCTTTCTTTAGTACGATAATCTTATCGGCAGACTTTACGGTAGCAAAACGATGGCTGATGATGATTCCGGTCTTTCCTTTCAGAAGAGTTTTCATCTTCTGAAAAATAAGATATTCGCTTTCCACATCCATGGAACTGGCGGGTTCATCCAGAATCACGATGGGAGCTTCCTTTGCAAAAACCCTTGCGAGAGCCACTTTCTGCCACTCTCCCTGACTGATTTCCATGCCGTCATGGAACATTTTTCCCAGTACGGTATCATAACCACGGGGTAAACGGTTCACAAAGTCGTGGGCTCCTGCCTTCATGGCGGCGGCACGGATAAGGTATTGATCGGCCCTGTCAATATCAATATTTCCCAAACGGATATTTTCATTCACCGTAAAATGATATTTTGCAAAATCCTGCAGCATGACCGCCGTCTTTTTTCTGAATTCTGTGATTTTGTAGCATTTGAGATTCACGCTGTCAATTTCAATCTTTCCTTCCACAGGATCATAAAGCCGGGATAAAAGCCTTGCGATGGTTGACTTGCCAGCCCCGTTTTCTCCCAGAACGGCACATATTTCTCCTTTTTTGATTTCAAAGGAAATATTTTTTAAAACCTTTTCTTCTGAACCGGGATAGGCAAAACTCACATTGTCAAAAATGATACCACTTTTCAAAGAATCCGGAAATTCTGAAGGATTATCCACATCTTTTATTTCAGTCTGAAGATCCAGAAAATCATAGAAATATGAAATAAAAAGATTGTCTTCGTAAAGCCCTGCCAATCCTTCAAAAAAACCTTTCAGATGCGTCATGCCACGTTGAAAGGCCTGATAAAACATGACCATATCACCAATGGTCATTTTGCCAGTTCCCGCCTGATACACGGCATAGCCCATGGCCGTAAAAACGGCTGCAGCCGATAATGCTGCAGCAAGACCTTCGCACAGGTGCTGCTTTTTCTGGATACCGAGCTCTTCGATCCTCAATTTGCTTCTTATCTCTGAAAAAAGCCCTGAAAACCATCCGCCAAGGTTAAAAAGACGAATTTCTCTGGCATTGGGATAACCGGTCAGAAGCCAGCTCAGGTAACCGGCCTCCCGCTCCAGAGGGGTTTTTTTCTGGTACCACTTATAAAGAATACCAGAAAACATGAAACGAACAAAAAGCGACGGCAATACGGCCAGCACAAGTATCAGGGCAAAACCCCAGTGCAGAAACAAAAGAAGCCCACCTATGGCAAGGAGGGAAAAAAAGTTCTGAAAGACATTTGTCAGCCCGCTTACAATTTTTCCCGGCCTGTAGGGGCCTTCCTGCTGCGCCCTGTAAAGGGTATTGTAATATTTTGGATTTTCATAAAATGAAAGATCCAGTTCTACGGATTTTTTATGAAGTACGTCCAGAACATAGTCTGAAACCTTCATCCCCTGACTGGAAGCCAGATAGGCACTGAGGCTTGCCAGCAAATGCTGGGCAATGGCCACAAGCCCTGCAAGGACGACAAGATAAAATACCGGATAAAAATCTCCGCTGTCTCCGGACTGAACGACAAGGGTCAGGCCATCCACAATAAGCTTTATCAGATACAACCCTGCCAAAGGCAGCAGCCCTGATATCAGGGACAGGACAAGGGCAGCCAGACTGATCCAGGGAGCAGCTCTAAATACAAACAGAACGGCCCGATCAAGCCGGAGCATGAGACGGATCCTAATAAACCTTTTCAAATAGTCCTCTATAGCCTTAAAAAGGCTATTATTAAAAACAAAACAGTTTCAAAGCTAACACTAATCATTTCCGGGATTGAAAATACCCTAAAATACAATTCCTTATTTGTACTGCCGATATATATTTTTCATCATTTTCCTTCAAGCACTACGTAAACCATATAGCCTTATAAAACGGGAAAGAACCTAAGTATCTTGACTTCTTCTGCAAAACGCAATCCATCCACAACTTATATCTCCTCCCCCCCCCTCAGATCCAGACCCAGGCCCCAACTGAATAAACCTTGCATTTTTACAACCAAACAAAACAGCCTCTTCCGGGGTCCCTTTAACCAAAATGCTAAGAGCTGGTTTAATCCATTGTTTTTTCTCCACGCCAATACCTCCTATTTTATTTGTTTTTTAAAAAAATTTCAAACATATGACAAAAAAATTCAAAACATACTCGATAAAACCAATTCTTTTTCAATTACCTTCCAAAAAACCGAGGTTTTATCTATGCCTAACGGGAAAGATATCATCAGCAATTATCTCCTCAAAAACCATCACTCAATATTAAACACTTTTTTATCAGAGTAACATTTTTTTATATCTTTCCTTTGCAACACTACAGAAATAATCCACACAAGCATCCAGCTGCCCCATCTCTAAAAATGCATGGGCCGGACACCAGAGACAGAGATTAATGATACGGCATCTGCCGCAGTTTGCCATATATTCCGTTTTTGTCGTACGCATTGCCCTGATCTTTGGAACAAAATCATCCAAGGCATTTTTTATGGTTCCATTTTTTAAATCGTATAGCAGACCCGAACCATAAAGGGAAGCACAAAGCATAAAAAAACCCTCATGGTTCACATAAAACTCTGAGATACCAGCACCGCACCCGAACAAAAAGCCTTCAGGATTGTCCATATCTTCATTAAATACAAGCTTTTCACAATTTTTCTGTAAAGCATCATGCCTTGCACTATCGGAGTGCTCAAGGGCCACAATGGCCTCGGGGGAAAGCCTTTCCTCCCTGATTTCCTGATTTCTTTTTTCATCCCTGTCAAAACGCAGATGAATGAAAGGATCAAAGCGAAAAGGCTCGCTGCTGTGTGCCCTGCAAAAAGCGGCTATTTCCTGAAACTCATGGACATTGGATCTGATCATAACGGTCTTGAGACTCAGAGGTACCCCTGCGTCCAGAAGCAGGCGCACACCCCGCATAAAGGCCGCAAAAAGCTCCGGTTTTCCCGTAACAGCTCCGTAGGTTTTTTCCGTAACACCATAAACGGTAATTTCAAGGGCCCTTGGCGGATATTTTTTAAAAAGCTGCACATGCTTTTCGCTGATCAGGGTGGCATTGGTAAAAACACTTACAAAAATCCCTTTGCGCTTAATATACAGATAAATATCTTCAAAATCCTCCCGGAGCAGCGGCTCACCGCCGGTGATCAGACACCACATGGCCCCGAGTTCTGCGGCTTCATCAACTATTTTTTTTATGCCATCAAAATCAAGCTCCCTTTCCCTTGCCTGCCCGTCTCCTGCGGGCAGATTGATATAACAGTGCCTGCAGGCATTGTTGCACCTTGGAGTCAGCTCTAAGGTAAAGGATACAAGGCCCTGTTTCTTCCTTCTCTCCTCCCAGAGCCAGAAGTCGGGAAGTTTCTGCGGGGCTTCCATGTAAAGGGACATTGTTATTTCTCCAGCCAGCATAAAATTTTCCGCAAATAACTGACGCTCAGCCCATGAACCGCAAGCTGTTTTTCATCCGTCTCACCAAGGGGACAAACAGGGTGAGCACCCCAAAACGGGAAAGAAGGGCGATGAAAGAGCCGCCATACCAAACATTCTTCCCCCCTCTTTCCACCCGCACCACCCTGGCCATGATCTTTTTTTCTTCAAAAAAACCATCCCAATCCTTCCCGTTGTCGCCTTTGATCCAGAACCCAACACCCTTTTTTTTCGCAACAATCCTATGGATAACAAGATTGGGTGAATAAGGATTTTTAAAGGCAACCACATCGCCAACACCAGGCTTCTCTCCTTCCAGAGATGCGAGGGTCAGAATATCTCCATGCCTGATAACGGGAGACATGCTGAAACCCTTTGCCTGAAAACGGAAAAGGGCTTTATTTTCCAGAACAGCCGTCATCACTTCGAGAAGGGCTTCTCCGGAAAAGGACAGGGTTTCCGAACACTGCTCACCCATCTTTATGGATCATATTCAATTTTAACAGTTCTGTCAGAATACCCTGAATATCCTGTCTTATCTCTTCTTCTGAAGCATCGTATTCCTCTGCAAGGGATTTTGCCAGATCCACCACCCGTCTGCCGGGAGCCAGGCCCTCCCAGATGATATGGCCCGTTTCGTTGAGGGTATAAAGCTCATCCTCCATGCTACCAACACCCGATGCAATGGGCACCAGAATAAAGGCATCATCAATCTTTCTTGCCACCACATCCTCGGAAGGCAGGTAAACGGCATTCACATCAATTTCCATCACAAATCTTCCTCCATAAAAAGGAACATATCACCCATGGGTGACAAACCTGTCAAGCCTGACCTTCCAGTCTTTTACTTCCCATGCCCTTTCCTTATCACCCAAAAGACCAAGAAAGCGTGCCTTTGCATGGGCAAGTTCACAGCAGTATTCCACCGGCTCATCCAGAAGGCCATGTTCCATCCAGGATTTAGCCGGGCACTGATCACAGAAACCATGGAGAAAACACCCTGCACAGCGTTGCAGATATTTTCCATTGGTGGATATTTTTTCCCGCAGTTCAGGAAAAAAGACCTGCAGAGCCTGTTTAAAGGAACCCTTTTTTAAATCATACACCGATTCCGGGTGACGAAGAAGAAGACAGGGCTGAAAAAAGCCATAGGCATCCACACTCCCGCCCTTGCCGCAGCCACAGTTAAAGAGCCTGTCTCCGGCAGGCCCCATGAACTTCCGGGCAAATCGCCTGCTGTCTTTGATGTACGCATCTTTATATTTCTCCAGAGCCACTACAGATTCTTCAGGAGAAACCCGCAGGGATTTAATGAAGTCCACCTTGGCGGGCATATCCCTTCTCGCCCTCAGATCAAAATTCATGGAAAAAGCCGGTGGCGTATCTGCTGAAAGATCTTTTTCCACAAAATCCGCAAAGGCCTCCTTATCCGCTTCCCGGCCCTTAAAGTATATACTTTTCACATAAAAGGGAATCCCCTTTTTCCTTAACAGGCCAATGCCTGCCATGGCCTTTGCAAAGCTGCCTTTTACAAGGGATATGGCTTCATAGCTATCCGAAGTCATGCCGTAGAGGGTAACTTCCACAGGGCTGCCCGGTGGATATTTCACAAAGAGATCCGTGAGGGCTTCATCCATGAGGGTTGCATTGGTGAACAGGGTAACACGGATACCCTGCCTTCTCGTAAAAAGATATATTTCAGAAAAATCTTCCCGCAGAAGGGGTTCTCCTCCTGTAAAACGGATGGACATGCAACCAAGGCCTGCCGCATCTTTAACAATAGCCTTAATCTCATCTGTGGAGAGTTCCCTTACCTTCAGTTGGGCATCATTTTCCGGCTGATTGATATAGCAGTGGATACATCTGTTGTTACAGCGTTCCGTAAGTTCCATGTCAAGGTGGGGCAAAAGGCTGTTTTTTCCAGGCCAGGATGCAGAAGACCCCAGACTTTCCGTCTTCATATAATCAGATGCCATAAACCTACCACCTTGCTGGACAGAACTTGTTACGCATACAATAACTTCCGATATTAAATGCACCCGGCAACGGACCCCGACCCTTCTCCCAGTGGGAGAAGGGAGAAAAGCAGGTCTGTGGCCCACCATTTTCTCCATATTCCCACCCCGAATTTCTGAAATCCGACCTGTGGGTGAAGATAAGCCCAATGGAAGAAGGAGTCTTAAGCAGGCCTTGGTTTCATATAATAAAAACACCGGCCCAGTTCATACCAGCTTCCGGATATGCTGGTAGATATCTCCACTTTTATCAAATTTCAACCTGTAACAGGGAACAGAATCTACGATATCTTCGGCCAGATCCAGCATTTTCTCCCACCAGTCCCTTGTGACCATGGGCTTTATGAGAACGGCAAGGAAGCGTTGTATGGCATCCATGCGGGAATCTAAAGGAAGAATTGCATTGTCCGGTGACTGCTCAAGGAAAAAAAGGGCTTTCAGGGGAGCAGAGGCCGGAGAAACAATGGGCAAAGTACCATGGCTCCAGTTACCGTATATGTGGTATCTGTCATCGGATCTTTTTTTCCGGATAATCATTCTGTCGTCACAGAGGATTTCTGCCTTGTCCTGCAAAAGGGTGGCAATGGTGGATTTACCTGCACCGGAGTGCCCGGCAAAAAGAAAACCTGAGCCATCAAGCTTTATGCCATCTGAATGCAGAAAGCAGCCGTTACGGTCCGCAAGGACACGGGACAGAAAAATCTGATCCGTAGGTGCAAGGGTCAGAGACCCCATCCCGCCATTGAGCCAGGCCCGGCTGTTCAACTCTCCATTGTAGATATCTGCTTCCGTGTGGTCCCTATTGAAAATGGTGAGCTGACGGATTTCTTTTTTATCCGGATCAGGGCTGGTTTCAAGGATATACACCCACTGATCCCCATTTTTATAAATCACCCACGGTGATTTCTCATATACCTTTTTTTCAAAACCATGTGCATCCAGTTCTGGAATATGGAAGTGATGGCGCAGCACAACCTCGTCTTCCGCAGGCCCCCCTGTGTCCTCAAACAAGGCAAACTTCGGAGCAAAGGTTTTATCAGTAATTTCAAGTTCTGAATACAAGCGAATACGGATATCCCCTACACGGTAATTTTTCTGGTTCATCTCTGCCCTCCGGTACGGACGGAAGTCTTTGCAAAAAGTCGCTTTTGCGCATAGGCCACAGCAAGCCGAAAGGGCCTTATCCATCGGTAGAGGAAGGTAAGGCGATAAGGCAGCCTGAATAGATGCCATTCTTTACATGTTGGCGTAAAAATCAAGCGAAAAATGAAAGCCCCCCTCAATAAAACGCTGTCCTGCAAACGGATATGCGTTGTGGAAAACCTTGTATCGGAAAGATCATGTCTGTTTTCAATAAAATAAAGAACGCGACACACAAGTGTGTCGAAATAAGAATATCTGGCTGATTCTGAGGTAATATGCCCTGACAGATCAAGACCGAGTAGTCTATGGCACATATAAAGGGAAAAAAGAAAAATTTTCCTGCACTTCATGGAGGAAACGATTTCCAGCAGAGCGTCCAGCTCTTCTTCTGAAAACTTTTGATAATATATGGCAATGGCATAAAGCATTTCAAATCTCTCAAAACAATGCTTGGCCGAATGCAGACAGAGGTAGATGAAATCAATGGAGTCCGGGAGTTTATCTACCACCTTGCCCAGAACGGATGCCTTTTCTAGCCTTCCTGCATAATCTTCCAGTATCATTGGTTTTTTCGTGTATCTCCCTGAAAGTTCCCAGTGCAACTCCACAATGGTGTGGGACTTTGCATCATACAGCTTGAAATCATATTCCTGATTTGAAAACTTCTTCATCTCACGGGAACTCAGTTTCAGCTCAGGACTATACCCTGCCTTTTCCAGAATCTCCACAGCACTGAAAAGATCTTTTTCATAAATAAAAATATCCAGATCCGCAAAGGTTCTTTTTGCCACGTCTCCGTACAGGTATTCCGCGAGCAAAGGCCCCTTCACAGGTACGGCAACAATCCCTTCAGCCTGAAGCAGCCCGAGAATTTTAAGGAGTTTTATGGAAAGCTGAAAGGAGCGATTTTCATATCCTTTGAGCCTTACAGCGCATTTTTCCTTAGCCTCCATGTCTCCATACAAATCCATGCCCTCCAAAAGAGAGCTGCCCAAGAGAAAAAAAAGGCCCTGATCTTCCGCTTCGGCCATCAGCTCATCCCAGAAACCTTCGGGCAGACCGGATGGCCAGACAAATGACCGGCCATGCATCTGTGCTTTCAAGGCATCACAAAGAAGCTGATTTTTAAAGGACAAGTTCATACGATATCACCATACCCATCCGGATTCCCTGACTGCCAGCGCCAGGTGTCCTGCATCATATCCACAAGGTTTCTTTCGGCCTTCCATCCCAGTTCTTTTTGGGCTTTGGATGGATCTGCCCAGCAGGCAGCAATATCCCCCTGTCTTCGGGGCGCAAAGGTATGGGGAATTTTTTTGCCGGATGCGGCTTCAAAGGCAGAGATCATCTCCAGAACGGATGTTCCCCTGCCCGTACCAAGATTCCAGACACCAACGCCCTGCTGCTGGACAATGGCGCGCAGGGCCTTTACATGGCCCATAGCAAGGTCCATGACATGGATATAATCCCTCACACCCGTACCATCTGCCGTGGGATAGTCATTGCCGTAAACGGCCAGACGCTCAAGCCGCCCCACGGCTACCTGACTGATATAGGGCAGGAGATTATTGGGTATTCCTGCCGGGTCTTCACCGATAAGACCGCTTTCATGGGCACCCACAGGATTGAAATACCGCAGAAGGGCGATGGACCAGCGGGAATCGGAAAGGCTGAGATCTTTAAGAATCTCTTCCACCATCAGCTTGGACCGGCCATAGGGGTTGGAGGGCCTGCCTGTGGGGAAATCTTCACGGATGGGCATGGTATCCGGCTCTCCGTAAACCGTTGCGGAAGAACTGAACACAAGCTGGAAAACCCCGGCTTCTGCCATGGCCTGACACAGGACCAGCGTTCCGTACACATTGTTATCATAATAGGCAAGGGGCTTTTCCACACTCTCCCCCACAGCCTTAAGACCCGCAAAGTGAATCACCGCATGGATGCGGTGCTCTTCAAAAACCGATGCCAGAAGCTCCCTGTCCCGGACATCTCCCTCAACAAAGGATGCGGGCTTTCCCGTTATTTCAGCCACACGGACCAGAGACACGGGAGAACTGTTGGAAAAATTATCCAGCACAAGGACATCAAAACCACTTTGCCGAAGCGACACAAGGGTATGGGTGCCAATGTAGCCCGCACCACCCGTTACCAGTATTTTCATGCTTTTCCTGTTTTCATCCAGACTGTTTACGGTGTTTATATTTCAGGTATCAAAAAATTGCAACTACACTCTCAGCAAAAAGGCCTGTGTGCTTTCCCGATAAATATTCATAAAATCGACTTGTTTTTTATATATAGGACATGGTATCTATGAAAACAATATGCTTTAATATTCAGTTGATATATCAGCAAACATTTAACGATGCACACAGGACACAAACCATGAGCGAGATCCCCCCGGCAGGCGCTGAAAGGCGCAGGCACACGAGATTCAAAGCCCTTCCCAATGCGGTTGCCATTCTAAATTCCAATCCCATACGCATCGGGCAGGTTCTTGACATCAGCGATGCTGGCCTTTCATTTTCCTATGTATCCAATCTGCATTGGCCAGCCAAGTCTCCGCACACCAACGAAGCTCTCATACTGAGCTGCAAAAATCTCTACTTCCGGCTCCAGTCGCACCAGTATTCCATTGTTGCGGACCAGATTTTTGAACCGGTCATGTCCTTCTCCCATATTCCCATCCGCAGAATGTCTCTTTTATTATCCAACCTGAATCCAAAAGAGCTGGAGATGCTTAAAGAGTACCGCAGGGGCGCCTGAAAAACAGGCCAGCAGGCTTCTGCACATTGATCAGATCCTGTTTGTGGCCTGAGTGCCAGGCCGCAAAGCTGAGAAAAAAGGCGCATGTTTGCTATTACAGGATGTCGCTATAACCTGAGATCCGCCTCTTCCGCCGTCAGGACATACTTCAGATCATAGAGAACATGGTCTTCTTTTCCCATAGACCGGATGGCTGCCTCCCCCATCTCCCGGAACTGCTGATGGGCCACGGCCAGAATCACCCCATCATACCTGCCCTTTTCAGGGCTTTCCACAGGCCGGATGCCGTACTCTTCAAAGGCCTCTTCCGGATTCACCCAGGGATCATACACATCCACATCCACGCCGTAATCGGAAAGCTCCTGCATAATGTCCACGATGCGGGTGTTGCGCAGATCCGGGCAGTTTTCCTTGAAGGTCAGGCCCATGAGCAGAACACGGGAACCTGCCACATGGATACGTTTTTTCATCATGGCCTTTACAAGCTGGGAAGCCACATAGGGGCCCATGCCATCATTGATGCGCCTTCCCGCCAGAATCATGGCCGGATGATAGCCAATGGCCTGCGCCTTGTGGGTGAGATAATAGGGATCAACCCCAATGCAGTGCCCGCCCACCAAGCCGGGCCGGAAGGGAAGAAAGTTCCACTTGGTACCTGCGGCTTCCAGTACGGCTTGCGTATCTATCCCCATCTTATTGAAAATAAGGGCCAGCTCATTAATGAGAGCAATATTCACATCCCGCTGGGTATTTTCTATAACCTTGGCGGCCTCTGCCACCCTGATGCTGCTGGCCTTGTGGGTGCCTGCGGTGATAATTTCCCGGTAAAGGGCATCCACCAGTTCCGCCACTTCAGGCGTGGAGCCTGCCGTCACTTTTTTAATGGTACTTACCCGGTGTTCCTTGTCTCCGGGATTGATGCGCTCCGGGCTGTACCCTGCGTAAAAGTCTTGGTTGAACACAAGGCCGGAGACCCTTTCCAGCACAGGAACACAGACTTCTTCGGTGGCGCCGGGGTAAACGGTGGACTCATAAATGACAATATCATCTTTTTTGAGGATACGGCCTATGGCTTCACTGGCTTTGACCAGCGGGGTGAGGTCCGGATTTTTGTACTCATCTATGGGGGTTGGAACCGTCACAATAAAGACATTGCAGGTGCCAAGCTCCCTGGGATCTGCCGTGAAGGATAAAAGGCTGGCCTCAGCCATTTCATCTTCACTGACTTCAAGGGTATGATCTTTTCCGCTGCGCAGCTCTGCAATGCGCTTTTCATTGATATCAAAACCCAGAACACTTCTTTTTTTGCCGAATTCCACAGCAAGGGGCAGGCCCACATAGCCAAGGCCAACAATGGCCGGTTGTATATTTTCGAAGGTCAGCATTGTATCTCCTGGTCATTTTTTTGTAGGGGTACCCTTCACGGGTACCCGAAGGAAAACGAAAGCATCCGCAAGGCTCCCTCTGGTCTTATATTTACCCACAGGCCCTTGCTTTTCTCTCCTTGGGCAAGATTTCTTTATGGGACCCTCACCCCTACCCTCTCCCAGAGGGAGAGGGGGCCTTGAGGATGGATGTTTTCTCCCTTCTCCCACTGGGAGAAGGGCCAGGGATGAGGGCAAAAGAGCCTCGGGGTTCTCTCAAGTTAAAGGACCCGGCTCCCTTCTGGCAGGCGCAAGGCCTGCCCCTACACACCTTTTGTTACATACCACGGCATGGCTTCCAGAATGCCCTCCCGGATGGTAAAGGCAGGCCCATAGCCCAGAAGTTTACCTGCCTTTTCTATATCCGCCTGGGAATGGCGCACATCCCCTGCCCTGAAATCCCGATACACGGGCTTTTTATCATAATGAATGCCATTGGCCTTCAGGGCTTCTCTCAGATAAAGAAAAAGCTCATTCAGGGTGGTTCTGCCGCCTACGGCAACATTATACACCTGATTTGTTGCCTCATTCCCTGCCACTGCAGCCAGCAGATTGGCCTGCACCGCATTTTCAATGAAGCAGAAATCCCGGCTGGTTTCTCCGTCTCCGTTGATAAAAACCGTATCCCCTGCAATCATGGCCGCCGTCCATTTGGGGATTACAGCGGCATAGGCTCCGGCGGGGTCCTGACGTTTTCCAAAGATATTGAAATACCGGAGACCGATGGCATGAAAACCATAGCAGCGTGAAAAAACATCGGCGTACAGCTCGTTCACATATTTGGTGACAGCATAGGGAGACAGGGGCTTTCCAATGGTGTTCTCCACCTTGGGAAGCCCCGGATGATCTCCGTATGTGGAACTGGATGCGGCATAGGTAAAGCTTTTCACGCCCGCATCCCGTGCGGCCACAAGCATGTTCAGGAAACCATCGATGTTGGCCTTATTGGTTGTGAGGGGATCTTCAAGGGATCTGGGAACCGAGCCAAGGGCAGCCTGATGCAGCACATGGTCTATACCTTCGCAGGCCCTGCCACAGGTCTCCGGATCACAGATATCCCCTTCAATGAATGAAAAGGCCTGCCACTGGATATCTGAAACAGAAGACCGCACCTCATCCAGATTATAGCTGTGGCCTGTGGCAAAATTATCCAGACCAACAACCCTCTGATTGAGCTTTAAAAGGGTTTCAAGGAGGTTGGAGCCGATAAAACCCGCCACCCCCGTAATGAGCCAGGTGCGGGGGGAGGACACAAGTTTTTCCTTACAGGAACGATAGGGAGATGACATAATTACTCTTTTCATTTTCTAATTACCACTGCCTTTCAGCCATATGGACCTTAAGCAATGATACACGACCAGATTATACCTTTGCCTGCGGGCACCCGTAAAGGGTGCCCCTACACAAAACAGGGCCGTAAAACCATTCATGGGGCAGGCCTTGCGCCTGCAACTTCATCATAGGCTCCCCCTAGCTTCGAGGGCCTCAGCCAGCGGCTTTAGGGGGCTTCTCCCCCTGGCTTCGAGGGCCTCAGTCAGCGGCTTTGGGG
>NZ_VLLC01000022.1:4699-7497 GCF_007830435.1 Desulfobotulus alkaliphilus | reverse complement strand
CAACGGCTTTGGGAGCTTCTCCCCCTGCTTCGAGGGCCTCAGTCAACGGCTTTGGGGGCTTCTCCCCCTGGCTTCGAGAGCCTCAGCCAGCGGGAGAGGGGAGAAAAAAAGCCATCCTCAAGGCCCCCTCCCAAATAAAAAGACCTGTGGATTACAGTAAAACTGGCAGGAGAACGCACCTTATTTTTCTGAATGGTAATCCTTAAACCAGCGAACAAAGCGACCTATCCCATCCTCCAGCGGCGTAGAGGGTTTGAAACCCGTCACAGCATACAGTTCACGGATATCTGCCCAGGTAGCAAGCACATCTCCGGGCTGCATGGGCATCATGTTTTTGATGGCCTTTTTTCCCATTGCCTTTTCAATGGTTTCGATAAAGGTCATCAGCTCAACGGGCTCATGATTGCCGATATTATAAACCCTGAAGGGAGCATGGCTGGATGAGGGATCAGGATTGCTGCTGTCATAGGCGGGATCTGGCTCAGGAACCACATCCATAACCCGGACAACACCCTCCACAATATCATCAATATAGGTAAAGTCCCGCTGCATGCGCCCCCCGTTGAATACCTGTATGGGGCGGTCTTCGAGAATGGCGGAAGCAAAAAGGGAAGGAGACATATCCGGCCTTCCCCAGGGTCCGTACACCGTAAAAAACCGAAGACCCGTTACGGGCAGACCATACAGATGGCTGTAGGTATGGGCCATCAGCTCATTGGATTTTTTGGTGGCGGCATAAAGGCTGACAGGGTGATCCACATTGTCATGAACACTGAAAGGCATACGGCTGTTGGAGCCATATACACTGGAAGAGCTGGCATATACCAGATGCTTCACGCCATTGTGGCGGCAGCCTTCAAGAATATTCAAAAAACCCACCACATTACTGTTCACATAGGCATGGGGATTCTGCAGCGAATACCGCACACCCGCCTGAGCGGCCAGATTGACGACCTGATCAAATTCATTGTCCGCAAAAAGGGCTTCCATGGCCTTGCGATCTGCAAGATCCATGCGGATGAAATGAAATCTTTCAAAGCCTTCCAGCTGTTTCAGACGGTCTTCCTTCAGGCTTACGGCATAATAATCATTCATGTTGTCAATGCCGACAAGCTCTTCGCCTCTTTCCAGCAAAGATTTGGCAAGGTGCATACCAATAAAACCCGCAACACCTGTTACCAGTATTTTCATAGGAATTAAACCTTTCAAGGGCGGCCAATGGCCTCATAGGTCCAGCCTGCGGAACGCAGACGCTCCGGCGCATAGAGGTTTCGGCCATCCACAAGAATCCGGTTTTTCAGGCGGTTTTCCATCTCATCAAAATCCGGAGCCCGAAACTGGGGCCACTCCGTACAGATCACCAGAGCATCGGCACCGCTGAGGGCCGAATATTTGTCCGGGCAGAGAACAAGATCCGGCCTTTCCCCGTAAATCCGGGCCGCCTCTTCCATGGCCACAGGATCAAAGGCCTGCACCCTTGCCCCGGCCTGAAAGAGCCTTTCCATAAGGGTCCGGCTGGGGGCTTCACGCATGTCATCGGTGTTGGGCTTGAAAGCAAGGCCCCAGAGGGCAATGGTTTTATCCTTCAGGTTTTCAACCCCATCAAAAAGCTTTACCAGCTTTTTGAACAGCACTTCCTTCTGACGATTGTTCACGGCTTCAACGGCCTTGAGAAGCTCTGCCCCGTATCCGATCTGGGCAGCGGTTTTTTCAAGGGCCTTCACATCCTTAGGGAAACAGGACCCGCCATAACCGCAGCCGGGATAGATGAAATGATAGCCAATGCGGGGATCTGAGCCAATGCCCGTACGCACCTTTTCTATGTCTGCGCCTAAGATTTCCGCCATATTGGCAAGCTCATTCATGAAGCTGATCTTGGTGGCAAGCATGGCATTGGCCGCATACTTGGTCAGCTCCGCAGAACGGACATCCATGAAAATATTGCGCTGGTGATTCCGGTTAAAAGGCTCATACAGCTCCTGCATCAGCCCCTGTGCCTTTTCCGATACCGTACCGATAATGATGCGATCCGGCTTTAAAAAATCATTCACCGCAGCGCCTTCTTTCAGAAACTCCGGATTGGAAACCACATCAAAAGCAAAATCCACACCCCTTTCCTTAAGGGCGGCTTCCATGGCCTCCTGTACCCTGTCTGCCGTTCCAACGGGCACGGTGGATTTATTCACCACAACCCGATAGCCGTCCATGTGGGTGGCAATGTCCTTTGCCACGGCAAGGACATACTGAAGATCTGCGGAACCATCCTCATCCGGCGGTGTGCCCACGGCGATGAACTGCACCTGACCATGGGCAACGCTTTCTTTGGCGCTGGTGGTAAAAAACAGACGGTTATCCTCCACATTGCGCTTCACAATGGCATCCAGACCCGGCTCCCAGATGGGCAGGATACCCTGTTTCAGATTCTCAATCTTTCGGGCATCCACATCCATGCACATCACCCGATGCCCCACTTCCGCAAGGCAGGCCCCTGTGACAAGGCCCACATAGCCGGTTCCGAAAATGCTGATTTTCATATCTATTCCTTATAATTAAATTCCGTCATACCTGCGTAATCTTAATTTTTATCTCATTATCCCTATCTTTCAGCCATAGGAACTTTAAACCATGGAAATTGCATGATCAGATTTTACGATTGTTGACGGGCACCCGTAAAGGGTGTCCCTACAAAACAGGGCCGTAAAAACCATTCGTAGGGGCAGGCAACTTCATCATAGCCTCCCCCTGGCTTCGAGGGCCTCAGCCAGCGGATTTGAGGGCTTTTCCCCCTGGCTTCGAGG
>NZ_VLLC01000022.1:2013-4149 GCF_007830435.1 Desulfobotulus alkaliphilus | reverse complement strand
CAGGCAAAAGAAACCATGGCATTATAAAAATCTACGCAGAAAGCCTATGTGCCGGACAGGCAACCCCCTGGCTTCGAGGGCCTCAGCCAGCGGATGAGGGCTTTTCCCCCTGGCTTCGAGGGCCTCAGCCAGCGGCTTTGGGGGCCTCTCCCGGTGGCTGAGGCACTCGAAGCCACCACCCAGAGGGAGAGGGGGCCTTGAGGATGCCAGTTTTTCCCCCACCACCTCTGGAAGAGGGAAAAAGCTTCTGAGTAACTTCAAAAGTTACTTTAATGACAAAACGCCGTAACACGGCGTGGGTTGCTTCTGAATAATTACGAAACTTTCTCCACATCAAAATTTTCAATATTCCTGTCTTTTTTAGAAAACTCCACAGCCACAAGATAAATTTCCTTACGGGAACCCTGATATTTTTCATGGTATTTTTTGTCTTTAAGCTGGGCCATGGCACTGCCCTCCCCTGCATTTTCAAGAACCTTAAATTCAAAAATGCAGCAGATATCATCATAAAACAGGCTTAAATCCATGCGGCCATGATTGGTGGCATCTTCCGTGCGGATCTCAAATCCGCAGGCGGCAAAATAGCAGTAAAAAATGCTGGCATAATAGCCCTCATATCCCGACAGCTCATTTTTTCTGTACCAGTCATGGGGGATGGAGGCAAAAAAACGGTGGAAAATATCCCTTAAATCATTAAAGGATTTTGTCTGTATGGCCCGTATCAGGCGGGTCTCGTTGGCGCTTTTGGCCACCACATCCTCCACCAGCTCGTTTAAAATCCAGCGGTTCAGGCTGCTTTTTACCTCCATGTTGGGGTAGGCAAGCTGATAGGTTCTGCGGCCCACCATCTTTTCGTCCATCCGCTCTATGGTGAGATAACCTGTCTGAAACAGAAGGGTTTCCACACGGATGCGGTCCACATCAAAGCTGTCGATCAGCTCTTCGCCAAGGTAAAGCTGCTCGATGGAAGGGATGCTGTAATGCTTTTCCATGAGAAGGGTGATGAGAAAACTGGGGGTTCCCGTTTCAAACCAGAAGGAGCGAAACTGCCTTTCACTGAAATAAAGAAGGATATCAAAGGGATTATAGACCTTTTCCCCAAGCCAGGCATAGCCGTTGTACCACTGGCGTATTCTCTCCTTATCAAGGCCTTCCAGCTGATCCGCAAACACCGTCTCAAGTTCCTTCTGGGTATAACCGCAGAGGGTGGCACAGGCCGGATTCATGGTAATATCCTGAAGGTTATTGAGTCCGCTGAAAAGGGACACCTTGGAAAACTTGCTTACCCCTGTAATAAAAACAAATTTCAGGTGAACATCCGCATCTTTTAATACGGAATAGAGGTTTTTCAGTTTTTCACGGATTTCTATGGCAAGGCTTTTATTGGCAATATTATCAAGGATGGGTTTGTCGTATTCATCTATAAGTACCACAACCTTCTGCCCATGTTTTTCATGGAGCCTTTCGATCAGCTCAAAAAATTTTCCCTTGATGGTTGGGGAATCAAGATGCTCAATGCCGTAAAGCCTGCAATTGCGGCCAAGAATTTCCATCTGGGTCAGTTCAAGCTCTTCCAGAGACCCCATGACACCGCTGCCAAAGCTTACGTGAATCACAGGGTATGCCGTGTTCCAGTCCCAGTTGTTTTCAAGGTAGAGGCCTTGAAAAAACTCTTTTTTGCCTAAAAAAGCCTGACGCAGGGTATCCACAAAAAGGCTTTTTCCAAAACGCCTTGGCCGTGAAAGAAAATAGTACTTCCCTGAATCCATGAGCGTTTTCACAAAGCAGGTCTTATCGACATAATAGTGGGGTTCCGAACGCATGGCCTCAAAACTCTGAATACCAATGGGTAATTTTTTCATGGGAATCCCCTCTTTTTCTGTTTTGATTCATACCCCGGCTGAACCACTGTTTTATGGATGCCAATGGCCTGAATGTTGTCGGGCCATGATTGAACTTGAGATTTAGATATGGGTAAAAGTGCCTGACCTGCAAATTATTTATCCTCACCGCAGCCTTGGCTTCGAGGGCCTCAACCAGCGGATTTGAGGGCTTTTCCCCCTGGCTTCGAGGGCCTCAGCCAGCGGATTTGCGGGCTTTTCCCTCTGGCTTCGAGGGCCTCAGCCAGCGGATTTG
>NZ_VLLC01000022.1:0-2003 GCF_007830435.1 Desulfobotulus alkaliphilus | reverse complement strand
CTGGCTTCGAGGGCCTCAGCCAGCGGATTTGCGGGCTTTTCCCTCTGGCTTCGAGGGCCTCAGCCAGCGGATTTGTGGGCCTCTTCCCATGGCTTCGAGAGCCTCAGTCAGCGGATTTGGGGGCTTTTCCCCCTGGCTTCGAGAGCCTCAGCCAGCGGATTTGCGGGCTTTTCCCCCTGGCTTCGAGAGCCTCAGCCAGCGGCTTTGGGGGCTTCTCCCCCTGGCTTCGAGTGCCTCAGTCAGCGGATTTGGGGGCTTTTCCCCCTGGCTTCGAGAGCCTCAGCCAGCGGATTTGAGGGCTTCTCCCCCTGGCTTCGAGGGCCTCAGCCAGCGGATTTGTGGGCCTCTTCCCATGGCTTCGAGGGCCTCAGCCAGCGGATTTGTGGGCCTCTTCCCATGACTTCGAGGGCCTCAGCCAGCGGCTTTGCGGGCTTCTCCCGGTGGCTGAGGCTCTCGAAGCCACCACACAGAGGGATAGAGGGAGCCTTAAGGATCTATTATTCCGGCAAAGGAGGTGCTTCTCCAATCTTTTCAAAACACACCCTGTCAAACCCAAGGGCTGTTACCACAAACTTCTGAAGTCTTACATTTTTATATTTTTCTTCAAGCCTTGCCCCGTAATCCGTCACCTGTTCTGTTCCCTCTTTCATCTTTTCACCGATGGAAGGAAGGGATTTGAGTTCATCCACGCTTAAAGCCAGTGCTTCTTTGCCGGATAAGCCCGCCTCTTTAAGGCTTACAAACTTGAATTCAATCAAAACATCATACACCCTGCCGTATCTCTTATCCGGACGGATGATCATGGTAAGATCGGAATATCTTCTTGAAATTTCTGATTCTGAATCCATCAGAAAAATAATATCATTGTAAAGGAGGGTGAGAAAGGCGGTTTTCAGGGTCAGCTCATTGGCAAGGATGTAATCCCGGTTGCTGAAAACTTTAAAATATTTTTTCTCCACAAAGTCACAAAGGGGCTGCATGTCCCCTTTCTGAAAGACCTTTTTTGCCGCAAGCCTGCCCGCATCCCTTTCCTCTGAATCGGGCAGCAAGAGATTACACAGCTTATCTGCATAAAGGCCCTTCACCGCCATATTGGGTATTTTAAGCCTTGTTTCAAGATCCGGCGTTTCTTCGGCAATGGTTAAAATTCCGAAATAATAAAGAAATGATGTTAAAAACTGCCTGTCCCGTGAGCTGTCAAAAAGAATTTCTTCAATGCCAAAGGATCTCTGAACACTTTTAATGACAACGCTGTCTTCCTTTTCCATGAGATTGATTATCAGTGCCTGCCCCCCATTGAGGCTGGCAATGTAGCTGAGTTTTGCCTGATCTGTGGAAAGATTGGAATCCAGCATTTCTTTGGGATATTTTCCATTGCCTGCAAATTCTTCAAAAAAGTAAATGCACATGGTTGGATTATAAATAAATTCATCTGCCTCAATGGAAAAAAGATAGCCATTGTAAAAGCTTCTCATGGTATTGACAGCATCTTCTATGGCTGCTTCACCTTCAGAAATTAAATCCTTGGAATTTCGGTTTTTAACAATGTTCTCAATCTCGGCCCTAATCTCCTTTTCACTGAAACCACAAAGATCATTCAGAAGTGGTTTATGGTAAACACTTTTTGCAACATTGTAACCACTTGTAATATCGCTTAAAACAACAGGCGAAACACCTGTAATAAAAACCTTGTCAATCATGGTGCCGGAGGTGAGGGCCTTTACTGCCTTGAAAACCGTTCTTAAAACACCCTCTTCCTTAACAAGCTTGTCATAATCTTCTTTTTTGTCGGCAGAAGACATGAGAATGGTGTTGGCAAAGTTGTCGTATTCATCGATCAGGAGATAGAGAGCGTATCCAGAAACCTCTACCGCTGAAATAAGACGCTCCATTGTATAGATGGCATCATCGGGATTGATTTTAATTTCAGGCAGAGAAAAACCCATAAAATTATAATAGGTGATAAAACGCTCTATTCTGGCATTGATATGATTGTATAAGGA